>PMYY01000229.1 GCA_003170655.1 Nitrospiraceae bacterium
CAAAACGGCAGGGATGCATTAGAAGTGCTAAAAACCTCTTCAGTTGATATTTTACTCACTGCCCTTAACATACCAGTCATGCACGACTTTGAGCTTCCAGATTACGCAAAACTCTATTATCCTGCTACCCGTATATTCGTGATGGCGGAAGATGATCCATCTACAGTAAAAAATAGATTGGATGATTTGAGAATTTCGGGATACATCAGAAAGCCCCTCAGGATTGAAATGATCTATAGCATCTTACGAGTTTGATGGTGCCTGGGAACATGAGGAGTTTTCAGACTCATTGTCTGGGCTTTCTAGTTCTTGCACCATTTTATCTATTCCACGTTGAGACAGCGGACATAGTTAAGATACTATTATAATGAGAATATCAATAGTCGAAGAAAAATGACATCAGATACTTCTGAAAAATCTCAAGTTCCTTCTCACGGGTGACGCAAACTATGAAATCGTCTGTGCTTTTTTGTCAGCAGAAGATGCTATACCAGCCATACATAACGCTCCTCCAGAGGTGTTACTCACTGATGTTACTTTTCCAGGCATGTCAGGCATAGAACTTAGTTTTTCGCAGCGTCGCGTATAAGTGGAAGTCGTTGTCGAACCAATCATTGACAAACCGTTGACTTGTAGCTGGACTCCGCGTTTAGCACGTCAAATGGCGCATGAAGATTACGGGGCATATACCGCAATCCCCTTGTAATGCATTTGGGGGGGGAATAAACACCTCTGGCGAAATGTCTCGGGTTAGGTGGAGTTTTGAGTTCATATTTTTATTCAAAACATAAGTGACATATATTAGCGGTAGAGGTCCGTGCGATTGAATTTGCTGCCGTCTGTGTAAGGATATTTTATGTTTATTTTGGGTCACTCCCGCCAAGCGTGCCCACATGAAATGCATTGCACTTTGTGCATACAAATTATCTCGCCGCAATTCGAGCAAATCCATTTCTTATTCTCGTTTCTCACGAAAGATCTTATGCCATTTGTTTGTATTTCTTTCAGATTATGAAGAACACTAACACCATATTTAGATGTATATCGCTTTTCCAAGTGGCTTATCTGAGCACATGGGAATTCATCACAACTAAAACAGTATTTAAAACAACCGTTAATTAACTTTTCGCAGTTCTTTATCAGGCAAGCAGTACAGGACTTTGATTTGAAGATGTCATCACGGCAACCAGGGCATGCCTTTATATTTCTTATATGTGCTCGACAAAGGCGGCAATTTATTCCGCAGGGTGAAATTAACTTAGAATTTGTCTTTGTTAATTTTGTCATCATGACATTGGTTGTCTGACAATCGTTTTTCATTCCCCAGGCGCCGCTAGCCGTATATCGCCCAAATATATTTCTTGGTGCTTGCACAGCTTTAGACAACCGTTACGCTCAATGAACGAATGAAAGAAACCGTACTTATAGCACTTTCCTGTTCTAAAAAGTGACAGGATGTTAATTAAACAGTTCTGTGAGCAGTTTCTCCCTTTATGACAAAACTATAGCACATGTCAGACGCTTTGAAAAGAATATATTTGCGGCGCAAGAAAATTAATTTTGGTTAGTCATTTCGGCTATGATTGATTTCGCCAATTCCTAGAACACCGAGGTGATGTAATGAGACAAATAAGAGTAAGCTGGCGTTCCTTAGCATCAGTTCACCTCTTATCGTGGGAAAAAGCTGGTCCAGGAAATATGTGCCATGGTTGAAGGCATTACCTATCAAAAGTGGCCCAGTGAAAGTATCGTTTTATTATCTGGTAGTGCTATATGAGTATCTGACAGCTCAGCCGATCAAGATCGCCAAGAAAGTACTCGAGTTCGTCAGGAGCAAAAAGTATGACAAGAAGGTTCAACTCGTAAAGACTGTGCCAGGCATAGGTACTTTGATAGCAATAGAGATGCTGGTGGAACTTCAAGATGTGTCGCGCTTTAGGAGCATCAACAAGTTTTCAGCCTATATAGAACTGACCCTTCAGAATATTCCACTGGAGAGAATAAACGTCGAGGAAGAATTGCAAGATGCGGAAATACAAGAGTGAGGGCGTGTTCAGTAGAGGCCAGCTGGCATCTAAATACAAAAGATTCCCTTATGCGGAAGAAATATGACATGCCCAAGAGAATGAAGGGTGCAAAGAGGGCAATCATTGCCATTGCACTACATCTTATGCTACGAGTGCGGAGAATACTTCTTGATAATAAGCCTTATGCTATCACGTTTGCAGCATAATAATCTGAGCATAAAAAAGATATCACTATAAATGGTTGGATTGACCGTGACTTTCATCTTGTAACAGATAAGGCTATTACGTTTCGGAGAAGACAGCAGTCCATATAAGAATTCCGGATAAGACTCATCTTGCATATGACCGCGGGTAGCAGGCTTGAATAAATATCTTTTTGTTCTGTAAATCATATGAGGAGCGTTATAAGCAGAGAGTCATTTGAAGAGGTTGATAAATCAAATCAAAATAGCAGGTGAAGTCAACCACTTTTACAAAGATAGAAAATATCTCCCATTTTTCGCAACTATTCTCATTAGCTCTCAATAAAATGCTGTAGTCCGTGCTCCGAACTACCATCTCGGCTGACATATTTATTTTACTAACCAGTCTGCACTCAAAAAATGTTCTACTACTTTCGGGTCAAAATGTATCCCTGCCTCCTTGCGTATATATTCCAATATTTTCTCTTTTGTCCATGCCGAACGATATGGCCGGTCGGACAGCAGTGCATCAAATACATCCACAACCGCGAAAATGCGAGCTGCAAGAGGAATCTGCTCACCCTTCAGACCGCGTGGGTACCCCGTCCCATCCCATTTTTCATGGTGACAATATGGGATATCGATTGCCTTTCTGAGGAAGGAGATAGGAGAGAGTATTTCGTATGCTATAATCGGATGTTTCTTCATGATTTCCATCTCTTCATTGGTTAGCGTACCGGGCTTCAGCAGGATACCGTCCGGTACTCCAAGTTTGCCGATGTCATGTAGCAGAGCCCCTCTGCGGACCTGTACCAGATCTTCATCGAGTATGCCTATTGATTGAGCCATCTTCACTGTCATCTCAGTGACTCGCTGTGAATGACCTTCTGTCTCTTTATCGCGGTAGTCCAAGGCACGAGACCAACCTTCCAGAGTAGTGTCATATGCAAGAGCAAGGTCAGTATTGGAGCGTTCAAGTTCATTAAACATCTGAGCATTGTCTATGGCGATCGCCGATTGGACACCCAGTGCTTCCAAAAAGTCCATCCACTCCTGGTCAGGCTCGATAGCGGAGCGATGGAAGATTTCAAGTACTCCCTTTACATGTCCCTTTGATATGAGGGGGACGGCAAAATATTCAACAAATCCTTCCTTCGACAAAAGTGGAGAGCGCGTAAATCCATCTTTACCCTCTGATAAGTTCCTGACTCGAATCGTGTTTTTTTCAAGTGCAGCAACTCCGGCATGGCTTTCGCCCAGTCGTAACCGGGTGTATCTCAGTGCGTCGGTGTTGAAACCACGACCCGCTATATATTCCAAGGTTTGTGTATGTGGATTGAGAAAGAGTATATCGCACGCATCCATATGTAATTGATTGGCTACTCCGTTGAGGATGATCTCTATGCTGATACGCATGTCAAGACTTGAAGTAATAGCCATATCGATGTTGCGGAGGGCTGAAAGTCTTTGCATTTGAGTCTCAATGTGTTGCTCGACCTTCTTGCGTCCGGTAATGTCCTGAATGATACCAAACACGATCCTATTTGCCGAATCATATTCAGCCAGTGAATGGATATCGATTATCGTGTCATCAGTTTGCCTATGAATCTTAAATTCTACGTCATAGGGTCTGCCTTCCTCAATTAGTTCAGTCAATGCCCGATCAAGCTTAGCTCGATATTCAGGAAGCGGGATTTCTTGCACGTCGGATAGCTCCCACTCTCTGCCCTCAACTCCATAAATGTTCTTCGCTCCATCGGAGGCATAGACGATTTTGTCATCCATCCGGATTTCCCAGTTACCGATATTGGCGACTTCCTCAGCCCTGCGGAGACGTCTCTCGCTTTTTATCAGAACTTCATCTGCTTTCGTACGTTCCTCAATTTCTTTCTGAAAAAAAACATTCGTCTGATATAATTCCGCAGTCCTGTCCTGTACACGCTTCTCCAGATCATTGCGGGCTTGCAGCAATGAGATATTCAAGCGTTTGAACTGCATCAGAATAAATGATACTCCCCACCCTCCAAATATCCCGGTAATACGGTTTGCCGCAGCATGCAGCAATGGTGTGTTATCAGAAGGGAAAATAAACAAACGTGCTACAACGAGCACTGTAATAATCGCAGAGAGCACAGCGGGCCGCTTAGCAGACTGATACATAAAAAACAATGGAATAAGGTACAGCACCCATGTCTGATACCATGAGGGAGAGAAAATATCGGCAATGAAAATGACAATAGTCGTGAGCACAGCAAGTAAAATTGTTTTATCTCTATAAAGACTTAACAGCATTGCCCCTCCGGTCTCCTGTTTCAAAGCATGAATATCATACTATACATTCCACCATAAACAGCTACAATTGGTAAACATTCAGATCATGGCGTGCTATAGGGAGACACTCAACAAAGCGGCGATAACAGTTTTTGGGGAGGAAATCACCAGCTTGGATAGCCAACCGGAGAGATTCGCATGCGGTCTCGATTAATTCAAGTACATATCAGTTCTGAGCGTAGGTGATCACTGGTTGGAACAAGAAAGCACTCGACAACACTCGTTCATCGCAGGTTATTTTGACTAATCATCACATTTCTGTCACTGGCGGCACTGATTGATTTCAGTAGGACCCGAGAATCTGATTATGATAGTTATTTCGGGACCGAATGTGTGAGTTATACTGTATTTATGACAACGCAGAACCATGCTCGCTTAGTTTTGCCTGCACGATCAGTACTTATCGCTTTTTTGGTTTTCATTTTCATTAGTTGCGGTGCCTCCGTTGCCATTCGCAGGACCTACGTCGAATTAGCGCCTTTGGGGACGGCTGCTTCCCGTTTTATTCTGGCGGCTTTTTTGTTTTGGGTGATAGTTTTCTTCAAGCGAATCCCGCTACCGACTCAGATAGGCACTTGGATCGCCTTCCTCTATTTGGTCATCTTAGTAACGATTGTCTCATTTGTCCTTTACTTATTTATGTTAAACAAATGGTCTGCCTCGGGAACATCATACGGGTTCGTGCTGATGCCGTTCGTCACGATAATTGAGGCTTCAATCTTTGCTGGGGAGGAAATCACATCAAACTTTCTAGTTGGCGCCGGCATGGTGCTGATAGGGGTGTTTGTTGGAGCTTTACTACCTTCAATGACAAAGTCGGCAATTGTAGAGGAATGCAAGGACAGTTCTGGACAAGTCTTACCGCGCTGCGGATGAGACGCTATTTGAGAATGTGACCCCAAAAGCCGGTATAAATACAAATCAGCCTCCCTAATAGGGGCTCTAGAAGCTGCTTTGTGAAAGCCACGCAAGCTATAATTATTTCAAGGAATGAACCAACGTGGAGAATCGTCCGCATGGCATGTTGCTTCGAGGTCTGTTTCGATCGTAACTTAAGAATGCACCAAAAGAAAACCTCTAACCTTTGTACGATTAGAGGTTTTTAGATATGCTAGTTTCGGACGCGTAGAGCTATATCATTTGTAATTTTACCATCTGTGGTCGCGGCCCCTGTCATCACGCCGGTCGCCGTAGTCGTCTCTGTCGCTATAATTATGATGTTCTTCGTGCCGGTCCCAGTGTTTTTCCCTTTCCCACCTTTCCCAATTACCACTGAGATCCCTATACTCTATCCGTTCTGAACTTCTGATGCGATTGCGGTAATCATGCGGCACCTTCACCACTGCCATCGGCACCCTTTCCGGTCGGACATAAACCCACGATCTGTTATAATCTCTTGCTGTAAACCAGTATCCATTGTGATGACGCCACCAAGCGCCATGATAGAAAAAGATCTCAAATCGAGGGTCGACAATAGAGTAAACATACGTCCCAGGTATGACGACCACGGGAGGTGGCGCTGACACCTCGTATTCTGGTGGTGGGGCATAGGGAGCCGGTTCGGCCACAACTATAGGAGTTGGAGCCGGCACCACGACCACGGGAGGAACACCGATCCCGACATGTATATCCACTCCAGCCTCGCTCATGGTCACGCCTACCACTGTCACAACAACAACCATGATAATTGCAGTGTATAATTTATTCATGTTCAACACCTATTGGCCATCACGGTTACTATTTGCCCACATTCGCCGTCTTATCATTGTGTTTCTTTTTGTAGATATTTTTGCTGGCTCTGTTCTGCTGCTTTGTGAGTTTCGCCTTGTCTTTTGCAGTTAGGTTGCCACCATTCTTGGCAGCCATGCGATCTTCTCTTTGCTGAATCCTCGCTTGTTTCGCATCAAGTTTGCCAGCCTCCTTCGGTGTCAACTGGCCACTCTGAACACCTTGGTTGATCCTGTTCTGCTGGTTGACTTCCCTCTGGTCGATGCCGGGATCGTTATTTGCAGCCAATGCAGGGGCAACTGCGAACATGCATACTATGCTTCCTGTGAGAATTGTGCCAATGATCTTTTTCATGATAGCTCCTTCACGATAGGTGGATTGCGAGGTAAAACCTCTCTCTTAGTCTGATTCGATATTACCAAACAACTATGAACTGACAATGAATGAATTATGAAAGAGTATGAACAAGACCAGTTCGTGCAGTTTGAGTTTGTGTGAAGAGGTTCTACTAATTTGACATTCTCCCGGCTTGAAAGGCGAGGATTCTCAGCTTCCGACACTCCAAAGGGCGGAGCGCCTTATGCAACGAGCCGAGACCTTACTTCCTGCTTCAACGCGCGGTCTGACTGCACCGTCTCTCCGTGCCCTATCTGATCGGCACCCCTTTCGGGACAGGCTAACCGGGAGAGTCCCTCCATTAGTACGTTCTTTGTTGCGTTCGTATCTGCGTTCTCTGTGTGACCACAACTTCGACAGTGGAATACTGCTTGCGAAGGCCTGTTATCTGCGTCTACCCGCCCACACTCTGAGCATTTCTAACTCGTATACTACGGTAGAACTGATACGAGGATGCCGCCACCTCTCCCTGTAGAGAGACTCCGGAGGACCTACTCCATCTCTTTTGCAACATCGTAGCGCAAGCTTATGTCCCCGCCTGAAAGGCGAGGTTTTACGCCGCTTTTATTGGTCTGTGCAACCAGTTAAAGACGCCTTTGATAGGGCACGCGATAAGGCATCGATAGAAGACCTTCATTTTCATGATCTGCGTCATGCCTTTGGAAGCCGTCGGATCCAGATGGGAATAGCTCTGTACAGGGTTAAAGCGCTTATGGGGCATAGGAGCAGCAAAATGACCTGACGTTATGCTCATCACGCATCACAGCACTGAAAGCTTAAAGCAAGCCGCCACCGCTCTTAAAAACTACTGCGATTTCACGACGATCGATGACGGACCTGTTGCCATAATAGCGGCAAATTAAGTATTATCAACGTGGGAGTGCATAGGGTTCTGGTGTCCCTCCCGGACTTCAAATCCGGTGTTGCCGGCCACAAACCGGCAGGGTGTGTTCGATTCGCACGCGCTCCCGCCATAAATGTCCGGAGACTGCTGCTTGAGGTCTCTGCCAATGACGGGATACATTAATAAATCAATGCGGAGCTTAAACATGATCAATCGACACTTTATTGGACTGCTTCTATCCTGCCTGTTTTCCGTTGTGATAACCACAGGAGCTGAAGCCCTCGATGCTCAGGCTTATCTGGATCAGGGCAACGCAGCCTTTAATGCGTCAAAATATGATGAAGCCATACAATTATACGGCAAGGCCATATCAGCCAGTCCAGATTTTACGGATGCCTATTACAATCGCGGTCTGGCTTACTACAAGCGGGGCCGTTATTCAGAGGCCGTCACGGATTTCACGAAGGTCCTCGATGTAAATCCCAAGCTGACAGATGTCTACTACAATCGCGGTCTCGCCAATTTCAAAAAAGGGCACCAAGAAAAGGCTATCGAAGATTATACGAAGGCCCTCTCTCTGAATTCCAGCCTTGCCGAGGCCTATCTGAACCGCGGCATAGCTTATGCATATAGCGGCCAATACGACGAGGCCATAGACGATTACAACAAGGCCATTATCGTGAAACCTAATTACGAGGCTGCATACTTCAATAGGGGCGTTGCCTATGTCCGCAAAGCAGCGGCCGACTTTTCGAAGGTATGTACGATGGGAAACCAGGCGGCGTGCGAAAACCTTAAACAGATATCGGATTGAGAGTGCTTGCTATTCTATGATTGATACCATCTGTCATCCCGGCTTGCAGTTACTCCTGCAGTTGCCGAAGCTTGAGCAACGTGTAAGCATATTTGTACTCGGCTGGCAGAAGGACCTCTTTCTGCTTACCAATCTGCCGTATCTGAACGAAAAACCCGTAAAACTCAAATCAGAGGATAACTGTATCATCCGATTCTTGAAGGGAGACGATGCATACGGATTCCAGACATCTATAATATCTGTGCAATTCTTCCCAGCTCCACTAATATTTTTCAAATACCCGGCGCATGTCGACAAAATACCCTTCCGAAAGTCGAAAAGGTTCAAGCTTAATATCCCTGCAAAACTGCTCAACCCCCTGAATGTTCAGACTTATGACGCTGAGGTTTCAGATATCAGCGAGAGCGGATGCAGAATCAAGATCATGGATCTGGAAGAAGATTTCTTCGCTGCCGGCAGCCGTTTGTATTTGACCTTCAACATACTCGAAAAAGGCATCGAAGCGGACTGCGTCCTCCGTAATGCCAGGAAATTGGATGACGCTTTGTTTCTCGGCATGGAATTCTCCTCTATTTCGAAGACTAACCGGGAAACCATAGCGGCATTTATCGATATGCTTACACATGTCATTTCATCGCCCTAGCCCGACTCCGATGTCTGCTGACTCGTCAATCATATTGATAGTCCGGTCATCTGCCCGCAAATTGCTTAAGAAACCTAAGGAGATACTGGGGAGATGAAATCGTGACCCTTACAGGGCTTGATATATTCAAAAAAAAATGGCCGCAGGCCCTGCTCGGCGCAAAGGTGGGACTGCTAGTGCATCCTGCCTCAGTCAGCAAGAATCTCGAGCATGCCTCTTCTCTTTTTTTCGAATCGCCTAAATGCGAGTTAAAGGTATTTTTCGGCCCACAGCACGGCATCAGGGGAGAGACTCAGGACAACATGATTGAATGGAAAGGGTTCCACGACCTCCGCACCGGGTTGCCTGTCTATAGCTTGTATAGCAAAACCAGAAAACCGCCAGCAGCAATGCTTAAGGCTGTCGATGTATTGGCTGTCGACCTGCAGGATGTGGGTGCGCGCTACTACACCTTCATATGGACGATGGAGCTCTGCATGCAGGCCTGCTCAGAAATGGGCAAATCAGTAGTCATACTCGACAGGCCGAACCCCCTTGGAGGCTCCGTTATCGAAGGCCCCGTCCTTCAACCAGAGTTTGCATCCTTCGTGGGTCTGCGTCCGATTCCCATAAGGCACGGAATGACTGTGGGAGAAATTGCTCTATATCTCAAAGAAACATATTATCCTTCGCTCGATCTGCACGTTATTAATATGAAAGGATGGAAGAGATCGCAGTTATTCGATGAAACCGGACTGCCCTGGGTTCTTCCGTCTCCCAACATGCCTACACTCGAGACAGCTATAGTTTACCCCGGCATGTGCCTGCTCGAAGGGACCCTGTTGAGCGAAGGCCGGGGCACTACACGTCCGTTTGAGATCTTCGGCGCCCCTTTCATCGATCCCGACAAGCTGGCTGCAAGATTGAATGAGTTTAAACTACCCGGCGTTTTGTTCAGGCCCCTATATTTCCAGCCCACTTTCCAGAAGCATGCCGGCGAGGTATGCGGTGGCGCACAGATACACTTATTGGACCGATCGAAATACAGGTCATTCAAGACGGGGGTTGCAGTTCTCAAAGCCGTTAATGAGCTCTATCCGCGGCGACCCCTCTGGAAATCACCTCCATATGAATATGAGACTGAAAAGATGCCGATCGATATCCTTGCTGGGACTGACCGTTTGAGGATTTCAATCGAAAAAGGAGATGCGCTCGATCATATGGAATCATGGTGGAGGGTCGGATGTGCGGCATTCGACAAGACGGTCAGAAAGAAATATCTGATCTATGAGTAAAAAGATAAATTGTTTCATCCTCGCCGCAGGTTACGGCGAGCGTCTTCGGCCCATCACCGATCACATTGCCAAACCGCTCCTCCCTGTCATGGGAAAGCCGGTGCTCCAGTCGATCATCGAAAAAATGCTTGCCATTGGCGTCGACAAAATCGGTATAAACGTCCATTATAAAAAAGAGATTTTCGAGGACTGGATGAAAGGTTCTCCCTTCAGCAGTCACATCGTTTTTTTCCCGGAAGAGTCCATTCTCGACACCGGGGGTGCACTTAAAAATGCAACGGATTTTCTGAGCGGAGGCGATTTCATTGTTCATAACGGCGATATAATCTCCGATATCGATCTGTCGGCCCTGCTTGAACATCACCGTCATGCAGGGAACATTGCAACGCTTGCTGTACATCATTATCCGCAATTCAACAATGTTGCCATCGATGGAAAAGGTTTTTTGAAAGGTCTTGGGAAGGCTTATAAGCTAACCGATCCATCGGAACGCTTGATTGCTTTTACCGGTGTGGCAGCATACTCCTCCGCTTTCCTCGAATTTCTTCCCGGCGGTGTGTCGAGCGTCGTAGATGCCTGGTTGAAAGCCGTCACATACGGTCATCAAGTGAGCACTTACGATGTTACCGGCTGCATGTGGAGCGACATCGGCAGCCCTTCGTCATATGCCTCAGCGGTAATTCGTGAACTTAGAAGCAATGGTGAAACCGCATACATCGATCCATCCGCTAAGGGATGCCGTTACTCAGAGATCGGCGGCAACGTGGCCATCGAGAAAGGCTCCGTACTCGGCAAAGCATCTTCGCTGAAGAACTGCATCGTCCTTCCCGGAGGGCAAACTGACGAAGGCAAGAGTTACGAAAACTGCATCGTCGGATACGATTACGCCGTCGCAATAGATGAATCAATATTCACACCCTCCGCGGGTATAGGTACACTTATCGGCACGGGCGGCTCCAACAGACAGTACTTTAGGGTAAAAAAAGATGTCGGGACTATTGTAGCGATGGAATGTGCCCCTGAAGATCCAGACTTTGCCAGACATATGGCATATACGGTTTTCTTGAGAAAATACGGCATCCCGGTCCCCGATATGTTCGGCATTAATTTCGAAAAGAAATCAACTTTTTTTGAGGACCTTGGAGACCTTTCTCTATACACATGGTTGAAATGTCCTCGCAGCGACGAGGAGATCGATGCAGTCTATCGCCGCGTTATGGACATACTGGTCCGGCTTCATTGCGAGGCATCGAACCATGTATCGGAATGTCCATCCCTCGCGTGCCGCATTTTCGATTATGATTACCTGAGGTGGGAAACAGGCTATTTCATCGCGAAATTTATAAAAGGCCTACAAAACATTGGAATCAGTGACGCTGCATCACTTAATGATGAATTCCACAGGCTTGCGCTTAAAGTTGCCACCTATCCCAGGAGAATCATTCACCGCGACTTCCAGTCTCAGAACATCATGATAACGAAGGGCGGCATCCCCCGAGTCATAGACTACCAGGGCGCACGCATGGCGCCGGCCGCCTATGACATCGCGTCAATCCTCTGGGACCCTTACGCACCTCTGAAATCAGATTTAAGAGAAGGCTTGCTTTCTTACTACATGGATAAAGTTGCTGAAACTGCCGCTGACTGGTTCAGTGCGGAAATGTTTAGCGAGTCACTCCTTTATTGCAGGCTGCAGAGGCATATGCAGGCACTGGGAGCATATGGGTTTCTATCGAAAGAGAAAGATAAGCACTACTTCCTCAAGCATGTGCCTGAGGGCTTGCGATACCTGAAAGAGGAAGTGACTCTCGCCCGAAAAGAATTCCCCCAGCTTTATGACCTAGTTGCGCTTCTTTAATACCTAGTCGCTCGGCCATGGCCAGTCCATCAGGTGGCAATTTCTGGCGCCGCATCCCCCTGGATACCGTCTTAGCACAAGTATTCATTACACAGATATTTTGCTAGGTACCAGCCTACTACGCTGAAGATCATTCCAAGGTAAAGTCCGGTACCAAAGCCTATGAAGCCGCCGAGCCAGCCGCCGAGTATTCCCAAAACGGTGGACCCGATCGACTTCACCAGAAACTGCACTATTCCGCTTCCGGCTCAAAGGCGTCAACATCTATAATATTCTTGATATTTTTATTCTGCTCCAGTATACCCCTTATCAAATGCTCGATATAGTTTGCATGTTTACCTTTCGTTGCCACCAACTGACTGACTTCGACAATGAAGTTGCACTCGACAAGGACCCTCGGCTCCTGAAATTTCTTAACGACAGTTTGTTCGGCTTTTTGAAATGCATCTTTCAGGGCATTACCACCCATATCCTCATCCTGAAACGCAATATTCACATCATCTTTCTTTTTTGGCTCTATCATATCTTTTCCCCTGTGCCTCCTGGACATCCAAAAGGCCCTTCTTCATTTATACATTGCAGTTAAACGCTAATCGGCGTTTAATGCGCCGAAACCGTTGCATAAAAGGTCGATCCGTTCCTGAATATGAGCAACAGGATATCCTCTCCAGTCTTGATCACAGAGACCTCCTTCTCATAGTCCTTCAGCGACCCGATCTTCTTCTTGTTTACCTGAAGGAGCACATCGCCACGAGTCAGTAGACCCGTCACGGCACTGCCTTCTTCGATGTTCGCAACTATTACACCATTCACATGTTTAGGTATGTTCATCTCCTTCCTGATTTCAGGTGTAAGGTCCTGCACCTGGGCACCTTTGAGGAGATTATCGTATTCCTTGCTTATTTTCTGCAAGGATGCAGGCAATTCCCCTATGGTCACCTTCACAGTTTGTGCCTTCCCTTCACGCAGCAACTTGACCGTGACCTCGGTACTGGGTGCAGTCCCCGCAACCAGGTTCCTGAGCATAGCCGGGTCAGATATAGGCGCCCCGTTGTATTCTGCAATAACATCGCCTCTTTTTATCCCTGCTCTCTCCGCGGGGCTATCTTCCCTAACATCACCGACAAGTACTCCTTTTTCTTCCTTCAGGTCAAACTGTTTTGCAAGATCGGCGGTCACCGGCTGAATCGACACCCCAAGCCACCCTCTGACAACCTTCCCACTCCTGATAAGACTGTCCAGCACCGTCTTCGCCATATTGCTCGGTATTGCGAAACCTATCCCCTGGTATCCGCCCGAAGTACTGAATATGGCTGTATTGATCCCGATGAGTTCGCCATGAATATTTACGAGCGCCCCTCCGGAATTGCCGGGATTTATTGCCGCGTCGGTCTGGATGAAATCCTCGTAATCAGCAATGCCGACATCCGCCCTGCCGACTGCACTAACGATCCCAGACGTAACGGTCTGGTTCAAACCAAACGGGGTCCCAACAGCAAGAACGGTCTCTCCGACCTTCATCAGATCGGATTTTCCAAGCTTCAGCACCGGCAGGTTATGCGCTTCTATTTTGACAACAGCGAGATCAGTTTTCGGGTCTGTACCGATGATCTTTCCCTTGAATTCGCGCTTATCCGAGAGCTTGATCTTTATCTCATCAGCATCTTTTATTACATGATTATTTGTCAGGACATAACCGTCCTTATCAACAATGACACCGGACCCCAGACTGGACTGCTTGAATTCACGGGGATGCATAGAACCGCCAAATTGGTCGCCGAAGAAACGCTTGAACATGGGATCGTTTTGAAAAGGATTGGCCGTGTCCTGCGTCTTTATCGTACGCGTCGATGAAATATTCACAACTGCCGGCATCACCGCTGCAGCCACCTCGGCCATTGCGTGGTTTGTTTTGGAAAGCAGTTCAATGGTTCCCTTCGAGATCTTCGGCTCTTCTGAATAGGCTGCTGTGTTGAAGTTGAGGCCAGTAGATATAGCGAGTCCGACAATAATACCCGTCAGGGCAGAAGTTACCGCAATTAGAAGCGTCTTTTTGCCTGCAATCATCATTTACCCCCCTGTCAGTTTGAGCGTATTCTTAATAGTCAATATTTTACGTGGAGCATTCAAGATACCCCGCATGGCAAGCGCAGCATTTTGCACCACAGCACCACCATCTACAAGATCGTAGCCGGGACAGACAATCCTGCTATTTCGTACCACTGTTACTATTTTAACTATTTTGTCCATATTATTCACTTATTTCTTTCCGCGTGGCCATTGTCGACGATTTCTTTCTCCACCTGCAAAATAACAAATTAATGTGAACCTCCCATGAAGGGATTATGAACAATTGTGAATCATGAAACTCCAGCCAGGGACTTTCATTAAGTCGCGCCTGCGCACTCTTTCACCGTTGCAGGACTCTTCCATCTCGGGCGAAAATATCAGGAGGCATTGTGAGTTAACGTCTCCACGGAAAAACTGACGTCAGTCCGGGTTGATTCGTGAGACTTGCCTGAAGTCCAATTTGAGGTCCCGTGCAGCAGGGACCATGTCAACCATCTTTATCGCTGAATAGGCGTAATACTCTCCAACCAACTGTTGCAATATCTTGATTTCATCACATTTCGTCGAGCACGCCGTATATTAAATCGAATCTGAATCCATTTGCCCGGACATTTTCGGACGACTTCTCTTAATTCAATGCACCTAAGGGGTCATCCCTCGCTGAAATATCCCAACAGAGCTTCTCACGTACTAATTTACGGAGGCCCTATTGAAATCTCAGTGACATTAATTCCCTGGACCTCTGCGTCTTTCGGGGCCTTCATATCTGCGTCGCCGTCCTCTCGTAGGGGCTGTAGATATGGAGCCCACCCGTCTGAACAGAGGATCTCTTCTGTTCTATTTGAAGATATCAGCTCGTCAAGGGTGTCGTTTTGCTATATTATCTTAACAGACATGTCAGTCTCCTCTTTTAATTTGGGGAAAACACTATTTACCTCTTTCGTTTCAAGGATAGGTGAATATACAGAATAGGTCTGATCAGAATAAGTCAGATTTCTTCCTTGTAGAAGTTTGTCTTACACGTAGTCGTTGTCTTTAATAGGCAAAGACTTGCTTATGCAAATTTAGTTATGTAGAATTAGGGAATTGAATCGCATCGCATTGCTCATACCGAAAACGATCAGGGAGGTAATTCCGATGAAAAAGCTGCTTTTGTGCGTATCTATCTTTGTGCTGCTTGTCTCTTCCGCTTCCGCAGGTCAGAAGAATCCGGTCGCACCAGCCCCTAAGGACAAGTGCTCGGTCTGCGGCATGTTCGTATCAAAATATACTGACTTCCTCGCGCAGATCATATTCAAGGATTCTTCATACGCACTATTCGATGGCACGAAGGACATGTTCAAATATTACCTGAACATTAAGGCGTATAATCCATCCAAAACGACTGCCGACATTGATTCCTTATATGTAAACGATTATTATACGCTTTCGCCCATCGACGGACTAAAGGCATATTTCGTGATAGGAAGCGATATTCTCGGGCCGATGGGTAAAGAGCTTATACCGTTCGGGAAGGAAGCAGATGCCAAGGCCTTCATGCGAGACCACAGAGGGAAAGCCATTCTGAAATTCACAGAGGTCACCGCCGCCACTCTCAAGGAACTGGAATAGCACCTTCGTGCGAAAATCGAACATCTATTCCTTGTATATTATCGTAAATCTTGTTCTGATTTGCTTGATGTTCGTCCATGCTTCAGCTACCCGGAAATCTCGGGAACCTTTTCTTCTGGAAAAGAGCCAGATGGTAAAGAGGTTCGAATTGACCGATCTATGCCTGTTCACTGATGCCAGGTATACTAGGCATCCATCGATGGCAGACCGGCACAGCGCCTTCCAGGACATGCCGATGTCGTTTGATCATTTTCCATCCGGCTCCGTAATGCCCCCCCCTCCTCACTTGGTGAATCGTGTCACGCATTGAGGCCCAGAGAAACATCCTCGACTTCACGCTCTCCTCGCTCCTGAGAAGAAAGAGAAAGAACGCTGCCCTTATACTCGTATATACCCTTGTGGTATTTCTGATAGCCTCTGTTATGTTCTTCACTCATTCGATACGTAAAGAGGCCTCTCTCGTCCTTAAAGATGCTCCTGAAATGGTCGTTCAGAAACTCGTTGCCGGCAGACAGGACCTAATGCCTCTCGACTACATCGAAAAAATCAAGGGAATAAAGGGTATCAGTTCGATAAAAGGACGCCTCTGGGGCTACTACTTCGATCCTTTCTTTGGAGCTAATTACACCTTGATGTCGCCCGATGACGACCGTCTGCCGTCGGGAACTATAGCTATAGGAGAGGGGATAGCAAAAGACCGCAAAGTACATGCAGGCGATATGGTCGCCTTAAATGCGTATAACGGCGAGACGATGCTCTTCAAAGTACAGGAGATATTCTCCGCAGAATCGGCCCTGGTATCGGCCGACCTGGTCCTGATGTCAATTGACGACCTTCGGAACCTCTTCGGCATCCCAAAGGGCAAGGTCACGGATCTCACCCTGAAGGTCAGGAACCCTCGGGAACTTGGCACTATTGCACAAAAAATTGTTCAGACTCTGCCCGACACGAGGCCGATAACCCGGGACGAGATATTGAGGACGTATGATTCCATCTTCAACTGGCGGGGAGGGGTGATCATCGTAATTCTTTTTGTTGCCGTTATTTCATTTTTTATATTTGCGTGGGACAGGGCGTCGGGACTGGGCGCTGAAGAAAAAAGGGAGATAGGCATTCTGAAGGCTATAGGATGGGAGACGTCAGATGTTATTCTGATGAAATTCTGGGAAGGCATGGTGATATCCTTCTCCTCGTTTCTTTTGGGGGTGCTGCTCGCATATGCTCATGTATATTTCACCTCATCTCTGCTCTTCGAACCGGTGCTAAAGGGATGGTCGGTTATATACCCGGATTTCAAGCTTATCCCCTTCATAGATGCTTACCAGATCTCAACCCTTTTCTTTCTCACCGTCCTTCCGTATACAGTGTCGACTATCGTCCCTTCATGGCGGGCCGCTACCATCGACCCCGATCTGGTAATGAGGACGTGACCATGATCGAACTCCTTGAAGTCAGGAAAGTCTTCAACATGAGCAAGCCCAACGAGTTTACGGCTCTGCCAAGCGTAAGTCTGAAAATAGCGGCGCACCGGGTAACAGTGCTGAAAGGCCCGAGCGGGTCAGGCAAGACAACTCTCTTGAGCATCATGGGCTGCATGGCCAGGCCGACTTCGGGCAGGATTATTCTCCACGACAGAGAGATTACGAGTATGCCTGAAAGGTTCCTTACCGAGATCAGGCGAAAAACCTTCGGCTTCATATTCCAACAGTTCAATCTCATTAAAGGAATAACGGCACTGGAGAACATAATGGTGCCCGCCTATCCCACGGGCGAGAAGCGTTCGCAATTAAGGGAGCGGGCCATGTCGCTGCTCGAAGTCTTCAGTATCGAACAAAAAGCGTCAGCCAGGATAGAATGGCTTTCCGGCGGTGAGGTCCAGAGGGTGGCCATCGCACGCGCATTGATGAACGACCCCGAGGTAATTGTTGCCGATGAACCGACCGCTCATCTGGACACCAAGCTCTCCCGCGAGTTTATGGAGACTATGCTTAAACTGAAGGGCGACGGCAGGACGATAGTCATCGCTAGCCACGACCCAATAGTCTATGAGTCTAACTTCGTCGACAAGGTCGTCGAGATGAGGGATGGGGCCGTGGTCGGGACGAAAGAGTCCTCGTGATACTCGATCCGCCCATCCTAGCACTCCTTCTCGGCTCCATTCTGATAAGCTACCTGGTCCTCTATTCGACCGCTTTCGGCGTACAAATCATCAGGAACTGGGATATCAGCAGCGGCAGCGAACTGCAGTTAAGTCTCGAAAGAAAGACCTACCTCATCTCTACGATCATCAGTTACGCCTTCGGTTTTCAACTGCTCTCACTCTTCCTGTTCATTTATACTACCGACGATCTCTGCAGGCTCTTCGTGGGCGCGATGTGTGCCGTCGGAACGCTTAATGTGAATGCCTACGGGTATCCGGCGCTTATTCTCAAGATCATAAATTTTCTTTTAGCCGGTACATGGCTTATTTTGAATTACGCTGACAACAGGGCCTTTGATTATCCCCTGATAAAGAAGAAATACATTTTCCTCCTGATTATCGCGCCCTTTATCCTTATAGAAACTGTGCTGCTGTTCTTATACTTCCTCGAACTGCACCCTAATGTGATCACATCATGCTGCGGAAGCCTGTTCAGCACCGAGTCGGCGGGCCTGTCATCCAGCCTTGCTGCTCTCCCAAGCATCCCGATGAAGATCGCATTTTATTTGACGATGGGGGTGCTGATCATTTCAGGCATATTCTTTTACCATACCGCCAACTGGAGTGGCTACCTTTTTTCATTCGTGAGCGCAGCCGCATTCGTCGTATCCATCGCAGCCCTCATTTCGTTCATATCTCTCTACTTTTATGAACTGCCAACACACCATTGCCCTTTTTGCATTTTGCAAGAGGGATACTGGTACGTGGGATATGTGATATATCTTTTGCTGCTGTCCGGAGTTGTGACGGGGATGGGGGTTGGAATACTGATGCCTTTCAGAAAAATGAGAAGTCTCGAAAATACCATACCGGCGATAATGCGCAAACTGGCACTGGTATCCCTGATTTCATATGCACTTTTCACACTCATTTCGACATACCAGATGATCTTTTCGAGCTTCAGGCTGGAGGGATACTGAGGACACGACTGTGACAGATGGTATCATTAGCAGTATCCGTGGCAAGAGCCAGTTGCTTCAAATCACTGCTGCCATTTCTCCCGACAGTAGCGGAAGCCCTATTTTTAATACCAAGGGAGAAGTTATAGGAGTGGCAACATTTTTATTAAAAGGCGACCCAAGCCTAAACTTTGCTGTTCCGGTCTCATTAGTTCAAGACTTGCTCAAACGTCCGAAAAAAAGAAGCACATCCGAGGCAGCGCTCAGACTGACACGTCAACAACAATTGATGACCACAAAACCAGCACCACACTCAACCTCAAACAAATACCGCTCATCTTCAAACCTCCATCCCCTCAGATTGGACTTTTTTTCAATGGGTGTTGATGAGGACGCAGCTTTGTATTATAGTCCTGAGTCAGTTCACATATCCGGGAATAAAGTAGAACTTATGGTAAAGTGGACTTATCTTCAGAAACAGGGGCCTACGTATTCCAATTCCCAGAAGATTATTAAACTTGCTCAGGGAAATATAATTATACCTTTCTTACGGTATTGGCTCTTTCATATTCGATTGTGTTAGCCGCATAGGAACTGAAATAAAAGATATTTATTATAATTCTCAAGGCGATACAATTTTTACATATCTTCCCAGCGCAACAGGTTTTTCGCTATTTTGCGCTGACACCATCTACGGCAATTTGATGAAGATAGTTTGTACAAAGCAGGCCTCTCCCTAACTTGCAACAACTTCTTACGCTGCGGAATAAACCACTAGTTAACATTCCTCGTGGTCAGAGGTTCTTAAAGAGGTAGGGTTAGAAACGGCCTGACAAGTTGTGTATCTATCTTTTTATTATCATACTGTAAATAGCTTGTTGTTCTTTTATGATAGACCGATCAAGGAGGTAATAAAGATGAAGCGCCTGCTAATTATACTAATGGCTGTTGCCATGTTGTCTATCATAGCTCATGCGCAGACGGGTCCGCCGCTACCGACTAACCGTTCTCCGATATCACAACCTCTGATAAGAGAGGGAACCTTGGCAGTCAAACTTGCGAGTGATCTTAAGCTTGGGATAACAGAAAACGAGGCTGAAGCTGAAGAATTATTAAGCGCAGCCGGCATTGTACCGCGCAATGGTTGGATTGCCGATTACCCTGTTACGCCTGACATTGTAGGAGAATTGGAAGTGGGTATAACTGCGGCGGCAAATGGCGGAAAGATCAATCTGTCTGCAAATGCCGCATTGCAGTCACTGCAAACCGATGTCACCAGCTACGGGATGCCTGTTACTCCCGATGCATCAGGGAATTATGCTGGCGATACCTTAGCACCAAGTTATCCTGATGAAACCACAGAAAACGATTATTACCAGAATGAAGGCCCACCGGCCGTCACATATTATGCCCCGCCAGAGGATTATGCATACATGTATGACTGGGTTCCGTATCCGTTTTGGTGGTCAAATTTCTGGTTCCCAGGCTTCTTTGTATTGACAGACTTTCATATCAGGGTGCATTGGCATGATCATGGGCGCGAGCACGAAGGATTTGTCTCCAATCATTTCCGTGATCACAAGACAGGCGGGATAGCCCGCATCGACCCAGCTAACAGGTTTCGCGGTGGGACTTTCCCGACTGGGGGAGGTACAGTATGGAGCCGCCCTGCCGCACGCAGCGGAGCACAGGCAATTATCGACAGAAGCCGGGGACAGACCGGACCGGCACCCGGCAAAGAATTTCGGGGTTATGGATCACCCTCAAGACATGAGGGACCTCGATCAGGCGTCTTTGAACATTCTGTTAATAGACAGGTTGAGCATGCCGCAAGCGATCGTGGGTTCCACAGCCGTTCGAGTGCCGGTCAGATCCCTGGTGCAAGCCGTGGTGGCGGAGGAGTCTCTCGTGGTGGAGGAACACCTAGTGCTGGAGCTCCTCGAGGTGGCGGGTCGGGTGGAGGATTCCATGGCGGAGGGCATCGATAATAGCAACTCTGCGGTCATCAGTGAGGGAGCATTTGATACAAACTATATATGGAGGAAGGAACAATGTCTAAATATACAACAAAGCCGGAATACCTTTGCAGCAATTGGTTAGCCGGTTTCATCACCCTAATTATTGCGGTGATTGCGTGTAGTTTAAGCGTATCTGCTCAAGACACAAAGCAGGAGAAGTTCAAATCGCCTGAAGATGCGTTTGGAGCACTCGTAGATGCCGCTAAGACCAATGACACAGTGAAATTATTGGCTATTTTAGGCCCAAAAGGTAAAGATATCATATCCTCTGGCGATGCCGTCGCAGACAGCAATGCTCGTAAACGTTTCGTTGCAGCTGCTGAGGAGGCTGTCAAATATTCAAAGTTAGACGACAATACTATATTGGCTGCCACCGGGAAGGATGCGTGTTCTTTTCCCATCCCTCTTGTTAGGTCGGGTCAGGAATGGGTATTTTCAACAGAAGAGGGCAAGCAGGAGATACTTAACAGGAGAATCGGCAAGAATGAATTAAGCACTATTGATGTTGTGCAATCATATGTGCAGGCGCAGCATGAATATGCCAGCAAGGATCGTGACGGAAGCGGTGTGAAACAATATTCGCAAATATTTATGAGCCATGATGGTAAAAACGATGGACTTATCTGGCATGCTGAGGCAGGTCAGGAGAGCAGCCCTTTAGGACCCTTATTTGCCAAAGCTTCGGATGAGGGGTACACACCCAGAAAACCTGGGGAGAAGCATAAGCCTTATCATGGTTATTATTTCAGGATACTGAAGAGCCAAGGCAGCAACGCTCCAGGTGGGGAACTTGATTATGTAATCAACGGCAAGATGACAGCCGGATTTGGTCTGCTGGCATACCCTGCAGAGTATGGAGTGTCCGGCATTATGACATTTATGGTGAATCAACAGGGTATTGTCTACGAGAAAGACCTTGGGCTTAAAACGGAAGATATTGCAAAGGCTACAACAAAGTATGATCCTGACGAAACATGGAAAACCGTTAAATAAATGTTAGAAATATAATCATTCTCTTTGCAGCACACCTTATTTGCTCGGTGCTGGTCGTCGGGAATTATTATCTTAATCAGTCCCACTCTTGTGAGCAGCGACTTTGAGTGGCCGTCTATTTCATATACGAAAGGACTTTCTCTCCTGTTGCTGAAGTTCCGAGCAGCTTCTTCGGATCATCGGCACCGGAGAAAAGATCGCCGGTGCGGTATCCGTCCTGCAGAAACTTGTTTACTGCCGCCTCAATAGCGGCTGCGCCTTTTACAGCACCTATATGCCTGAGCATCAATGCAGCAGTAAGGATACGCCCGAGCGGATTGGCCTTGTCCCGTCCGGCTAGTGTCGGGGCCGTCCCCGCTCCGCTTTCGAACATCGATGCGCCTGTATCAGGGTTGATGGCAGAGCTGCACATCATTCCCATGCTTCCCAATGCCGAAGCCGCGCCGTCCGAAAGGATATCCCCATGCTCGTTACCGCATGCTATGACACCATGAAGTTTAGCGGGCGTAAAAAGCAATGCATTGGCGGAATCGACAAGTTGATGGATGAGAGTAACATCCGGGAACTCTTCTTTACCTATGCGAGTCGCGATCTTTCGCCAAAAGTCATATCTGGCCATGACGTTCGCCTTGTCTATGGAAATAAGCGGCAGTTTCAGATCCCGTGCATAAGAGAACGCCGCCCTCAGGTATTTTTCGATTGTAGCCTTACGGAAATAGGCCAAGTCGGTTACGATCTCTTCGTTGCCAGAAACGTCCTTCTTCAGCTTGACGCCCATCTTCTTGTTGAGGTCCGCAGGGATATCTCCTATGAAATCCTGGTTGCCGAAATAACTGTCTTCGAGAAGATAACGTATCCAGATCTGCCGGATGCCTTCAGCAGGAATCATTTCAGGCTTTACATTTGACAGGTGCGCAAGCGCCTTATAATAAATCATTGGACGGAAGTTGAGCAGAAGTCCCATCTTGCTCCTCAGGGCGAGTAGTGCCCGAGCCTCCGGTTTCATCTCTGGCTTTTCAGCACCGATTGTGTTGTCGTGCTTCGGATCACCGACCCCTCCGAAGAATATCGTCCCTA
Source organism: Nitrospiraceae bacterium (assembly GCA_003170655.1). Classification (GTDB taxonomy): domain Bacteria; phylum Nitrospirota; class Thermodesulfovibrionia; order Thermodesulfovibrionales; family Dissulfurispiraceae; genus Fen-1308. The sequence continues at coordinate 22,966 of PMYY01000229.1, forward strand.
TCTCGACCGCTCTGTCAAAAGATTGCTTGGGCAGCGTATCATCGTATTCTTCATAGGCATTCCAGCCCATCGGTGTTTCTTCAAAGATGATGTTGATCCCGTCCATTTTTGCCGCTTCTATAGCGATCCTGCATGCTACCGCAATCATCTCAGGTCCTGATCCATCACCCTTGACGAGGGCTATTATCTTCTCTGCCATCTCCGCCTCCTTTTAAAAAAGGGGGCCCGTAGCCGGCCCCCCTCGTTCGATGCTGCTCCCTAACCTGTCTTTACGTCCCCATCTCCCAGCTCTTCAGGTACTTCTTCTGCTCGGGAGTGAGAGTGTCGATGTTGAGCCCCATTGCCTTCAATTTAAGGCGGGAGATTTCAGCGTCTATCTTTTCAGGTACGCTGTAAACGGTATTCGCAAGCTTCTTCGCGTTCTTAACCATATACTCGGCGCAGAGGGCCTGGTTTGCGAAGCTCATGTCCATGACTGCGGATGGATGACCTTCGGCCGCTGCGAGGTTAATGAGTCTGCCTTCGCCAAGGAGATAAATCCGCTTGCCATTTTTCATGGTGTATTCCTCTACGAAATCCCTGATGGTCCTCTGGGCCTTAGACATTGCCTTGAGGCTTTCGATATCTATCTCGACATTGAAATGACCGGTATTGCATATGATCGCCCCGTCCTTCATGAGCGAGAAGCAACCTTTTGAAATGACGTTGATGTTACCTGTAGCAGTCACGAAAATATCTCCGATCTTCGCGGCTTCCTTGATGGGCATGAGCTCGAAGCCGTCCATTGTGGCTTCAAGAGCCTTGAGAGGATCGACCTCGGTGACGATTACTCGCGCTCCAAGTCCCTTGGCCCTCATGGCAACGCCCCTGCCGCACCAGCCGTAGCCGCCAACGACAAAGACCGAACCCGCGATAAGTCTGTTGGTCGCCCTGATGATGCCGTCCATCGTGCTCTGACCCGTGCCATAGCGGTTGTCGAATAAGTGCTTGGTATATGCGTCATTGACGGCGATAATCGGGTANNCCGGTTGTCGTTTCTTCTGTGCCGCCGATGACATTCTTGATAAGCGCTGGCTCTTCCTTGTGAATCGTCGAGACGACGTCTGCTCCATCGTCCATGGTGATCTGGGGTTTGATCGAAAGCGCATCCTTTATATGCCGGTAATAAGTCTGAGTATCTTCACCCTTGATCGCGAAGACCGAAATACCCGAATTCCTTGCGAGCGATGAGGCAACGTCATCCTGAGTGCTCAGCGGATTGGACGCGCAGAG
>PMYY01000137.1 GCA_003170655.1 Nitrospiraceae bacterium
ATTTATGGATCGGTTGTCAACCCCTGGCGATTACACGAGCAGGAGCCGCCTCTGCCCTGTACCTTGTAGGCAGCGCGAAGACCTCGAACTCCGGAATATCAAGCAGTGTTTCCAAGTTCGTAAGATTCTCTATGATCAAAACCTGCGCAGCAAGCAACAGCCGATGGATTGCAAAGGGCGGTCCGTCAGGACCGGGGGTGTCCAGCCCGAGCATGTTCACTCCAGCCTTTACAAGGGCTTCGGCAAACCTGGCTGTGACTTGCGGGTAATCACTGTAATAAGAGGGAGCCCGAAACACGGCGGAGTATCCTGTCAGTACGAGCACTATATCCTTTTCCCTGAGCGGCACATCCGCGAGCAGATCGGAATCTATCGACTTTTTACTGCGGGCATCAATCAGAACTCCTCGGCCGATAAACCTCTCCACCGGCATCTCAGAAAGTGGCATGCCGCCTTCTATCACATGAAGCGGGCCGTCAATATGCGTTCCAGTGTGCATGCCTGTCGTTATCTGTGAGACGGAATAACCTGCGCCGGCCATGTTGTTAAGAAAGGAAATCTTCGATGCTGGATCGCCCGGATATACGGGCATCGAATCGTCGAACGTGTGTGTAAGATCGAACAATTTCATCTCAGACCAGTCCGCGCTCCGTCAGCTCGCTTTTTATATAGGCATAATAAATTGGCGCGGCAATAACACCCGCAAGTCCGAAAGCCGCCTCCATCAAGATCATAGCGATCAGCAATTCCCATGCATGCGCACGAATCTGCGAGCCGATGATGCGGGCGTTCAGAAAGTACTCAAGTTTATGTATAACTACAAGAAAAACGAGAGAAGCACCCGCAACTGAAAGAGAATTACTCAGGCTGACAATAACTATAGCCGTATTGGAAATAACATTGCCGACCACAGGCACTAGGCCGGTAATAAAGGTAAGCGCGACCAGGACTTTGATGAGCGGAAGATGGACTCCAAACAGCGGCAGCACTATGCCGAGATATATTGCTGCGAACAAAGCATTCAGCGCCGCGATGCGCATCTGGGCAAATACCACCGCGCGGAAGGCCTGGCCGAATTTCGCTGCACGTTCCACCAAGGCCCTGGCAAGCGGGTGGTAGTCATCAACCGAATCGACCTCTCTGAGAGAGATAAGCGCTCCAAGCACCATTCCTATCAGGACATGAATTGCAATCATTCCCGCTTCCCTACCTATTACCTGGACCTCTTTCGCATGGACTTTCAACCACTGGACGAACCCTTCACGAACTCCCTCGGGATCGCCGGGCAGGTCTCCTTTCAGCCAAGACGGCAGAGACTCCCGGTATTCGTCGACAATCTCGGCCATTTTTTGCATGAGAGCAGGGACATTGTCCGACTCACCATGGAAAAAAGCGATACCTCCCCAGACCATTAGTGAAAGCAATGCAATAATCAGAGTTGCAAGGAGTGCAACCACTACAATCTTTGCGCGCCGGCCTCTTAACTTTCCTATCTTGAGCGGACGGGACAAAATATGGACCAATTCGTACACGAGCAATCCGGCGAACAAGGCAGGCAGAAGGTGAAGTTTGAGCACAATCATCATTGCCGCAGCTGCCAATATCCATGCCGCGATTTCACAACCCGTTGCTTTCTGACTTTCTAAATCCAGCGCCATCTTGCGCCTCCCATATTCCTCTTATCAGTCTGTATTATACCCATTCTTAAGGTTTGCGCGGACTTCAAATTGCGGAAGATGAAACCCGCCCAGTTACTGGCGAGCAAAGATCCGCCCGACAGCGAATTAAACCCCGCTGTTACATTCGAAATATCAGCCTCAGAACGTTGGGATGAGTTTTCATATTGATTTAGATCGTATCCTCCAACGTGAAGGCGCTCCGATATTAAGGCTAATCAGCATAGTCTATTCTTACATCCACCAAGACCCTACGAACCCACGCCTTAAAACCGTGAACGAGGTCATGCAACGTCTTCATCAATGAAGGCTGTCTGCTCATAGAGAAGGTTGGGGTTAAGGATGGTGCTTGCTATATAGACATTGCAGCATACTACGTTTGGGTGAAAAGGCTTGCACTTTTAACATACAAGAAGTCAACGCTGTGGACGATTATTTACGATCGTAAATTTCACCTGCGTATCCACGCCGGCGAGATGTCTCCGACTATGAGTATTCCCGGATTGACTGCTCCGCAGGGTTATTTATCTTTTTTTGCTCTCAACGTAAGAATGATCGGGACGATTCGTGTTTTCTACTCGGGCCGGCTTATCACTTGTTATTCTGGCATGCTTAAAAGAAACGCCAGCCATCCACCACCAGCCGCTTTCTGCCGAGAAAACTGCTGATTGTTATAGTAAGCGCAAATTCCGGGAGACGCCTCGGCAGATAAACCGTCACTTCCTGGACGATCCTCTTCTCATAATCCTGCTCATTCCGCGGCTCGCCTATTCTCACCGAGGGACATTCCTGGAGGTCGAAACAGCAGTTCCTGATAAGCTTCGGCAGTTCTAGGAATATCGGTTTATCCTGCTTCCGGATCATAGATAGGGCTTCGGGAGTAATGGTCAACATGCCATATTGTAGCGGTTGTATCGAATCCTTGTCATCTGTTGGGCATGATCAAATATTAGCTGGCCTGGATTATAATAGTCTATTATCGAACTCATAAGGGGGAACTAATGACCTATAATGATATATTGCGAAGGACCCGCTATGCTCTGAATATCGCTGATCCGGTNNCTACGTAAGTTGCAGCAGCAGAGTCCTGGGATATTTCCTTGACGGGCTGATCATGCATAAAAGAGGCAGGAAAGAGACCGGTGCCGTGGCGCCTCAAAGACCCGAGGCCCGCTTAACCAATAACGCCATACTGAAGAAACTGAGGATCTCACTGGAATTGAAAGAGGAAGACATGCTCGATATCCTAAAGATGGCCGATGTCGAGATATCCGGAAACGAACTGACTGCTCTCTTCAGAAAAGAGGGCCACAAGAACTATAAGGAATGCGGCGATCAATTCCTCAGGAATTTCCTGAAAGGTCTGTCTGTCCGGTACAGGTCGCATTGATCTTGTAGGGCAAACTAATAGAATGCGGAATATACGGCTGCTTATCCAGTATGACGGGGCTGCATACAGCGGATGGCAGGTCCAGACTGCCGATGTGACCATTCAGGGACTGATCGAAGGGTGCCTAAAAAAGATCACGGGTGATGATAACAATGTCATTGCCGCTGGAAGGACAGATGCCGGCGTCCATGCCCTCGGGCAGGTGGCATGCTTCAAGACGTCATCAAAACTACCGCCGGTGATCCTGAAGAATGCATTGAATGCGCTTCTGCCCTGCGACATTCGCATCACAGAAACGGAAGAGGTCTGCGATTCCTTCCATGCCAGATTTTCAGCTAAAAGAAAATCCTATATTTATATTGTGTCTAATGAAAGAATCGTGTCGCCTTTTCTTCACCGGTACGTCTGGAGATTGCCCTATGGACTGGATTTGACAGCAATGAGGGAGTCGTTAACTTATCTCGCTGGAACACACGATTTCTCCGCTTTCCGTGGCAGCGGCTGCGGTGCAAAAACCACAGTGCGCACCATAATTGAAGCAACACTCCAACGGTTCGATTCACTGGAATTCATGACACTGCGCATGGAAGGAGATTTCATCAAGTTCCGCTTCGAGGGCGACGCCTTTTTACGCCACATGGTACGGAATATGGTCGGGACGATCGTAGAAGCCGGCAAGAGCAAAATAAAGCCCGCAGATATCGGACGGATCATCGAAGGCAAGGACAGAAGATGCGCCGGTCCCACAGCCCCGGCCCAAGGGCTGTTTCTCGAACGCATTATTTATTGAGAGCCAAACAGAAACCCTTGGATGCCTAAGCGTCCAAGGGTTTCTGTCGATATTCCCGGTTTGAAGCTGTCCTATCTTAGAGTGTCCCTTCTTCCTTTTCCATTTTTTCCTTCATCTCCCGCTCTTCCTGGCAATCCCTGCAAAATATAGCGAAAGGAAGTATCTTGAGTCTCTCTTCGCTGATCTCGTCTCCGCATTCGTCGCATACGCCGTAGGTGCCTTCGCTGAGCTTCCTGAGCGCGGTATCTATCTTCAGAAGCGTCTCCCTGTGAGTGCTCAACTGTTTAAGGTTGATGTCCTCAGCAAGGTCCACTACTGAGAGGTCTCCGTCATCCATCACTGTTTCGACAAGCTGTTTCTTTTCTCCTGAAACATATTTCCTGATTTCGGATTTGCTCTCCTTTACGATATCTTCGCGTCTCTGGATGAGCACTTTCTTAAGCCTCTCTTTGCGGGCCGCGTCACTCTCGGGTTGCTCCTTCTTAAGCGCCTTTTTTACCATGTTCCTCTCCTCCGCGCAGCATAAAATCTGCGTGCGATGTCAACTCTGACCGCGCAGTATGTTCCCCTCTATTTTTCGGCAGCGGCAACTTCCTCTTTGTGGATCTCGACAATGCTTCTCACCTTTATGCCAGCCTGATCAAGGGCCTTCTGGAGGTCGCTCATCTTTGCATCGGTGACCTTCACAACAAAACTCGAGTTCACAGACATGTTACACCTCCATTATCTCTTTTTCCTTGTGTTGGAGCACCTCTTCGACTTTGTGTATAAACGAATCGGTAAGCTTCTGTATCTCTTCCTGAAACCTTTTGACGTCGTCCTCGCTCAGGTGCTGCTCCTTTTCGGACTTCTTGAGATCTTCGATGATGTCGCGCCTGACGTTTCTGACCGCAACCCTTGCTTCTTCCGACCTCTTTTTTACTACCTTGACGAGCTGCTTCCTTCGCTCTTCGGTAAGCTGCGGGATATTGATCCTGATGGTCTTCCCGTCATTGCCGGGAGTGAGGCCCAGATCTGACTTCAGGATCGCCTTCTCGATATCAGGGATTAGCCGCTGCTCCCAAGGTTGGATAGTGATCTGTCTACTTTCGGGAATGCCCAGCGTTGCTATCTGGCTGATATGAGTAGACGTCCCGTAATAATCGATCCTGATGCCGTCCAGCAAACTAAGTGAAGCCCTTCCCGTCCTTATGGAGCCGTAGTCCTTTTTCAGGGATTCGATGGCCCCGTTCATCCTCTCCGTTGCCTCTTTCTTAAGTTCCTGCATTTTCCACCCCGTTAGTAATGAACTCCCGGTCAGCGATCACCCTTGACTACCGTAGTGCCTATCTTCTGTCCGAGCAAAAGTTTCCTTATATTATCAGTCTTTTTGATGTCGAAAACAACTATCGGAAGGTTATTGTCCATGCAGAGGGTAATAGCGGTCGAATCCATGACCTTAAGGTCCTGCTTTATCACATCGAAGTAAGATATTACATCATATTTTTTGGCCGCAGGGTCCTTGGCTGGATCGGCTGTATAAACACCGTCGACTTTGGTCCCTTTCAGGATGACCTCCGCCCCGATTTCCATGGCCCTGAGCGCCGCAGCAGTATCTGTTGTGAAGTATGGGTTTCCCGTTCCGGCAGCAAAGATAACGATCCTTCCTTTTTCAAGATGACGCACTGCTTTGCGTCGTATGTAAGATTCGGCCAGTTCACGCATCTCTATCGCAGATTGTACTCTAGTCTCAAGTCCGAGTTTCTCAAGCGAATTCTGCAGGGCGAGAGCGTTGATGACTGTAGCTAGCATCCCCATATAATCGGCGGATGCCCGCTCCATTCCCTTTACCGAGGCCTCGACGCCCCTGAAGATATTACCTCCACCGATGACCACCGAGATCTGGAGGCCCATATCATAGACCTTTTTGATCTCAGCCGCCATGAACTGGACCGTAGCAGGGTCGATCCCATAGGACTGATCGCCCATAAGGGCCTCCCCGCTTAACTTGAGCAGGATCTTTTTATAAATTGGCTGGGAAGTCTCTTTCTTCACCGCTCACGCCCTTGTTTTAACAGGATTCGGTCTTGGCGAGGCCTTCGCCCAACTGGAACCTGGCAAATCTCCTTACCACGATATTTTCGCCAAGCTTAGCGATCTTTTCGGTTATAAGATCTTTCACCTTCTTCTTGCCCTCAGGGTCTTTAATAAAGACCTGTTCGAGCAGGCACATATCGCTAAAAAATTTATCGAGCTTGCCTTCAAGTATCTTCTCTACCACCTGAGGAGGCTTGTTCATTACCTGCGCCCTGTAGATCTCCTTTTCCCTCTCGATGGTCTCTGACGAAACGTCTTCCCTGGATATATAAGGCGGGTTGGCCGCAGCGATATGCATTGCGACGTCCTTCACCAATTCCCTGAAATCATCTGTCCTCGCCACAAAATCGGTCTCGCAGTTAATCTCGACCATAACTCCGAGCTTGTCCATGTGTATGTATGAACCGATGAGTCCCTCTGTCGCAGACCGGCTCGCCTTCTTTGCAGCCGAGGCCAGTCCTTTCTGACGGAGGTAATCGATCGCTTTTTCCACGTCTCCGGCACTCTCCGTAAGAGCGCGTTTGCAGTCCATCAGGCCTGCGCCTGTCTTTTCCCTTAACTCCTTCACCATCCCCGCACTGATGCTCATTATACAGTCTCCTTCGCGTCGGTTGCGGCAGCGGCTTCCTTTTCGTCACGCGCAGCCTTTTCCTGAATTGCGAGGGTTTCAGCGGCCTCCTGTGCTTTCTTGGCAAGAGTGCCCTTACCTTCGATAATAGCCGACGCCATCTTCGAAGAGATAAGCTTGATGGCCCTTATCGCATCGTCGTTGCCCGGAATCACATAATCGGCATTGTCGGGATCGCAGTTGGTATCAACAACAGCCACGATGGGAATAGAAAGCCTCTTAGCTTCCTCCACCGCTATATTTTCTTTACGGGGATCGATGATGAAGACAGCAGACGGGATGCTCTTCATTTCCTTGATGCCGCTGAGGTTCTTTTCGAGCTTCTCCCTCTCCTTCTCGAGCTGGGATACCTCTTTCTTGGTCAGTACATTGTACGTACCATCGGCTTTCATGGTTTCGATCTTCTTGAGCCTTTCGATACTCTTCTTAACTGTGGTGAAATTAGTCAGCATTCCGCCGAGCCATCTGCTAGTAACATAATAAGCGCCGGCCTTCTTCGCCTCTTCGGTAACGGCGTCCTGGGCCTGCTTCTTCGTGCCGACAAAGAGTACGTCACCGCCTGAAACCGCTAAACTCCTGAGAAAATTATAGGCCTCTTCAACGCCCTTCAATGTTTTCTGGAGATCGACGATATGAATGCCGTTTCTCTCGCCGAAGATATATTTCTTCATCTTCGGGTTCCACCTTTTCACCTGGTGTCCGAAATGCGCGCCGGACTCCAGTAACTCCTTCATTGTTACAACTGCCATCGTTGCTCCTCCTGTGTGCTCTGGTTTTTTCCTCCGCCCTCTTCTCCTACCCCGCCGAAGCGACGGGACCATCAGAGAATCATTACGGGCGTGCGTTTTTAAGCTAAAAAGTTTAGCATAAATTACACTTATTTATCAAGCAGTAAAGCAAACAGTCAATTTGGGCCGTCCTGCGGTACAAAAAGAAATGTCTTATCGGCCAAATCTTCGTTTATATTGACTTGCTTCCTTTGCACGTGCTACTTCAGGGCTTGTGCCTATCTCCCGCATGAAAGCCTTTCCTATCGTCACGGTCTCAACTATCAGACCGCTTCCTACTGTTGGGAAGCTCCCTGGAATCTACTATACTGTGTTTTATACGAGCGCAAATAACTTGAAAACGGTCTTCCAAAGGAGGCAACGGTTCAATCATGGAAGTCTACCGGAGGCAGTTTCTGAAGATATCGGCTCGGGCCGCCGGCAGGGTTGTTGCGACAGAAATGGAAGGATGGGGAGTAGACACGGTTGCCCTGAAGAAAGAGGCACTTAACATTCCAATAAAGACATGGAAACAGGTGCCCAGCGTCGGCTGCGAGCAGATAGTAATGATCAACGATGCAGGCAAGATAATCGACATCCAAGGAAATCCCGATTCGCCAGTCAGCTTTGGCACCTTATGTCCAAAAGGAGCTGCCACGTATCAGCTCGTTGTAAAGGACCTTCGCAGTACAAAGGTAAAATACCGGGCGCCGGGCGGCGATCATTGGGAAGACAAGCCCCTTGACTGGGCGATGAACCGCATTGCGGAACTAGTGAAGAAGACCCGCTACGACAATTTTAATGAATTCCAGGATGCCGCCGACGTGACGGGAAAAACGTCCAGTAAACGCATAATGAACACATATCCCATCGCCTCACTCGGAGGCGCGACCATAGACAACGAGTGAAATTATATCCAGCAAAAACTGATGCAGGCAATCGACGCCTCTGGCTAAAGGAATCCAATGAGATAAGGGATATTGTTTCGTATGCGGGGCAGGCGCATCTTTGGGTGAGATGCGGGATGACAATCAGGCCAGACACTTGCGCTGCGGCCAATGCAGCTCCGACTGGCGTGTCGGCAGGCTTCAATGCATATACTGCGGAAACGAAGACCACAATACTCTCCGCTTCCTACAACTGGAAGGCAAGCCCGATAATACACGTGCAGAGGTTTGCGACAAATGCAACGGTTATCTCAAGGTCATCACTGCATTTGCCCCAACGACAACTGAGCTGCTTGTACTCGAAGACCTCGCAGCCCTTCATCTGGATTACATAGCGCAGGGAAGGGGTTTTCTGAGCGCGGAAACCCATCGGACAGCTTCCGGATGGGATGGTGCTACATCTCATTGTCTTTTGTGATGACAGTCACGTTATATTCAAACTTGGTGATATAGTCTTAATATATGCGCTTCAAGCCCTGCCTCAATATGCTACAATTGACGAATATAGTTCCTTAACTGGGGAGGTGGGCAATTATTGCGGGAGGTGGGTATGCAGACTGAAAGGAGGCGTCACGCGCGTGTAACTGTGGAGGTTGATGTTGATGTGTCGGTGCAGATTAACAAGACGCACTGCGGGCGCGTAACTGACATTAGTGAGACAGGGCTTTTCGTGGAACCTGGCAATTATGTCAAAAAGGACGATTTTGTTGTAATAAGATTCTACAGCGAAAAAATTATGTTTGGCGCTACCGTGCGAAGAGTCGCAGAAAATGGCTTTGGCGCTGAGTTTGGAAGTATGAATGACGCACATCGTAAGGTAATTTCAAGATTTATTCCAAAGCCAAAACAAGCAAAGGTCTCGTTAGTTGTACAGATGCCGACAGTGATGCTTCTTTGCGACGGCGGATCGCATCTAGTTCTGACGCGCGAGTTGGAAAAAGCAGGATTTTCGGTTTTGGAAGTAAGAAGCATAGATAAGGTAATCTCTTCAATGGAGCGCTTTGATGTTGTAAGTGTCGTCAGCGATTATATGGTCGGCGGCAAAGATACATTTTCGGTCCTCAAGGAAATCAAACAGGAACAAATGCGAAACTTCCCAGTCGTTATTTATTCAGGCAGATATGATGTTCCGCATAAGAAGTTTGAGGAACTCGGAATACAATTTTATTCCAAAAGCACTACGACCCCTAAGAATCTCGCTAGTTATATCAAGAAGGGTTTCTCCAAAGAGAATAAATAGCATCAGCGAAATATCCTGTCTTAAAAAAGATGTGCAGGCGATGGCTTGCTGCTCAGTCTCAATCTATAAGAGGAAGTTGAAATTTGTTGTGGTTCTTGTGATTCATGTTGTTGGAATAGATGCGGACAGCATTCTTTAAAAGTTTAGCTTCATAAAGGGCGCTATCGGCGCCGCGATATAGGTCTTTATGGTCCTTGAATTTTGCATGCTTCGTGTTGGCAACTCCCACACTTATTGTTGGGTTGTTCTTAAGTCCCTTGAAATGATGCCGCACAAATTGTTCCTGTAACCTCAGGGCAAAATTATACGCGCCTTCGACGTCGGCTTCCAGAAGGACATAGCCGAACTCGTCTCCTCCGAGCCTGCATGCCATGTCACCCTGCCTGCCTATCTGCTTGAGCATTTTTGCAAGGGTCTTTATAACTCTGTCGCCTACCATATGACCATAAGTGTCGTTTATCGGTTTCAGGTTATCGATATCGATGAAGAGAAGAGAAAACTGCACTTCATATCTCTCCGACCTCAGGAATTCTTCTTCGAGCCTCTTGAAAAAAAAGCGGCGATTGAATATACCGGTAAGCGGGTCGATCAGTGCGATCTTTCGCAGCTGCCGGTTCTTCCTCATTAGCTCGGTGGTCTTTTTATCCACTTCCTCCTTCAGTGTATCGTTCCAGTGAGACAGGCTGTTATAAAGCTTTGAAAGCGTAATAACCTGGCCTGCGAATCCAGACAACAGCACCATCAGGTTTTCCATGTGATCGTCGTAGCCTTCGTTATATAGAGGATGGCTGAAATTGATAACACCGATTATTTCGTCCTCGACTTTGATCGGGACCGCAAGCACGGAGGTGACGCGGACGTCGTTATCCATTTCCAGGTACTTATCATCCGTAGAAACATCGGCGACAAATATCGGCCGTTCTGTTACAAAGGCGGTTCCAGCAACTCCGACACCGGCCTCTAATGTCGTGCCGGTCTTCCACGTCTTTCCCCTTTTGTATTTGTCGCCCTTGCCGCTTCCGGCGATAAGTACCAGCTTATTACCTTCCTCATCCTTCAGCATAATAGAGCAATTATCGAAATCGAGTTCCTTCGAAAAGATGTTTACGATGTCCCCGCAAAGAGTATCAAGGTCCCTCTCCTTCTTGCCGAGTGTGCTCATCCTTATCATGGCGGAAATAACCCTGATTATTTTTTCATAGAATGCCTCTTCACTCTCAAGGATACCGAGAGATCCGCCTGCAATGCGCTCGCATTTCCGGGCCTTCATTATTTGTTCATTGATCATCCGGGCAACTGCCGATTCTTCACCCGCAAGACCGTCAAGCCGGATTGGAGTTCCGGGGGACTCGCTCAGGGTCCGCGAGAGCCGTTTTAGGAATGGATTGTCAATCATAGCCACATATTGCCGCCCATGGCGATGATCTCTTCGATCCCGGATTCGAACTGCTCAATTCTTTCTTCGTTCATTCCAAGCAGCCTCATTACTGCGATGTCCAGCGGCCCTTCAAATCCTACGCTCGACATCGGGCTGAAGCCTCTTCTGATTGCGATGATGTCGGCCAGATGCACAATAGCTGCAGCGGTAGAAGAAGACAAGGACGGATTGTGATGATACCGAATGACTTCGCACATATTATTCGGCAGGTTCCATTTATCAGCAAGCCAGGCCCCTATTTCGCCGTGAGTAAAGCCGCAAACCTCATTTTCCGCATCGGGGAAAGACATACCTGTCTTGAATTTATCTTCTATCCCGGCATAAATTTCAGGGAAAAAGGCATTCATAACCATGAGCCCAAGATCATGAAGAAGACCGTTTGTAAATATATCCTCATGATTTTTCCATCCCATGAAATCGACAATCTCCTTTGAGAATACACCGACCACTATACTGTGCCTGTTGATATTGTGATATCCACCCTCATCGGTGTCCTGTTTACCCTTGAACAGTGTAAGTAGAGCAATACCAAGAGCGATGCTCTTGACATTGTCAAAGCCGATCTTCATGACTGCATCCTGAATAATTGTCACCGGCTGGCCGGTGCGGAAAAATGCTGCATTGGCAAAGCTGATGACCTTTGCCGATATGGCCGGATCTGTTTCGATAGTTTCGACGATACTGTTGACGACTGAGGCTTTACTGCTGACGAGCTGGATGATCTTATCGGCAACTGGCGGTACGGTAGGCAGTTTGAGAATCCTTTGAGTCAAGATCCTCAGAGAATCATTCATAGGTGCCCTCTCCTATTTCATCACAGTATTACACGGCTCTATATTATATACAATAACTCAGAGGGAATGCTGTAATTAAATCAGAACCTGTTGTATCCTTTGCGGGGAAGCCATAGGCGAATGGTCAGAAGCCCGACAACGAAACCTCCCACATGCGCAAGCCAAGCTACGCCTCCATGCTGAATTTGTGCCTCACTGAAAAAGCCGTTCAGGACCTGCAATATTGCCCACAACCCGATTACTATGACGGCGGGGATCCTGGAAATCCAGATGAGACCGAAGAAAACGAGGGTTACGACCCGGGCAGAAGGAAACAGAAATATATATGCGCCGAGGACTCCTGAAATGGCGCCGCTGGCGCCGACCATCGGAAGCATGGAATCAGGTCCGCTGAGGGCAAAAGCGTATGCTGCGATAATACCAGAAAACAGATAGAAAAAGGCAAACCTTAGATGACCGAGCGTATCTTCGACATTGTCGCCGAAAATCCACAGATATAGCATATTACCCGCCAGATGCAGTGCATTTCCGTGCAAGAACATGGCCGCGATTACACTGGTAAACGCGCTTATAGGCTGAAAGGTCTCGGGCTTCACCGCAAATGACATCAAGTTTACGGGAATGGCCCCATAGAGCCGGGCTATCTGAGACACGTCAAGGGGTGACACTGCCTCCCATATAAAAACCAGGCAATTTGTGACCATAAGAAAGACCGTTACGAACGGAAATTTTTCAGATCTATTTTCGTCTTTAAGGGGGATCATCGATTATCTTGATGATAGGCTATTTTGAGGACTACCACAAGAGGCACACAAAATAATCCGGCGGTACCACAATCAAAGTGACAAGCACAAGGCCGGTGAGGACGAAGATCAGAAAAACGCCCATTACAATCTTGATAGTTCTTTCGATCCTTTGCCCGAACAATACAAAAAGGAATGTGCTTGCCAACAGAGCGATACCCAATATGCGCACTGTTTCCAGTTCTGCAGCCACATATGGACGACCCGAAAACAGCGTGAAAAGGCTGGCCCCTGCATTCACAGTCCAGCCCCCGAGGATAAATACCGCGTAAAAACAGATCAGCGAAAGCGGGAATTGTCACTTTCTTCATATCACTCGGGGGTCAGGTCGTCTTGTAGCGGTAGGCGAGCTAAAGGGAATCGGGAGAGTGGCGGGCCAAACGGCCCGCCCTAAAGATAAGACTAACCGAGAATCGCCTTCAAATCCTGGTCAGGGGTGGTAATCGGCTGGATGTTGAAGTTGTCTACCAGAACCTTAAGAACATTCGGCGTCACAAATGCGGGCAATGCAGGGCCGAGGCGGATGTCCTTGATGCCGAGATAGAGAAGGGTCAAAAGAATCGCGACCGCCTTCTGCTCATACCACGAAAGCACCAGCGACAGCGGTAGGTCGTTCACGCCCACATTGAAGGCCTCGGCCAACGCCAGAGCAATTTTGACTGCAGAGTAGGCATCATTGCACTGACCGACGTCAAGCAGCCTCGGGATTCCTCCGATATCACCAAGTTCCTTATCGAAGAAACGGAACTTGCCGCAGGCGAGTGTAAGCACGATTGTGTCTTTCGGGGTCTTTTCTACGAACTCCGTGTAATAGTTGCGGCCGGGCTTTGCTCCGTCGCAACCGCCGACCAGGAAGAAATGACGGATCTGCTTGTTCTTAACTGCCTCGATCACCTTACCGGCAACCCCTAACACCGTGTTACGGCCGAATCCAACCATGACTGACTTCCCTTCAGCATCCCCGGAAAATCCGGGCAGCTGAAGTGATTTTTCGATGACAGTAGCGAAGTTGCGGTCGCCTATGTGCTTAATGCCAGGCCAGCCAACAAGACCGCAAGTGAAGATATTTTCCTTATATGAATCCTGCGGCTTCTGTAGGCAGTTTGTGGTCATGAGTATGGCACCCGGGAACTGTGGGAATTCCTTGTGCTGGTTCTGCCAGGCTGTGCCGTAATGACCATAGAAGTGGGCATATTTTTTCAGACCCGGATAACCGTGGGTAGGAAGCATCTCGCCATGTGTATATACGTAAATCCCCTTGCCCTCGGTCTGTTTAAGAATCTCCTCGATGTCCTTGAGATCATGGCCTGAGACGAGAATAGCTTTACCCTTCTTATGGCCAAGCGGAACCTTGGTCGGCACAGGATGCCCATATGTGCCTGTATTGCCAGCATCGAGCAGTTCCATTGTCCTAAGATTGATCTCGCCGCACTTGAGCACAAGCCCTACCCAGTCGTTGAGGCTTAGGCTTTTGTCGAGCGTGGCAGCAAGGGCCTCATGAATGTACGCATAGACCTTGTCGTCCTGTTGACCTAAAATCTCTGCGTGATCGGCATAGGCGGCAACGCCTTTCAGCCCATAGATCATTGTCTGCTGCAGTGAGTCAATGTCCGGATTGATCTTCGGGTATGACTTAATGCCCGCATCTTCGCCCTGCTTGACCATGCCGACAAGATCTGCGGCAGGGTTGAAAGTTGCGGTGCCGTCCGTGAATTCGACTGTCTTACCTGCTACTTTAAGCTTGGCCTTGATGGCCTCGCGATACTTGACGCAATCATTAACGAGTTTGACAAAGCGTGCCGGATCGAAGTCAACGTTCGTCAAAGTCGAAAAGAGCGCCTTAACAGTGAAAACGTTCATTGCATTGTCAATGATGCCCGCCTTCCGTGCTTCGACGGCATACTGAGAGAGTCCTTTCATAGCATATACGAGAAGGTCCTGAAGGGCCGCTACATCGGGCTGCTTGCCGCAAACCCCAATCTTGGTGCAACCCGTACCCTTTGCTGTCTGTTCACATTGGTAACAAAACATTTTGAATCCTCCATGCCGTTTTATTTGAGACGTTACATTAAGTATAACGACGGAGGATTTGGCTGACTATGATCTAAATCATGATTTGAGAAAAAATTGTAGGGGCAGCCCTATGTGGCTTCTCTGTGGCTATGTTGGCTGCTTGCTGGATGATACAACAGCGGGTGCCCGACAAATGATATTGTTAAATCCATGAAAATGCGGCAGCCTAACCGACTACCAAAATCAAGCCTTTACATATGACCCATGCAAGCGCGGCGCAGGCTGGTATTGTGATGATCCAAGCGGCGATAATATTTCCTCCGACGGTCCAACGGACGGCCGTTATGCGCTTCGACGCCACGACTCCCATAATGGCAGCTGAGATGACATGTGTTGTCGAGAGCGGCATGCCGATGCGCGAGGCTAGTTCGATAACCGTTGCCGCAGCTGTTTCAGCAGCAAAGCCGTTGATGGGTCTGATTTGGGCAAGCTTAGTCCCAAGCGTTTTAATGATCCTCCAGCCGCCGACAGCTGTGCCAAGTGCCATAGCCATCGCGCAGGTGAGAATAACCCACGAAGGGATATCAAAAGCCGGCAAATGATAATAACTCACCAGTGCCATAGTGATAATGCCCATGGTCTTCTGGGCATCGTTATTCCCATGGCTGAAAGCCATATATGCCGCCGAAGCTATCTGAAGACGACTGAAGATATTATTGACGAAGGACGGGGACTGGTTACAGAAAAAACGGGCAAGGCAAAGCATGATAAAGCCGCCGAGGACAAAACCGATCATCGGCGATATGACCAGGCCGAGGAGTATCTTGTAAACTCCTTTGCTGATAACTACCCCTGTTCCGGACGTGGCTATGGCGGCACCGACGAGACTCGAAAGTACAGCATGGCTAGATGACGTAGGCAGGCCGAAATACCAGGTAATAAGGTCCCAGATTATAGCCGCAACAAGTGCAGATAAAACTGTCAGCTGGGTCACGCTTCCGGTATCTACCAATCCTGCACCGACGGTTTTCGCCACTGCCGTTCCCGATGCGGCCCCGACAAGATTGAGTATCGTCGCCATTATGATCGCATTCCTAGGAGAGAGCACTCGCGTCGAAACACAAGTGGCAATTGCATTAGCTGTATCGTGGAACCCGTTGATAAAATCGAAAATAACTGCGAGAACTACAACACAGACAAGCAGAACAAAAGAATCATGCATATTTAAGGACTATCGCCTCTAGTATGTTCGCCACGTCCTCGCATGCATCCGAGGCGTTTTCGAGATATTCGTAAACTTCCTTCCATTTAATAATCATTATTGGGTCTTTTACCTCATCGAAGAGTCTGACCAGTGCCTCGCGGTAAAGCCTATCGATCCTGTTTTCGAGCCTGTTGATCTCTATGCAGTATTCCTGTACGAATGAATATTTCTTGTCTCTGAGGGCAATGACCGCCTTGCTCATCATCTCAGTAGTAGTGAGGATCTCTTTTGCCATATCGATGGCCTCTTTCGTAGGCACCGACAGCTTGAATAACGTAAACCTGTCGACACACGCCCATATCATGTCGATAACATCGTCGATTTTGGTTGCAAGGGCGTGAAGGTCTTCCCGGTCGATAGGCGTGATGAAGGTCTTGTTGAGCTTCTTGATTATGTCGTGGGTCATCATGTCGCCCTCTTTTTCGGACTCTCTGATCTCCTTGGAGATCATCTCGAGATTGTCCATGTCCTGAAGTACGGCAACGAGGAGTGAAGCGCCTTTGATCACATTGCGTGATGCATGGTCGAAAAGTTCAAAAAAATCGATTGTTTTAGGGAATAAGAATTTCATTACTTACCGGAGATTAGCTTAATAGATGCCCCGAGGGGTTGTCAATAACATTTTTGTCCTTTTGAACGCCGGACGAATCATGTTATTTCATGATAATCAACCTCACCTTAGTGCCCTTGCCTGGGGTGCTTGCTACCGCCATTTCCCAGTCGTGCGCCTTGGCGAGATGCTTCACTATGGCAAGTCCAAGGCCAGTACCTCCCATCTCCCGTGAGCGTGCCCTATCGACACGGTAGAAGCGCTCTCCGAGCCTCAGCACGTGGCTCGGCGGAACCCCCACACCCGTATCTTCCACGAACAGTGCCGGAGCATCATCCGTCATCTCTAGTCCAACTGTGACGCCGCCTTTTTCAGTAAACTTGATGCCGTTATCGACGAGGTTGAGGAGTATCTGTACCAGCCGATCTCGGTCCGCAGAGATAAAGGCCACGCCTTCCGGAAAAGCTTTTTTCAGGTACAACTCCTTCTTGTCGGCCTTATCCTTAAGCATAGCAAAAACAGTCTCTACAACATCATCCAGCTTGACCTCTGACTTATTTACACTAATATCTCCAAGCTCTATCCTCGAAAGCGTCAGCAGGTCATCTACGAGGCTGTTGAGTCTTTCGCTGTGGTTCTTGATCATGCTAAGAAACCGCGTCGCGTTTTCCTTATCGTCGATAGCCCCGTCGAGCAGCGTCTCGGCGAAACCCTTGATGGCCGTGATCGGCGTCTTTATCTCGTGGGACACGTTAGCCACAAAATCCTTTCTCATCTCCTCGAGCAGTTTGAGGCGCGTTATGTCATGCAGAGTGATAACAGTGCCGCTGACCGAATCACCAGAGTAGATGGGAACCGCTGTTGCGATGAGATAAAGGTCTTTGTCGACCCTGGAGACGGTAATCTCGGCAACGGCGATGTCCCACGTATCCATGGTCCTGTTGAACAGATCGAGGACCTCGGCGTTTCTCAAAACTTCCATGATCTGCTTTTTCTCTATGTCCTCGTTAATACGCAGGAGCTTTTTGAAGGCCCTGTTGGCGAGTACAACCCTTCCGCGGATGTCGACCATAAGGACCCCGTCGGACATCCCCCTCAGTATGGCTTCCAGCCGCTGCCTCTCCTGCTCCGCAAAATCGCGCCTCTCCCTAGTCAAATCCATAATCGAGACGATGTCAAGCGCAATCCGGTCGAGAGTAGCGTTCGCCATTTTATACGAGCGGGCTTCGGGATTGCCGGACGAAAGCTCTTTGAGCAGGCTCCCGAATTCGCGAATTGCAAGTGCGGTGCGGATAATGTAAAGGATAAGCGCAATGATAACAATCGAAAGGACTATTATGATAAAGGTATCCATTTATTTCTCCACATAATAACCGACGCCTCGCATGGTTTTGATATATGCGGGGTTGTTCGGATCATGCTCGATTTTCGCCCTGAGCCTCCGGATATGAACATCTACAGTCCTGGGTTCGACATAGACATCGCTACCCCAGACCATATCCAAGAGCTGTTCACGGTTGAATATCTTCTTCGGCCTTTCGGCGAGAAAGAGCAGCAATTTAAATTCGGTCGCACTCAGCTTTATCTGGCGGTCTCCAACTGTAACTATGAATCGTTCCTTGTCGATAGTCATGTCTTTTATCCTTAGAATGCTCTCGTCCTCCACAGGTTCGTGAACTGTTTCGACAGTCTGTTCAGCTCTTCTAAGAATCGCTTTTGCCCTCGCCACCAATTCACGCGGGCTGAACGGCTTGGTTATGTAATCGTCTGCGCCCACCTCAAGTCCAAGTATCTTGTCGATCTCTTCACCCTTGGCGGTCAGCATTACAATGGGGATACGGGAAGTATCGGGGTTGTTGCGGACCATCTTGCAGAGTTCGACGCCCTGGATTCCCGGCAGCATAAGGTCGAGAAATATCAGATCATATCTTTTACTGCCTATATTCTTCAGTCCTTGTTCCCCGTCATGGGCAGTGTCGACATTAAATCCTTCTTTTTTCAGGTTGTACGCGACAAGCTCGACAATATCCGCTTCGTCATCGATGACCAGTATGCTTTTCATTTAGCTAACGCCCTTTCAATATCGGTTAGTGCAATGCCTCTTCTTATCACAGCACCACCAATCCTTTCGGGAAGTGCAAACAGCATCTCTCCCGCTACAACCTTTTTATCATGTTTCATATGGGAAATCAAATTGCCCGCATCCAGATCATCGGGCAGATCGCACGGTAAGCCGTAAACTGAAATGAGCGTTTTTATACGTTCCAATTGCTCTGCATCCAGCAGTCGGAGAATCTTTGAGAGCCTGGACTCAAGGCACATACCCAATCCAACCGCTTCACCGTGAAGGAAGCGTGTGTACCTTGTCTCAGTCTCGACGGCATGCCCTATAGTATGCCCAAAATTGAGGACCGCTCTAAGACCAGACTCCCTTTCGTCGTTGGACACTACTTCCGCCTTTATTTCGCACGAGCGCTTGATAATAAAACTAATGGCTTCCGGTTCAAGGCCTACGATATCGACTTTCATCTTGCTCATGAAGCCGAAGAATTCTTCGTCCCATATGATACCGTATTTGATCACTTCGGCAATTCCGCACAAAAGCTCTCTCGGCGGCAGAGTCTCGAGTGTTCCGGGATCGATCCACACAAGGCGAGGCTGATAAAATGTCCCTATCATGTTCTTGCCCATGTAATGATTCACGCCTGTCTTGCCGCCGACAGAGCTGTCCACCTGTGCCAGGAGGGTAGTCGGTACCTGCACGAAATGTATTCCACGCATGTACGTAGATGCCGCAAACCCGGTTATGTCACCGATAACCCCGCCGCCGAGGGCGACGATGCAGGAATTCCTGTCAAGGCCCCGTTTTAGAAGCTCGGTAAGAATGTAATGAGACCAGGCGTAATCCTTATACTCCTCTCCATCAGGAATCAGGACGGTGAAACAATCGAAGCCCGCTCCCCGGATTGACTGCAACACCTGATCGCCATAGAGTGCGAATACCGTGGGATTGCTAATCACACCTACAATCGGGCTGAAGCCAAAAGCCTTCAGCTTCTCCCCGAGTCCGGGCAGAATGCCTTTGCCGATCAGGATTTCGTAACTTCTGCGACCAAGATCAACCGTTACTTTTTCCACATTCAATTCTCAAGGTGGGACGGTATGCCGCCCTACGCATAGCTCCTTACTTTTTCAATTATCTCCTCGGCTACTTCGATCGGAGTTTTACCTTCAGTTTCAATGGCCATATCGGCCTTTTGATAACATTGCTGTCTGAAGGCGAGAAGCTCCTTTATCTTGCCGAGAGGGTCGTCGACCTTCAGCAGCGGCCTGTCATTGCTCCTCTTCGTCCTGTCAAAGATCGTCTCGGCTGATGCGGTGAGACAGACTACTACGCCTTTTGACCTCAGAGAATCAATGTTCTCCTGCCTGAGGACCGCTCCCCCGCCGGTCGAGATAACCGCTTTGCCGAGTTGCGCAAGCTTCTTTATCATTGCAGACTCGATGTCCCTGAACGCGGGTTCGCCTGCTCTGCCGAAAATATCGGATATCTTCATCTTCTGCTCTCTTTCGATCTCGTCATCGACATCGACAAGTACGTAGCCGAGACGCTGTGCAAGAACTCGGCCCACCTCGGTCTTTCCAGTCCCCATAAAACCTGTAAGGACTATATTCTTCACCATTCCAATTCCAGGGTCTCCTTGATCTGTTTCTTATGCTAATATAACTTATGAGACGTTACTATTATACAAGAATTGTCACCATTATTTTCCTCATAGCCTTCATTACTTCCCCCTCATATGCCATACCCGGCAATTCATACGTCGTGACCGATGTCCAAGACGGAGACACTGTGAGCATCAAAGTGAAAAGCTTTGCCGGCTTCCCTCTCAAGGTCGAGCACGTCAGGCTGATCGGGATAGAAGCCCCTGAACTGGGACAGGACCCATGGGGAAGAAAAGCCAAGAAATACTTGAAAAAATTGCTCAGCGACAGCGACTGGGTCGTCAATGTGGAGTTTGATATCGATCAGAGAGACAAATGCGGTCGCCTCCTCGGTTATCTCTGGAATAGACGCAATGGATCCCTCATCAATGAAAAGATGTTAGAAGACGGATACGCTGTGCTCTATACTTTCCCGCCGAATGTGAAGTATTCAGAAAGATTCATCGAGGCGGAAAAAAGGTCTCAGTCACGGGGCCTCGGCATTTGGGGAAAGAAGGGGCTAACTCAGTACCCTGCCCAATGGCGAAAGGCACATCCGGCATATTACTAAGAAGCCTTTTTTCACGTCGCATTATAATAATTTCAGGGCATTCTTCCCGTTAGACATATAATCATAGGTCATCTGCGCTTGTCTTTGTCCTTGCCCCCAAGCAGCTCCTTCAGGACTCCGCTCCTGACGATCAGAATAATACTTACCACAGCCAGGATCAGGAGCATCAGCACCTTGGTAAGTTTCAGCGCCATCATGGCCAGCAGCACAGCCAGTATGATTAGATAGTTCACGCGCGAGAAGCTTTTTTCGCAGCGATCAGCGCTTCCTTGATCACTATGGCCAGAACAAGAGTAAACCCTGCGAGCAGAGGGATTGCCTTGACAAGATGGAAGTACGCAATAACGATGAGAAATACGAAGATGAGGAGAATCTTCCCCACACTGATTCCCATAATAACTGCCTGCGCCATCTGCGTACCGAGAAAATTCCGCACTGCCCATGCCATCGTTCTGAAGCTGAACAGACTTATCGCTCCGCCGATGACGCTATTCAGGGCAAAGAGCCAATCCGTGAAAAAAAAGGCAATCGCAGCCAGAGGCAGAATGACAATGAACGACTGTTTAGTGATCTTTTGAATCATCTGTGGAATCAGTTCTTCCACTGTCCTTTTCCTCCTGCTTCTTTACGACTTTGAATATCTCCCAGAACCCCGCGACAATCCCGAAGGCAAGAAAGATAAATTTAAGAAAGGAAGTGCCGAAGAGTTTGTCGAGCCCGTATCCTATAGCGAGTCCGGCAAAGGTTGAAACCACGAGTTGGATGCCCACGGTGCTCGCCTCGAAAACCTGCCGAAGCACCGATTTTTCGTCATTATTGTCCTTCAATTAAACCGCCTCTCAGGTGTTCGTAGTCTGATGATACAAGTTCCTTCAGGAGAATTGCAATCTGCTTATAAAAACCGGTTTTCGCATGTTCCCAGACTGCATCGCAATAGACTGGTACCCATTTGATAAGATGCTCTTCAATGAAAGTGCGCTGCTCATCGATACGCTCATTTGCGGCTAGGTAGCTCATGAAAAGAAGCTCAGCTGATATATGATCCGGGACGATTTGCAGTTCCTCTTCCATAGTGAGACCGGCTGATTCGTAGAAGCGCGGGACCTCCAGCGTAGCCCGCCCCAAGGTTTTCGGCGCCTCGCCCAGCGGGTAATTGTAAAACAAATCGTACAAGGGCACCGTATTATGGACAAAGAGATCGTGAAAATCATGCCCGATAACATGGGCCGATTCTTCGATCTTTATGCCCCCGATGATCCCCGAAGTTCGACGATGACATCGTTTGTAGGCGCCTGCAGGAACAATGTAGCGACGAGCTCATAGAGGTCAGCCCTTTCTATTTCATTATCGTTTTGAAATGTAGGCACGGGATTCTGTCTTGCGGGCGAGGCAAAGCCTCGCCATACTTCTGTTACCTGATCTCTTTCAGCGTCTCGTATACAGCCTTGACCGTCTTGTCGATGTCAGTCTTCGAATGGGCCAGGGACATGAATCCGGCTTCGAACTGCGACGGGGCAAGATAGATGCCGCGATCCAGCATGCCGCAAAAGTACCGCGAAAACCGTTCTGTATCGGCATATTTCGCGGTCCGATAATCGACAACTTCCCTGTCGGTGAAATATGTGCAGAACATGCTTCCGGCTCGATAGAATTTCGTCGGAACACCGGCCCTTTCGGCAGCATCCTTCAACCCTGATTCCAGTTGCTGCATTCTTGCTTCGAGCTTTTCGTAAGTGCCGCTCCTCATCAATATCTTCAGCGTTTCGATACCGGCGGTCATGGCAAGCGGGTTTCCGGAAAGGGTCCCTGCCTGATAGACCGGTCCTTCGGGACATATCAAGGACATGATCTCTTTCTTACCGCCGTACGCGCCGACCGGCAGCCCTCCGCCGATAACCTTGCCAAGACATGTGAGATCAGGCTTGATGCCGTAATACGCCTGCGCTCCGCCGAAAGAGACCCTGAAGCCTGTCATGACTTCGTCGAAGATGAGTATTATTCCGTACTTTTCGGTCTCCTTCCTGAGCGTCTCCAAAAATCCATTTGCAGGCGGGACGCAACCGATATTGCCGACAACTGGTTCAGTTATAACGCAGGCTAAGGATTTCCACTCTTTAGCGATCAGATCCTTAAATGCAGCGCTGTCATTAAATGGGAGCGTAATCGTATTTCTTGCGTAAGATTTCGGGACACCGGGACTGTCGGGCACGCCGAATGTCATCGCCCCGGAACCGGCCTTGACCAGCAAGCCGTCCGCATGACCGTGATAGCACCCCTCGAACTTAATAATCTTGTCCCTCCCGGTGAACCCCCTTGCCGCTCTAATTGCACTCATCGTAGCCTCGGTCCCGGAATTGACCATTCTTATCTTCTCGATAGATGGGACAGCCGCCACGATAAGACGGGCAAGTTCGATCTCTAGCGCCGTGGGTGCGCCGAAGCTGGTCCCTTTTTCAGCGGCCTCCTTCAATGCCNNTCGATGTATTCATTGTCATCGGCATCGATGATGCACGAACCCTTTGCGCTTTTTATGAATACAGGTGAGCCTCCCACAGCCTTAAACGCCCTTACAGGGCTGTTGACACCCCCTGGCATCAGTTCGACAGCCTGCTTGAACAGTAGTGCCGATTTCTTTCTTTTCATGGTCATGAACCTGCCTTATTATTAATATTTCTATTTATATTGTATCGTATTAATTACCGAGGAGAGCAAGGACATCCCTTTTAGCGAGAATGTACCAGATGGAATCTTAACCTGTCAAAGTTCTTCATAGGATATCCATGATTTGTTGTTATTTTAGCTAAAAGAGCATCAATATAAACTCTCAAATGGAAAATAATGAAAGGGTTTCGATTATTTTGCTTTCGATGGTGTTGTTCACTTGGTTCACTACCCTGCTCAAGCTGCCGATGAACCAAAAGCCAGCCAGCCCAAGGTATGCCTACGATGGACTGTCCGATGATAAAAGGCGGAGACAGCAAAATGATGATGAATTGCCCAATAATGAAGAGCGGCTACGGGACAACGAATGGAATGCCCTCTATGATGTCACACCACCAAATGATGATGGACATGCAGAAGCCTGCAACGGGCCGGCAGCAGAAGGAAGCGCTGATGCCGATGGACCACGAGCACCAATGCCTCTGCAGGAGCGCATAACATCGCGCCCTGCTAAAGTCCCTTTCAACTGTGTGAATCGATCTGCTAAACTGTACTGGGTTTCTTAGGGGGATATCGTGCAATCATTTGAAGAACTGATCAATGAATTATCCGATCTCTGCGGTATTGTTCCGGAATATTGGGACGTCTTCGGACGCAGACATGAAACGCCAATAGAAACGAAGACGGCAATCCTGAAGTCCATGAGATTAAAAGCCGATACATCTTCCGAACTAACCACTGAAATCGAAAAGAGACGCCTGTACCCCTGGAATGTCTTTATCGACCCCTCTATTGTAATCCTTTATACTGAACAGCCCATATTACTGACCGTCCATGTGCCGATCAGGCTGGGAGATGAGCCGAGCATTTCCTTCAGGTGCGCACTCGAAGACGAAACCGAACAGATTGACACCTTTTCGTTCTCCCGTCAAGATGTTGAAATAGTCGAACGGCGCGTAATCGATGGCATTCAACATCTAAAGATCAAACTCACTCTGGACGCGCTGAAGGCGATCGGATACTATACCCTCGACATCCTATACACAAGCTCCGGGTTTGGACTCTCAGCGTCCTCCAGGGTAGTAATCACTCCGGAAACGTGCTATCTTCCGCCCTATTTTGAAGCCCCTCCTGCCGAGGCCCTTGCCGATGAATTGCAGGCCGAAAAGACCAGGACATGGGGTCTCTGTCTGAATCTATATGGAATCAGGTCCGAAAAAAATTGGGGGAACGGAGACTTCAGTGACTTGCGCAGGATCACTGAATGGGCAGCCGATCTAGGATGCGGGTTTATCGGCATTAACCCTCTGCATGCAATCCCAAATAAGAGGCCGTACGGAATCAGCCCCTATTCGCCGGTTTCACGGCTTTATAAGAATTTCATTTACCTGGAGATCACTGCAGTACCTGACGTCATAGAATCGAGCGCAGCACTGGAGTTGATGGAAAGGGATGATTTCATGGAAAAAATAAAGGGGCTTCGAGACTCCGTGCTTGTCGACTACGAAGCAATAGCGCGCCTCAAAAATAAAATACTTCGACTCGCATTCGACTCCTTCTTCGATATCCATTATTTTAAGGGATCTCCTCGGGGGGAAGCGTTTAGACGCTATATTCAGCGTGAAGGCTCTCTCCTCGAAGACTTTGCCCTCTTCTCGGCGATCCTGGCCGCTACAGAAACGGAGTCATGGACTGATTGGCCGGTCGAGTACCGCAACATAAGAAACCCCGAGGTCGAAACATTCAGGGAAAACAACGAAAAGGATATCCTATTCTATCAGTATGTACAGTGGCTCATCTATCTGCAGCACGAGGAAATAGCCGAACTTGCCCATCAACTGGGAATGCCGGTAGGATTGTATCAGGATCTGGCAGTCGGCTCTTCCGGCGGAGGATACGATTCATGGATAGCGAGCGGTCTGATTGCCAGCGGGATGGATGTGGGCGCCCCTCCCGATGACTTCAATCCCACGGGGCAAAATTGGGGTTTTCCGCCTTTTGCTCCCGAAAAAATGAAGGCATCCGGATACGAATTTCTCATTCAGACTTTAAGAAAAAATATGCAGCACGCCGGTGCCTTGCGGATCGACCACGCCCTTGGCATGTTCAGGCTTTTTTGGATACCACAGGGATCCAGCGCTGAATTCGGCGCCTATGTGATATATCCATCCGAAGAGATCCTGCGGATCATCGCTCTTGAAAGCGTTCGCAATAAAACTGTAGTCATTGCCGAAGACCTTGGCACGGTCGGAGAGGACGTACGCGATACTCTTTTCAGATTCAGGATGCTTAGTTACAAGCTTCTCTATTTCGAGAGAAACTACCCCGACCCGTCATTCAAGGTACCCGGCAGGTATACAGACCTGGCCCTTTGTTCTGTGACAACCCATGATCTGCCCACACTATATGGATACTGGAGCGGGCGTGACATTGAGGAAAAGACAAGACTCGGACTTTATCCCGATGAGAGTCTGAGGCAGCATCAGTTGTTTGAGAGGGATGGTGACAGGGGACTCCTGCTCCATGCGCTCAAATCGCTTGACCTTCTCCCAGAGAGTTTCTCTGATGATCCGGCTGCGTTTAGTATGATGATACCATCCCTCTGTCTAACTATTTATGAGTATCTGTCCCTTACTCCAAGCAGGCTTCTTGCGGTCAGTCTCGATGATATTATCGGCACACTGGACCAGCAAAACATGCCGGGGACCATCGACGCTTATCCTAATTGGCTTCAGAAAGCACCGGTCACTCTTGAACAAATTATGACAAACAGGTCCTTCCTGACCCTTTCAAAAATATTCAAGAGAAATCATCGCTGACACTAAAGACTGCGATCATTCCTCCAGTCCTGGTCAGCACGATACAGTTAATTCAGACAACTCATAAGGCAAGGCGGCTTATCCGCAGCTCCNNAAATGGGGATCAAAGTCTACCTAGTAAAAAAAGATCAGTCCATCGGAGGCCACATGATCAAGCTCGACAAGACATTTCCGACGATGGACTGTTCTGCCTGTATCCTCACCTCAAAGATGGTCGAAGTGGGCATGGACCCGCTATTCAGTAGTTACAGGTTTTTCGGTACCCACAACCTCTCATTGGCTACATCGTTGAAGATAGGATACGATCTCTTTGGTGACGAGATGCCTAGTGATATAAGGATTATCGGCATCGAGGTCGAAGATATCGAAAACTTCGGCAAAGGGTGCACCCCGAAGGTCGAAGCGGCCATCGCTCCTGCCATCGAGACAGTGAAGAGATATCTCAAGAAATAGCCGATTATTGACATTGCCCATCAGGCCAACTGTCAATGGCAGGCCGCATCATGGTATAATTCTCCATGAAAAATATCCTTATGCGAGGCAATGAAGCCATTGCCGAAGCCGCCATCCGTGCCGAATGCCGGTTTTACGCGGGCTATCCTATAACCCCACAGAATGAAATCCCCGAATATATGGCGCATCGAATGCCGGCGGTCGGTGGCACCTTCATCCAGGCCGAAAGCGAGATTGCCGCGATCAACATGGTCTACGGCGCCTCTGCATGCGGCTCACGGGCGATGACCTCATCGAGCAGTCCCGGGATCAGTTTAAAGCAGGAGGGAATCTCATTCCTAGCGGCGGCTGAACTGCCGGCCGTCATCGTCAATATGCAGCGCGGCGGACCCGGCCTCGGAAATATTTCCGCAAGCCAGGCGGACTACTTCCAGGCCGTAAAGGGCGGAGGCCACGGGGATTACCGGCTTCTGGTGTACTCTCCTTACAACCTTCAGGAGTGTTGGGACCTGACAATGCTTTCGTTCGACAAGGCCGATGAATACAGGGCACCTGTCATGATCCTCGGAGACGCGGTACTCGGCCAGATGATGGAGCCTTTTTCCCAGACGCCCTATGTTAAACCTGATCTACCCCCGAAGACCTGGGCACTCGGCGGATGCAAGGACAGAGAGCCGAACGTAGTGAAGTCACTCTTTATGGGGGAGGGTGAGCTGGAACAGATGAATTACAAGCTCGCTGAAAAATATCGCAGGATGAAAGAGAGCGAAGTAAAATACCAGGAATACATGCTCGATGATGCGGATTTTATTGTCGTCGCCTTCGGCGTGTCGGCGAGGATTGCCTTGTCGGCAGTGAGAAGACTTAGGGATACAGGCTGTAAAATAGGCCTCTTCAGGCCGATCTCCCTCTTTCCATTCCCGGAACGACGTCTCNNCAGATGGTGGAAGATGTGAGATTGGCGGTCAACGGCAAATCCGAAGTCCTCTTCTACGGCAGACCCGGCGGCAGTCTCATCACACCGGAAGAGCTTCACGAAAAAATATCAGTTCTGCTGTAAGGCCTTAATTTTTTCGAGGACTATTTTTTTTGCAGTATCGATATCAGCTCTCAACTTGCAGCCGGCCGCGTTCTTATGCCCGCCGCCCTCGAAGATTTCAGCGATGTGGGCAACATTAAGATCGTTTTTTGACCTCAGGCTCACCTTGTATTCGTCCCTTCCTGTTTCCCTGAATAAGACCGAAACGTTGACGCTCTTCATCATCCGGGGGAAGGAAACGAAGTTTTCGGTATCATCTGCCGAGGTTGAAGTCTCTTCTAACATCTTTTTCGTTATGACGCTGAAAACGACGTCATCCCTTATTTCCAATGATTCGATCATTCTGAGATAAAGCTTGAAGCGGTTGTCGGTCCAGGTTTCATATAGTTCCTGGTATATTTTGTTCGGCCTGGCCCCGCAATCGATCAACTCCGCACCAACGCGAAATACCTCGGACGTGGCGTTATCATAACGAAAATTTCCGGTATCGACGACGATGGCTGAGTGNNATCTCGGTAGTAATTGTAACATCGAGCGCCTTAATTAGATAAAATACCATCAGTCCTGTAGCAGCAGCCTTCGGTTCGATCCATTTAATGTTCCCGAAGGCGCTTTCTGTTTCGTGATGGTCGATCACGAAGGCAGGCATGCCCGCAGCAAGAGCTGTTTTCAGGTCTTCGGCGGCGCTATTCTGCTGCTTTTTTTCAAGTCCTATGCGTTCGGGATCATTGCAATCGAGGAGAATCAGTGCGGAAAAATCGGCAGCCTTGCGCCCGGCAGCTTCGAGGGATTCGAAGGTATAAAACTTCTCGTGCCCCGGCAGAAAACGGTAATGTTCCGGAACACGGTGCTTGTCCAGCAGGGCTGTCTTCTTGCCCATTTTTTCGAGTGCCATTACAAATGCAGCCCCTGAGCCTATCGCGTCGCCGTCAGGATTCACATGTGTAGCGACAAGAAAGTTGTCGCCCCTGTTAATGCTATCGATCAACTCTGCCGGCGGAATCATTATTACCTCGCTCTGGGAACTCATTCTCCAGTCTCTTCCTTAGAATCTGAATCCTTTTCCTTGATCTCCTTGAGGATCTTGTCGATCTTGAATCCCTGCTCGATGGACTCGTCAATCCTGAACTCGAGAGTTGGGATAAATTTGGTCCTGACTCTTTTTGCAACCTCAGAGCGTATTATACCTTTCGCTCCATTGAGGATTTCGACAGCAACAGCCCTCTCCTCACTGTTAAGAACGCTGATATAAACGCGGGCTATCTTCAGATCCTCCGAGAGACTGACATCGGTAACCGTAACAAAACCGAGACGGGGGTCCTTTACCCTCCTCATGATTATGTCCGCAATCTCCTCTCTGAGGAGTATGTTTAACCTCTGTGCACGTTTATATGGTTGCATGGTATTAAAAGATGCCCGGACAGGTAATTGCAGACTTTACAACTTGGCCGCTATCTTCTCGATCACAAAATTCTCGAGGATATCGCCGCTCTTCAGGTCGTTGAAGTTCTCAATCATGATGCCGCATTCATACCCGGTCGCGACTTCGCGCACATCCTCCTTGAACCTCTTAAGAGAAGCAATCTTCCCCTGATATACCACGATATTGTCGCGGATGACCCTAACTCCATCACTTGCGCGGATAATAACACCATCGATTACGTAACAGCCGGCAATGGTGCCGAGGCGCGATACTGAATATGTCTGGCGGACCTCAGCCCTGCCCATAATCTTTTCCTTGATAGTCGGTTCCAGCATTCCCTCGAGCGCTTTCTTGACGTTCTCGATAGCCTCGTAGATGATATTGTAAAGCCTTATATCGACGCCTTCCTTCTCGGCCAGCTGCGCAGCTTTTGTCTCAGGCCTTACGTTGAACCCGATAATAATCGCATTTGAAGCTGCAGCGAGCATAACGTCGGATTCATTGATGCCGCCCACTGAGGCATGGATCACGTTAACCTTCACCTCGACATGGGTAATACCCTCAAAGGCGCTCTTGATAGCCTCGACAGAGCCCTGGACATCGCCCTTAAGCACAATATTCAGATCTCGTATCTGGCCTTCTTTAATCTTGGCGTAAAGTTCATCGAGGGTGAGCTTTGGGTGCTTGATGACATCGCTGCCCTTCATTTTTTGGAGGCGTATAAGCGCGATCTGCCTTGCCTTTCTCTCATCCTCGACGACGGTAAAGATATCCCCGGAAGTCGGGACCTCGGCAAAACCTATGACCTCAACCGGCGTGGACGGGCCAGCCTGGTGTATTTTCTTTCCGGTGTCGTCGATAAGAGCACGCACCTTGCCTGATGTGCCGCCGGCGACAAAGGCATCTCCGACCTTAAGAGTCCCGGACTGGATGAGAACAGTAGCTATAGGCCCACGCCCCCGGTCAAGTTTCGCCTCTATGATCGTGCCTTTTGCAGGCCTGTTAGGATTGGCCTTCAGTTCCATGACTTCGGACTGCAGAAGGATCATTTCGAGAAGACGTTCAATTCCGGTGCGTTTCTTGGCAGAGACTTCGACGAAGATATTCTGACCTCCCCATTCTTCGGAAACGACTCCATGCTCGGCGAGTTCCTGCCTAACCCTCTGCAGGTTCGCTTCGGGCTTGTCTATCTTGTTAACCGCAACGACAATAGGCACTTTAGCGGCCTTCGCATGATCGATAGCTTCGATGGTCTGAGGCATAACACCATCATCGGCTGCAACAACGAGGACAACAATATCGGTGACCTTTGCACCCCTAGCCCGAAGCGCAGTAAATGCCTCATGGCCGGGCGTATCGAGAAATGCAATGTCCTTCCCTTGCAGGGAGACTTTATACGCTCCTATATGCTGTGTGATGCCGCCTGCTTCAGTTTCAGTTACTTTTGTCTCCCTTATAGCATCAAGCAACGAGGTCTTACCGTGATCGACATGGCCCATAATGGTAACCACCGGCGGCCTGAAGATGAGGTTCTCCCGTTCTTCGACAAAGTCGCCAACGACATCCACCTGCTCTGCCGAGGCGAATTCGATCTTGACGCCGAAATGGTCAGCAATGAGCATGGCCGAATCCGTATCGACCGGCTGGTTGATGGTCGGCATATATCCCATCTCCATGAACTTCTTTATCACTTCAGGTATTTTATGACCGATAGCATCGGCAAACTCTTTTACAGTAGTCCCTTCCTGGAGCTTGATCGACTTTTTCCTGGGTGCCGTTATAGGCGGCGGTAGCGCAGCCTCCGGTCTTCTGAACTTGTTCGGCTTCTTACCTGATTTGAGATCAACCCATTTTTTCTGATCGATCTTCCGGACTGTCTGAAAGGCCTTTTGCATGGTCGGTTTAACCTTGATTTTCTCGACCTTGTCGACCTCTACTTCCTTGCGGAACCGGTCAGGAATCGAAACCTCTTCTTCCTCGGTCGCTGCTATTACCGGAGCATCAGGGGTTAAAATCTCCTGCTCTTCTGATGGCTTCGCTACCTGCAGCCCGACTTCCTTTTTATGGGACTCCGGTTTTACTTTTGCAGGATAAATTCCCTTCTCGGGCCCGGTCTCTTTTCTTTTTTCCGGCTTGATATCATGTTTTATCGGTTGCGGCGGCGCTTCTTCAACTATTGCGACAGCCTTTGCTGGCGCCTTAGGCGCAAAGAGGTTTCGTATCTTCACGGCTTCTTCATCGCTGAGCTTGATATTTGTCGTACCTTTCTTATATTCTGCCACTCTCAGACGAGCAACGGCCGTTACAACGTCCGTCGCTTTAACTCCCAATTCCTTTGCCAGATCGGCGCTTTTTATACCATCAACGGACATTTATTCTGCTCCCTCCCTGGGACAGCCTGCGTTAATCATCGAACTCTCTTGTAACAACATAACTAAAATGTTATCATAAAAGACTTTATATATGCAATGAATTAAGGAGGTCAAAATGGCTGTTTGTAATGTCTGCGGCAAGAAAAAGACGATGGGAAACAATGTAAGCCACGCCAACAACAAAACGAGAAGGATCATCCTGCCGAACATACAGAGGATCAAGATTGTTACTGAAGGCGGAGCGAAAAGGACTTATGTCTGTACCAGATGTCTCCGTTCGAACAAAGTTATAAAAGCAGTTTAACCCTGCAGAATAGCCGCCGGCAGGAAGAAATGAGAGTGCCTTGGAGCATGACGGATTCTTCCTGCCGTAGCGTACCCCACGATGCGTAAACGCACTCTGCAGCCTGTGGATGTCCTGCTCAACTCCCTTTTCCGCAATCTCGGTATCTCGGACAGGATTAGGCTGGAGGCGCTCAGGCGACAATGGCGAACTATCTTTGCCGGTTCGCTTTCCATGCACACCGCACCGGTAGAATTAAAGGCTAGCAAACTTGTAATCGCCGTAGACTCTCCCGCCTGGCTTCAGCACTTGAAGTTTCTGAATAAAGAGATACTGGACAAAATAGCTTCTCATGATATCAGAAACATCCAGTTCAGGCTCGGCAGTGTGCACTTTGACAGCGAACGCCAGATCCCGGATAAAAAAGCCTCTCTCTCTGACTTCAGGGAATTGACCAACGACGACAGGGCCGCCATTGATCGCGCTGTTTCCGAGATAGGAGACGATGAATTGAAGGATGTGATCAGGCAGGCTATGGAGAAAGCGGCGAGAAGAAAGTTAAAGTGAAAAAGTAAGGGCGTATCATAATACGCCTTACTTATTCACAATCTGATTAGGCAGATTCGGCCTTTTTATGGTAAACAACGAGCGGCTTTTCCTTTTTTTGGATAGCCTCTTCGTTGACAATGCACTCTGCGACTTCCTTCTTTGACGGTATCTCATACATGATATCCAGCATTACATCCTCGAGTATCGACCTCAATCCCCTGGCCCCGGCCTTCCTGTCGACCGCCTTTTTTGCCACTGCAGCAAGCGCGCCCTCCGTAAACTTCAGTTTCACATTGTCGAAAGAAAGAAGTTTCTGGTACTGTTTGACTAGCGCATTCTTCGGCTCCGTCAATATTCTTATGAGAGCATCCTCATCGAGATCCATCAGCGTCGCAACTACCGGCAGCCTGCCGATGAATTCCGGAATGAGTCCGTACTTCATCAGGTCCTCGGGTTCCACAGTCTCAAGAAGGTTTGCAGCCTTCTTCTCCGCCTCTTTCAACGGTTTCGAGCCGAAGCCGATCCTCTTTTTTCCGCTCCTCTCCTCGATGATCTTGTCGAGGCCTACGAACGCTCCACCGCAGACGAAAAGGACATTGGTGGTATCGAGCTGAATATATTCCTGCTGCGGATGTTTCCTTCCGCCCTGCGGAGGTATGTTTGCCACAGTGCCCTCGATGATCTTCAGGAGAGCTTGCTGAACGCCCTCTCCCGATACGTCCCTCGTTATGGACGGGCTGTCGCTCTTCCGGCTGATTTTATCGATCTCATCTATGTAGATAATTCCAACTTGGGCCCTTCCGACATCGTAATTAGCGGCCTGCAGCAGCTTTAGAAGAACATTCTCGACATCTTCTCCGACATAACCGGCCTCGGTGAGTGTAGTTGCGTCGGCAATGGTAAATGGCACATCAAGTAGCCTGGCGAGGGTCTGGGCAAAAAGCGTCTTGCCAGTACCGGTCGGCCCGATAAGCAGGATATTGCTTTTCTGCAGTTCGACGTCCGATTTTGAACCCCTGAAAATCCTCTTGTAATGATTGTGTACTGCGACGGAAAGGATCTTCTTTGCCCTCTCCTGCCCTATCACATAGTCATTAAGGAATTTATGTATCTCTGAAGGCGTCGGTAATTTTTTGGCAGTCCCGTCCTCGTGAGTGCTCAATTCTTCTTCTATAATTTCATTACACAGACTGACGCATTCATTGCAGATATAGACCATCGGCCCCGCTATCAATTTCTTGACTTCATCTTGGGCCTTTCCGCAGAAAGAACACCTCAAGGCGACCTCATTATTCTTCTTAGCCATCTTTATCCTCCATATGCCGTGCAATACCGGCACTATGAACTTCTGGGGGGCGAGACAGAGCCTCGCCCTACCCCCATTTCTTATTTCTTCGGAACTTCCTTCAGTGAAAAGATAACTTCGTCGACAAGTCCATATTGTTTGGCATCGTCGCCCGACATGAAGTAATCTCTCTCCGTATCGACCCTTATCTTTTCGAGGTCCTGCCCAGTATGCTTAGCCAGGATGCCGTTCAGCAAGTCCTTCATCTTCAATATCTCTCGCGCATGAATCTCCACATCTGTGGCCTGCCCGTAAAATCCGCCTATAGGCTGGTGGATCATGATGCGGGAGTTAGGCAGGGAAAACCTCTTGCCAGCAGTACCCGCGCACAGCAGCAACGCTCCCATGCTGGCAGCCTGGCCGATGCAATATGTGCATATATTCGGCTTTACATACTGCATGGTGTCGTATATAGCGAGACCAGCCGTTACGGAACCGCCCGGGGAATTGACATAGATATGAATATCCTTATCGGGGTCCTCAGTCTGAAGAAACAGCAGCTGGGCAATAACCACATTAGCGATGTTGTCGTCGATGGCAGTACCGAGAAATATGATCCTGTCTTTGAGCAGCCGAGAATAGATGTCATAAGCGCGCTCAGTCCTGCCAGTCTGTTCAATTACAATAGGCACTATGCTCATAGTTACTCCTCTTCAATCTTTGCTTTACCGAGAAGGGCCTTCATGGCCTTCTTTTCATATATGGCGTTCTTGACGCCGTCGAGTGAACCGTCCCTTGCGACGTAATACTTGATGACATTTTCGGGAGTGACATAATATCTACGGGAGAATTTGAGGATCTCTTCCTTGAGTTCATCCTCCGAAACAGTAATCCCCTCCCTTTCTCCTATTATATCCAGAAGTACGGAGACTTTCGCACTCTTTTCGGCCTTGGGCCTGTATTCCTTGATAAGATCCTCATCCGTTCCCTGGTGCTTGCCTTCGGCCCTGATCTCTGCGATTATACGATCCAGTTCGAAATTGACCATTCCCTCAGGTGCATCGAATGCATGGGCGGCGAGAAGTTTCTCGATAAGCTCGATCTGTTTCTTACGGTCCGCCTCGGCG
Source organism: Nitrospiraceae bacterium (assembly GCA_003170655.1). Classification (GTDB taxonomy): domain Bacteria; phylum Nitrospirota; class Thermodesulfovibrionia; order Thermodesulfovibrionales; family Dissulfurispiraceae; genus Fen-1308. The sequence goes on from PMYY01000137.1 coordinate 34,664, forward strand.
GTTTTCGAGGCGAGCACGTCCTCTCTTACCCGGTCCTTCAAAGCCTGCAGGTTCTCTATTCCCATATCTTTTGCCAGCTCGTCGTCAATGGCTGGGATGTTCCGCCTTTTTACATCCTTTATCATCATTCGGAATTTAGGGGTCTTACCGGCAAATTGCGTAGTCGAATCTTCGGGAAAAGCTATTTCAGCGGAAAATTCCTCACTCTTTTTCTTTCCGATGAGAGAATCAAAAAACTCCTTCGGATACGGTCCGCTGCCAACTTTAATAACGACGTCCTTAGTCTCGACACCATCGTCAGTAGTGTAGTCTAGCGTTACTAGGTCCCCCGAAGCCACAGTGGCGTCGATTGCCTCGAATGTTCCTTTTTCTTCGGCGACACTCTTTATGATAGTGTCAATCTCCTCGTCCTTAATCTCAACCGGGACATGCTTTACTGGAATATTCTCATATTCCAGGTTCTCGATCTTGGGCCTGACCTCGACAGTAAATGTCATGACAATTGGCGCATTTCTCTTAAAATCGATACCCTCTTCCATTTCAGGTTTTGCAACAGGCTTTATATCCGCCTCTTTGACCGCCTCCATATAATATTCGGGTACGAGTTTTTCTAAAACCTCCGATTCGACGCTCTTGCCAAAACGCTTTTCAATTATAGACATCGGTGCCTTGCCGGCCCTGAAGCCAGGCAGGTTGGCGCGCCGCCGCGCCTCGAGAAGACCTTTTTGAATCTCTGTTTCCACAATATCAGCCTGAATTTCTATGGTAAGACGTTTCTTCGTCGACGAGATTTCTTCGCAGGACTTAATCAAGAGACCCTCCTAAATAATATGATTTGCGTTTGATTTTCAAACCCTTAGTTTAAAGGTTGAGATGGTCCTTTGTCAATTTTTCATCTGCAGCCGGAGTATTTGTCCAAATTATCAATATGTCACGTTATTTCTCAGGCTATAATACAGAAATCCCGACGCCATTCGGATTGAGGCTATCTTGGATTCGTTAGCTTCGAGCGTAAAAGACGTCTCTTATTGAGGCGGTTGAAAAAATTTGTGATAAATCCAAAAAAAAAGGATTCCGCCGGAATCCTTTTTTTCTATAATTGCTGATGATAAGCCGTGATTATTCAGCTGTCTTCTTTGCCCTCGACTTTTTCGGCTTCTCTTCAGTCTCTTTCTTAGCCTTGGGAGCCGCCTTTAGATTCTCTTTCTTCGGCTTTGCAGTCTTCTTTTCAGGGGCTTTTTTCTCGGTCTTTTTTTCGCCTTCTTTCGCGGACGTCTTCATCTTGAGATCTTCGTAATCAATAAATTCTATTATCGCCATCGGCGCACGGTCATTGACCCTTTGGCGTGTCTGGATGATCCTCAGATAACCGCCGTTGCGGTCTGCAAAGCGTGGCGCGATCTCGGAAAAAAGCTTTGACATTACAGTCCTGTTAGGAATATACGACATAACCATCCTCTTTGAATGAAGGTCTCCCCTCTTCCCGAAGGTTACGAGTTTTTCAGCGATTCCTTTGATGGCCTTGGCTTTGGCCACTGTCGTCTCTATTCTCTGATGTTCAAAGAGAGAGGAAACCAATCCCCTCAGAAGTGCCTTTCTCTGATTGGCGGTTCTGCTGAACAGCCTCCCTGCAACTTTATGACGCATTGCTGTCACTACCTCCTTTTGGAGCCGTTTCGAACCTCATTCCAAGGTGCAGTCCCATGGAACTGAGGATATCCTTGATCTCATTCAACGATCTGCGACCGAAATTCTTCGTTCTCAACATTTCGTTTTCGGTCTTCTGAACGAGGTCGGCGATGGTTTTGATGTTGGCGTTCTTGAGACAATTGTATGCCCTCACGGACAATTCGAGTTCGTCTATGTTCTTAATCAGGTTATCGTTCAGGAGTGCACCTGATACCATCTTGCCGGATGCACCGACAGGCTCCTCAGTAGCATCGCTTTCCTCTACAAATATAAACAGGTCCAGATGTTCCATCATGATCGAAGCAGCGTCGCTCACTGCCTTCTCCGGAGTGATACCACCATCAGTCCAGACCTCCATAATGAGCCTGTCGTAGTCCGTAGATCTACCGACTCTCGCCTTTTCCACCCAAAAATTCACCTTTTTGACGGGGCTGAACGCCGAATCAACGGCGATGACATCAATGGGAATGCCTTCTTCCTTGTTCAGTTCGGCAGAAACATAGCCCTTCCCCTTTCTGATGAACATTTCCATTTCCATAGTGGTCCCCGAATCAACCGTGGCAATGTAGTGGTCTTTATTCAGTATATCCACGCCCTGGTCCGTAAGAACATCCGCTCCTGTCAGGACCTTGGGACCCTTGATATTCACCGTAACTGTCCTTTTGCCGTCGCCATGAAGTCTGAGCCTGAGCTTCTTAATATTAAGAATAACGTCGACAACATCTTCCTTGACGCCCTTAATCGCAGAAAACTCATGAAGAACACCGGCGATTCTCACACCTGTCACAGCTGCACCCTCTATAGATGACAGAAGGACTCTGCGAAGAGAGTTCCCTATGGTCGTGCCGAATCCGCGCTCCAACGGTTCTACTACGAGTTTTCCGTATGAGTCTGTCCGCGTTTCAGCGTCAAAATTAATCTTCTTGGGCAACTGAAAGCCCCTTTTCACAAGGTCCATTTTAAGGCCTCCCTATGCCTTTGTTCTATATTATTTATACTTTATATTAGCTTCAAGTACCGACATTAAGCCCGGTATCTGAAATTATTTCGAATAGAGTTCGACTATGAGCTGTTCCTGAACGGGCAGCTGTATCTCATCACGCGTAGGTATCCTGACAAAAGTACCCTTAAGCGCGGTAGCGTCAAACTGAATCCACTCAGGGAGGCCTCTATGTTCTGCGACGGAGAGGCTCTCCGCAACAGTGGGATTCTCCTTGCTCGATTCCTTTAATCCGACCACATCGCCGGGCCTAAGCAAATGAGAAGGAATGTCGGAACTGCGCCCGTTTACTAGAAAATGTCCGTGCTTGACAAGCTGGCGCGCTTCTCTTCGGTTAGCTGCAAAACCCATTCTGAATACGGCGGCATCGAGCCTTCTTTCCAATAGCTGGAGCAAAACCTCGCCTGTAACGCCCTTCATCCGCGACGCCTTTTCGAAATAAAGCCTGAACTGGCGCTCCATTATGCCGTAGATTCTCCTGACTTTCTGCTTTTCCCTTAGCTGCAGTCCGTAGTCGGAAAGTTTACCGCGGCCCTGACCATGCTGGCCGGGCGGATATTTTCTTCTCTCAACGCCACATTTTTCGGTATGACACCGGATGCCCTTGAGAAAGAGCTTCTCTCCCTCTCGCCTGCACAGTCTGCACAACGGGCCGGTATAACGTGCCATTAAACTCTCCTCCTCTTCGGCGGCCTGCATCCGTTATGCGGCACCGGTGTTACGTCCTTTATAAGGGTAATATCTAGTCCGGCAGCCTGGAGGGCGCGGATGGCCGTTTCCCTTCCTGCGCCCGGCCCCTTCACAAATACGTCCACATGCTTCAGGCCCATTTCCATGGCCTTTTTAGCTGCTGATTCAGATGCCATCTGAGCTGCAAAAGGAGTACCTTTTCTTGAGCCCTTAAACCCCAGGCTGCCTGCACTTGACCACGCAATAACATTACCGTTTGGGTCTGTGATGGTAACTATAGTATTGTTAAACGTCGTCTGTATATGCGCGGCGCCGCTTGGGATATTTTTCTTAACTTTCTTTCCACTGCGTTTTTTCTGAGCCATTTAAGTGCAGTCCTCCTTTACTTTTTCTTCACGATGAGCTTCCGGGGTCCCTTACGAGTCCGGGCATTCGTACGGGTCCTCTGTCCCCTGGCGGGCAAATGGGCCTTGTGCCTCAGTCCTCGGTACGATCCGATATCGATCAGCCTTTTGATGTTCATGGCCAATTCGCGTCTCAGGTCGCCCTCGACCTTTTGGTCCTTCTCGATGACGTTTCGAATTTTGACAATGTCTTCATCGGTAAGGTTTTTGACTCTGGTGTCGGGATTCACGCCCGTCTCACTAAGAATCTTGACAGACAGGGACCTGCCTATGCCAAATATGCGTGTCAGTCCAATCTCGACACGCTCGTTCTTGGGAAGATCAACCCCGGCTATTCTCGCCATAAAAAACTCCTTTATCCATATGATATTAAATACTTAAATAGTACCGCGTTTTAGCAAAACAGCGTATCTGAGCCAATTAACCCTGACGCTGCTTGTGCCTGGGGTTCTCGCAGAGTACGCGCAACACACCCTTTCGCTTGACAATCTTACACTTCGAACAGATAACCTTCACTGAAGGTCTCACCTTCATAATTCATCCTCCTCATTGCAAAAAGCAATAAACCAGCAACAGCTGCCAACTTAGCCTTGATTATTTCATTTAAAGCGGTAAGTAATACGGCCCTTTGTCAGATCATAGGGCGACAGCTCCACCGTCACCTTATCTCCAGGCAATATTTTGATGAAATGCATCCGCATCTTACCTGAAACATAGGCGAGTATGACCTGACCGTTTTCGAGCTCGACTCTGAACATCGCATTGGGTAATGGTTCAAGAATTGTTCCCTGGACTTCTATATTCTCGTCTTTTGCCATAGTCGTAATCAGACAGTATACCCTTTTATCATATTTTAGTCAATATTTTTGGCCCTTGCTTCGTAATAGCGATCGTGTGCTCAAAGTGGGCCGACCACGATCCATCAGTTGTTACTGCGGTCCATCCATCATCAAGTATACGGACATCCGGGCCGCCTGCGTTAACCATTGGCTCTATAGCCAGAGTCATACCTTCCCTAAGCCGTGGCCCTTGGCCAGCCCTGCCGTAATTGGGCACCTGCGGGTCCTCATGCAGAGAGCGCCCTATCCCGTGCCCCACAAAAGCCCTGACAACGGAATAGCCGTGCTTCTCGACATGTACTTGTACAGCCGAAGAAATATCGCCGATCCGGTTCCCTACAACTGCTTTTTCTATTCCAAGCATCAGTGCTTCTTCAGTGATCTTCAGTAGATGCGCATTCCCAGCTCGGACGTTACCAACCGGGATGGTCATTGCCGCATCTCCATAAAAACCGTCAAGCACCGTACCTATGTCGAGGCCTACAATATCGCCGGACTTCAGTTTCATCCCCCGGGACGGAATGCCATGTATTACCTGGTCGTTGACTGACACACATACACTTGACGGATAACCCCTGTATCCGCGAAAGGCTGCGCCAGCGCCTCGTTTCCTTATCCCCTCATCAACGAATCTTTCGATATCGGCAGTCGCCATTCCTTCGGTTACATGGGATTTCAATCCTTCAAGCACCTCGGCTACGATACGGCATGCATCTGCGATTTTCCGAATTTCGGTCTGCGATTTGACGATTATCACGTCGCGAGATTTAACTTATCCCCTTCTCCCTTTAAGTCTCCCCTTCTTCAAAAAGCCCTCATAGGACCGTGTCATAAGATGGGATTCGATCTGAGATACTGTATCAAGCGCCACACCGACCGCTATAAGGAGGGATGTGCCGCCGAAATAAAAAGGCACGTTAAATCGGCTGATGAGTAGCTCTGGAAGAATACAAACCGTCGAGAGATAAACGGCCCCGATAAAGGTAAGCCTCGTCAGAACACGGTAGATGTACTCTGATGTCTTCTGTCCGGGCCGTATGCCGGANNTAAAGAATGGAATGAAAAATCGATCCGAAAGAGAGCTGTTTCGCCACGGACTGCACCCATGGGACGGCGATAAATCCGGCGATAGTCGCCGGGAACATTATGATCGAAGAAGCAAAAATCGGGGGGATAACTCCAGCAGTATTGATTTTCAGCGGCAAGTGCGTGCTCTGTCCTCCAAACATCTTCTTGCCGATAATCCTTTTTGCATACTGCACGGGAATCTTGCGCTGCCCGCGTTCTATAAAAATGATACCTCCGATAACGATTACCATCACTACGACGAGAAGAATCACGAAAAAGATCGAGAGTTCGCCAGCGCCAACAAGCTGGAAGGTCTTGACAATTGCATTAGGAAACCTGGCGACNNAGGATTCTGAATCCCCAACCCGGACTTGCAATAAACTGTCCACCGCCCATGCCCTCCAGCCCTATAGCGATGCCCAGGGATTGTATAGCGGATATGACCACCGTCGCATACCGCGTATATCTGATTATCTTCTTCCTGCCGCCTTCACCTTCCTTGGCGAGCTTGCCAAGTGCCGGAATAACTACAGTCAAAAGTTGAAAAATGATAGATGCGCTGATATAGGGCATAATGCCCAANNTGAATCATACTTAAAAGAACTGTCCCGTAGCGGGTGTATTGCGTAATTTTGCGCCGTCCCGTTTCTCCTTCTTTAGAAAGCCTCTCTAAATGAGGTATAGCAATAGTTAATAACTGCAGAATAATCGAAGCGCTAATATAGGGCATAATGCCCAAAGCAAAGATCGTCATCTGCGAGAGGGCGCCGCCTGAGAACATATCAAAGAAACCCATCATCGCCCCACCCTTGGCGGTAAGGAATTTGCTTAATTCGGCGCCGTTGATGCCGGGGGTCGGGATGTGGGCACCGATCCTGTAAACGGCCAATAGGGCTAATGTAAATAGCACCCTGTTCTTGAGTTCCGGTATCTTGAATATATTGCGGATGCTGTTGATGACACTCAAGGTTAAATGACCTCTGCCTTGCCGCCTGCGGCATTGATCTTCTCAACAGCCGAGGCACTGAATGCATGTGCCCTAATGGTTACCGCCTTGCCGAGTGTGCCTCCCCCAAGTACCTTTATTCCGTCCTTGGGGGTTTTCACTATGCGTCTTTCTAAAAGTACTTCCGGGGTAATAACATCAACATCGCCCAGCATCTCTAAATCGCTCAGGTTTAGAATTGCATATTCCCGCTTGAAAGGATAATTCTTGAATCCCCTTTTGGGTAATCTCCTCTGCAGTGGCGTTTGGCCGCCCTCGAAAGACGGACCTTTGGGGCCGCCTGATCTCGCCTTCTGGCCCTTATGTCCCTTGGTAGCTGTCTTGCCATGCCCAGACCCCATGCCGCGCCCTACCCGTTTGACCTTCTTCGTGCTCCCCGCTGCTGGAGTAAGATCCTGTATTTTCATAACTGCCGTATTCCTCCTGTAGAATCTTAGATCTGTGAATCGCAGCCTTAACAGATGCTAAACGACCCTAAATCACAAATCTGAAATCAAAAATCTATTAGCCTGCTTCTTCTACCGCGGGGTCTTCCTCGGCCTTGCCCCTTAATTTCAGCACAGCATCGGGGTCCTTCAGGTTTGAAAGCCCGTCAAGAGTGGCCTTAACCGTGTTGAACGGATTGTGTCCTCCAAGCGCCTTGGCTACGACATCCTGTATTCCTGCGACTTCAAATACCGCCCTGACCGCGCCGCCTGCTATAAGACCTGTGCCCTTCGGTGCAGGGTTCATTACAACGGAGTTCGAACCGTATTTGCCGATTATCCGGTGAGTAAGCGTCCCTTCTTTCAACGGGAACCGAATCAGCCTTTTTTTTGCCTGTTCAACGGCCTTTCTGATGGCCTCGGGTACCTCTGCGGCTTTTCCTTTGCCTATGCCGACGATGCCGCTTTCGTTGCCGACGACGACTAGTGCGCTAAAGGAAAAACGCCTGCCTCCCTTGACGACTTTTGCAACCCTGTTTATGAAAACAACCTTGTCTTTAAGTGTGAGTCCCTCGGCGTCGATTCTCTCCGTCTTCATTAAAATTCTAGTCCTCCCTCTCTCGACCCTTCGGCAAGGGCCTTGATGGAACCGTGGTAACGATACCCGCCCCGGTCGAATACGACCTTCTTCACGCCAGTTGCCGAGGCCTTTTGGGCTATCAGTTGCCCAACCTTCTTGGCAGCCTCAACATTACCTTTGTGACCTTCCGTTCCCTTTATCTCCTTGTCGAGCGTCGAAGCGGCAACCAGAGTTACCCCCTTCGTATCGTCGATAATCTGGGCATAGACATTGTTTAGACTTCTATAGACACAGAGCCTCGGTCTCTCCGGTGTCCCGGCAACCTGTTTTCTTATCCTCGTGTGTCTTCTTTGCTTGCCAACCTTCTTCGCAATCACCCGCGCACCCTCCTCATTACTTCTTGCCGGTCTTGCCGGCCTTCAGCTTGATCCGCTCGCCGACAAACCGAACACCCTTACCTTTGTACACATCGGGCGCCCTCAGCTTCCTGATATTCGCTGCGACCTGACCCAGCAGCTGCTTCTCCACACCGCTCAATGTAATCGAAGTCATCTTATCGTCAGTCGTTGCCGTAATGCCTACCGGAAGTTCAAACTCGATAGGATGAGAGTAGCCGAGGGTAAAAGTTATCTTGCCGCCCTTTGCCTGCGCCCGGTAGCCCACACCCTTTATCTCAAGCTGCTTCTTGAAGCCCTGCGACACGCCGTCAACCATGTTTGAGATAAGGCTCCGTACGAGACCGTGAAGCGCCCTGTCCTTCTGAAGGTCCGTGCTCCTCTCGACAATTACCTTACCATTGTCGATCGCGGCCTTGATGCTTTCGGGGCATGAATAGCTCAACTCGCCCAGGGGCCCCTTGACTTTGACAAGGCTCTCCTTGATATCTACGTTTACGGCCTGAGGTATATCTATCGGTTTTCTGCCAATCCTTGACATCTCCGTCTCCTTACCAAATATAACATAGAACTTCGCCGCCCACGCCTTCGCGGCGGCATACTTTGTCGGTCAGAATGCCCTTGGGGGTGGTCATCACGGCGATCCCCATCCCGCCTACAACACTGGGCACTTCGTCCTTGCCGACATAGACTCTTCTGCCGGGCTTGCTGATCCTTTTCAGGCCCTCGACGATAGGTCGGTTATCCTGGGTATATTTAAGCGTGACCCTCAGGATACCCTGCTTCTTGTCTTTTATGATCTTATAGGATTTGATAAACCCTTCTTCCTTCATGATCTTGGCTATCTCCACCTTCAATCTGGATGCAGGTATATCTACCTTTTCCGCCTTGATAAGTACGGAGTTCCTTATGCGTGTCAACATGTCTGCTATGGGATCCGTCATCATTATTCAAACACCTCTACCAGCTTGATTTTGTTACGCCCGGAATCTGCCCTCTCAGTGAGAGGTGCCGAAAACATATCCTGCAGACACCGAATTTCCTGATATACGCACGGGGACGTCCGCACACATTGCATCTATTGTGGGCTCTTACGGCAAATTTCGGCGTCCTCTTTGATTTTTCGATCATGCATGTCTTTGCCATAAATCCTCCTTATCGCCTGAAGGGCATGCCGAATTCCTTCAGCAGCGCCCTGCTCTCTTCATCAGTTTTCGCCGAGGTGCATATATTGATATCAAGTCCGTGCACCGTATCGACCTTGTCATAATCGATCTCCGGGAATATGTACTGTTCCTTCAGGCCAAAGGAGTAGTTACCCCTGCCGTCAAAAGACTTCGTAGAAAGACCCCTGAAATCGCGGATCCTAGGCAGTGCCACGCTGATAAGCCTGTCGAGAAATTCATACATCCTTTCCCCACGCAGGGTAACCTTGCATCCGAGGGGCACGTTCTCTTTCAGCTTGAAGCCAGCAATGGCCTTCTTCGACTTGGTGACGAGCGCCTTTTGTCCGGTTATAGCCGCTATTTCCTTTTCGGCCGCATCCAGGAGTTTGATGTTTTGAGTTGCTTCGCCCAAGGTTACATGAACAACGACCTTCTCGATCTTGGGCACCTGCATGACGTTCTTGTATCCAAATGTCTTCGTCATCGAAGACATGATGTCCTTGTAATATTTTTCTCTGAGCCGCGCTGCCATACTCAGTCTATGACCTCCTTGCATTTCTTACATGTCCTCTGTTTCTTGCCGTCGCTGAGGAGCGTCACCCCTATACGCGTGGGCTTACTGCACTTGGGACACACAAGCATGGTATTCGATATATGTAAAGGGCCTTCCTTCTCGATGATACCGCCCTGCGCATATTTCTTGTTAGGCTTCTGGTGCTTTTTGATCTTGTTGACTCCCTCGACAATGAGCCTCTGCTCTTCAGGAAGCACCACCAGCACGCGCCCCTTGGCGCCCTTGTTCTTTCCAGTTATAACTACAGCCGTGTCTCCCTTTTTTATCCGTAAACCCACTTTATCCTCCCGCTAAATCACTTCCGGCGCAAGGGAGATGATTTTCATAAATTCTTTCCATCTGAGTTCCCTTGCTACAGGACCGAAGATTCTTGTTCCTATAGGCTCCATCTGAGCATTGATGAGCACCACTGCATTCTGGTCAAATCTTATATATGAGCCGTCAGGCCTTCTCGTCTCTTTCTTTGTCCGGACGATGACGCCCTTCTGAACCGTGCCTTTTTTAACAGTCCCGTCCGGGATGGCCTCCTTGACAGCAACGACAACGATATCACCAAGCCGTGCATACCTTCTCCTTGATCCCCCGAGGACCCGTATGCATTGCACTCTCTTGGCTCCGGAATTATCAGCAACTTCGAGCATGGTCTGAGTCTGTATCATGGCTGTCTATCCCTCGCTTTCCATGATTTTTATGACCGCCCACCTCTTGTCCTTGCTCAGGGGCCGACTCTCGACTATCTGCACCTTATCGCCGGTCTTGCATTTGTTATCTTCATCATGAGCCTTAAATTTTGTGATCTTTCTGACCGTCTTCTTATAAAGCGGATGCTGGAACGTCCTCGTCACCGCCACCACTACGGTCTTGTCCATCTTGTCGCTTACAACCTTACCAGAGTAAACCTTTTTAGGCATTTCCCGCACCCCTCTTCGCAGCCTCACCTGCAGCCGCCTTCTCTTTTTCGGTGACAATAGTCAGGAGCTTGGCTATGTCCTTGCGGACCGCTTTGACCCTCATGTTGTTCTCAAGTTCACCCTTGGAGAGCTGGAACTTCAGATTGAAAAGCTCTTTTCTAAAATCCATTTCCTTAAGTTTCAATTCATCGATAGAAAGTGCTCTCAATTCAGAGGTCTTCATGACGCAACCCCCTCACGCTTCACAAATCTCATCTGAAGAGGAAGCTTCTTCGAAGCGAGAGTGAAAGCCTCCTTCGCAAGCTGCTCACTGATTCCCGAGACCTCGTAAACCACCCTTCCCGGTTTAACAACTGCGACCCAAAATTCCGGGTTGCCCTTTCCTTTTCCCATTCTTGTTTCCGCAGGCTTGCGGGTGATAGGCTTATCAGGGAAGATGCGTATCCACAGCTTACAGCCCTTCTTAGCATGCCTCGTGATCGCTATCCTGGCAGCCTCTATTTGGCGGCTTGTAATCCAACCAGGTTCCATGGCCTTCAACCCAAACTCCCCGAAGGAAACATCGGAGCCCCTGTAGGCCTTGCCCCTCATATTCCCCTTCATCGTTTTTCTGTATTTAACTTTTTTTGGCGCTAACATTTCACTCTCCTACCGAAGAAGTAACGGTCCGCTCGGGGAGTATATCTCCATGGTATATCCAGACCTTGATGCCGATTTTGCCGTAAGTCGTCTGCGCTTCCGCAAAGCCGTAGTCCACGTCGGCCCTGAATGTGCTGAGAGGCACCCTACCCTCCCTGTACCACTCGGTCCTTGCGATTTCAGCTCCTGCCAGCCTGCCCGCACACTGCACCTTGATTCCAAGAGCGCCGAACCTCATGCCAGATGATACTGCTCTCTTCAGCGCACGCCTGAAGGCAACCCTCTTTTCGAGCTGGAGTGCGATATTCTCAGCAACTAGCTGCGAGTCAAGCTCAGGCTTCCGCACTTCTTTTATATCGATGGCAACCTGCTTGCCTGTATAAGCCTCTATTTCCTTCTTGAGCTTCTCCACCTCGGCGCCTTTTTTGCCGATGATGATACCGGGGCGCGCCGTATGGATGATGACCTTCACTTTCTGTCCCGGCCTTTCAATCTCGATCTTCGAAACACCGGCATGAAAGAGCTTTTCCTTTATCAGCTTCCGGACGTTGAGGTCCTCCAAGAGTTGGCCAGCGTACCCTCTCTTCAGAAACCAGCGCGAATCCCATGTGCGCGTGATACCAAGCCTATTACCTATCGGAATCGTCTTCTGCCCCAAATCAACACCCCCGTCCGTATATTGTTGCCTTAACTGTACTCGGAATCGCTGTCATACTATCCCTCCGAAACCACGATCGTGATGTGGCTCGTTCTCTTCTTTATCGTATTACCCCTGCCCATGGCCCGAGGTTCCATGCGCTTCATCGTCGGCCCCACATCGGCAAAGGCAGCCTTGATCGTGAGTTTGTCGATGTCGAGATGTGTGCTTTTCTGTTCGGCATTTGCCATCGCCGACTTCAACACCTTTTCAATTAAACGCGCACCCCGGTACGGCATGTACCTGAGGTTTACCATGGCATCAGAGGCCCGCTTGCCCCTGATAAGATCCATTACTCTTCTCGCCTTCCTCGGCGTAATCCGTGCATATTTAAGTATTGCCTTGGCTTCCATATTGGTTAACCTTTCGATGTTGACTTCTCAGACCTTGAGTGGCCCTTGAAGGTTCTCGTAGGCGAAAACTCGCCCAATTTATGTCCCACCATATTCTCTGTCACGTAAACTGGAATAAACTTCCTTCCGTTATGGACCGCAAAGGTAAACCCGATAAACTCGGGTACGATTGTCGACCGCCGTGACCACGTCTTGATCATCTTCTTCTCGCCGGCCTGAATCATTGTGTCAACTTTCTTCATCAGTTTTGGCTCGAAATAAGGGCCTTTTTTTAAGGATCTTGGCACGTACTCCTCCTATTTGCTACGCCTTTTGACGATAAATATATCGGTTCTCTTATTATGCCTGGTCTTGATACCCTCGGGCACACCCCAAGGCGTGCAAGCCGGACGCCCTCCGGAAGCCTTACCCTCACCTCCGCCCAGCGGATGGTCGACTGGGTTCATCGCGACGCCTCTCACATGCGGTCTTTTCCCCAAATATCTATTTCTTCCCGCTTTTCCGTAGGAAATATTTTCGTGCTGGACATTGCTCACCTGGCCTATAGTCGCCATGCAGGTAGTCATCACAAGCCTCACTTCTCCCGATGGCATCTTGATCTGAGCATACTCACCCTCTCGGGCGACGATCTGGGCTGATGTTCCGGCGCTCCTAATGAGTTTCGCTCCTCCACCAACTTTCAGTTCAATATTGTGGATCATGGCGCCAAGGGGGATTTCCTTTATCGGCAAAGCGTTCCCCGGCTTTATCTCCGCCAACGGTCCGGACATGACAACGTCACCCACATTAAGTCCTTCCGGAGCAATAATGTAGCGGAATTCACCGTCCTTATAATTCACCAGTGCTATCCTGGCAGACCGGTTAGGATCGTACTCGATCGTCTTGACAGTCGCCGGAATACCAACTTTATCACGCTTGAAGTCGATCACCCTCAGAGTCCGCTTATTTCCACCGCCTCGCTGCCATGAAGTAACTCTTCCGGTATTGTTACGGCCGCCTGTTCTGTTGACGGGTTTCGTCAGGCCCTTATGCGGACTATCGCTCGTAATATCCTTATGGTCGGAGGCAGACTGGAACCTCCGTCCCGGTGAAGTCGGCTTATATTTTCTTATACCCATTTAAGCACCCTCTATGAAATCGAGTTTTTCGCCCTGCTTCAGCGTCACGATTGCCTTCTTCCTGTCTGACCTTCTGCCTAGGTACTTCCCATGCCGCTTCATTTTACCTTTCACACTCACAGTGGCAATCTTCTCAACCTTTACCTTGAAAATCTCCTGAATTGCCTCTTTGATTTCGTGCTTATTGGCCCCGGCATTGACCTCGATTAGGATTTTGTTCTCCCGCTCTTTTATATCCATTCCCTTTTCAGTAAAAAGAGGCTTTTTGATAACATCATATACGGTCTTCATGCTGCGGCTACCTCCTCTGATACAAGCTTCTTGATGGCTTCTTCGGTAAAAACTAATTTTCCGTATGCCGCCACCTGGTAGGCATTGAGGTCAGCAACCCTGGCCACATCCACAGCGGGAATGTTCCGCGTGGACAATAAAACATTGGAATCCTTTTCCGTAAGCACGAGAAGTACCGACTGACCAGCCAGTCCCAAGGCATCCAGAATCTTGATCATGTCCTTAGTTCTGGGCCTATCGATCTTTATCGCATCAAGAACCATGATCTCATTGTCGGCAAGTTTCATGGTCAGCGCCTTGCAGAGGGCTGCCCTCTTTGCGGCCTTCGGCATCTTTATCTCATAGTCTCTGGGGAGCGGGCCAAAAATAGTACCACCGCCCCTCATAAGCGGAGATCTTGTGCTTCCAGCCCTTGCACGGCCAGTGCCTTTCTGCTTGTATGGTTTCTTGCCGCCGCCGCTCACCAAACCCTTAGTCTTAGTCGAATGTGTACCCTGGCGTTGATTTGCCAGATGGCTCACCACTGCGGAATGAACTACCGCAGGCGATGCTTCGTTGCCGAAAACCTGCCCTTCGAGGCTGATCTTCCCTTTAGTCTTGTTATCTATATCCCTGATTTCGATATCAATCATGGTATTAATCCTTCCAGATTTCGATTATGGTATTCGGAGCGCCCGGGACTGCCCCTTTCAAAAGTATAAGGTTCTGATCAGGCATCACATCTACCACCGTAAGATTTTGAACGGTGACCCTCTCACTACCCATATGACCGGCCATCCGCATACCCTTCCATACCCTTGAGGGATAGGAACTTGCGCCAATAGAACCCGGTGCCCTGTTGAACATCGATCCGTGGCCGCTTGGACCGCCTTTAAAATTATGTCTTTTCATGACACCCTGAAAGCCCTTGCCTTTAGATGTGCCTGCAACAGAGACCACGTCGCCCTTGCTGAAATAATCGACCTTTATCGTATCGCCAACCTTCAGCCCGGAAATGGGGAATTCCTTAAGACTCCTGAATGCGGCTGTCCCTGCTTTCTTGAAAATTCCAGCCATAGGCTTTGTAACATTTTTTATTTTCCTGACTTCTCCGAAGCCGACTTTAACCGCCTCATATCCGTCTTTCTCGGGGGTCTTGACCTGGACAACTGTACAAGGTCCTGCTTCCACTACCGTTACAGGCACAAGTCGCCCGTCCTCGAGGTAGACCTGTGTCATTCCGATTTTCTTACCCAATATGCCTGTCATAATTTTATCTCCACATCTACCCCAGAAGCGAGTTCCAGCTTCATCAGCGCGTCAACCGTGTCCGGTGTAGGATCAAAGATATCAATGAGCCTTTTATGAGTCCTGATCTCGAACTGCTCCCTCGATTTCTTGTCAACGTGAGGGGACCTCAGCACTGTAAACTTGCTGATCTTTGTCGGTAACGGGATAGGACCTGATATTCTTGCCCCGGTCCGCGACGCCGTATCGACTATCTCTTTCACAGACTGGTCGAGCAGCCTGTGATCATATGCTTTGAGTTTTATTCTTATCTTTTGATTCACCGTGCTACTCCAGGACCTCGGTGACGACTCCTGCGCCTACCGTCCTTCCACCTTCCCTGATCGCGAATCTCAGTTCCTTCTCCATCGCTATCGGCGCTATCAGTTCCACCGTTATTGTCACGTTGTCACCAGGCATTACCATCTCAATCCCCTCCGGCAGCTTCGCGACTCCTGTCACGTCTGTCGTCCTGAAGTAAAACTGCGGACGATACCCATTGAAGAACGGCGTGTGCCTTCCTCCCTCTTCCTTCGTCAGTACATACGCCTCTGCCTTGAACTTGGTGTGCGGTGTGATGCTGCCAGGCTTCGCTAGGACCATGCCCCTCTCGACATCTTCCTTCGCCGTCCCCCTCAGCAACACCCCTACGTTGTCTCCAGCCCTTCCTTCGTCCAAAAGCTTCCTGAACATCTCTACTCCCGTCGCTACCGTCTTCCTCGTCTCACGCAGGCCCACGATCTCAACCTCTTCTCCCACCTTTACGATTCCTCTTTCCACTCTCCCGGTTACTACTGTTCCACGCCCCGAAATGGTGAAAACGTCTTCTATAGGCATCAGGAACGGTTTGTCGATCGGCCTCTCAGGCGTCGGCACATATGCATCAACCGCATCCATAAGTTCAAATATACACTTGTACTCAGCTGCATTCTGGTCTGTCCCGGTGCTCTCCATCGCCTTCAATGCACTGCCCCTTATTACCGGAATGTCATTGCCAGGAAATCCATATTTTACCAATAGCTCCCTTACCTCAAGCTCTACTAGGTCAAGCAGCTCAGGATCGTCTACCATGTCTACTTTATTCATGAATACTACTATGTAAGGTACCCCAACCTGCTTCGCAAGAAGTATGTGCTCCCTGGTCTGCGGCATCGGTCCGTCCGCCGCGCTCACTACCAGTATCGCTCCGTCCATCTGCGCCGCTCCGGTGATCATGTTCTTCACATAGTCCGCGTGGCCAGGGCAGTCTACATGCGCATAGTGCCTCTTGTCCGTCTCATACTCAACGTGGGCTGTCGCAATGGTTATTCCCCTCGCCTTCTCCTCAGGTGCATTGTCGATTGAGTCATACGCCCTGAAGGTCGCCTGCCCCTTGAATGACAATACCTTTGTGATCGCAACCGTCAATGTCGTCTTGCCGTGATCTACATGCCCGATCGTTCCCACATTTACATGCGGCTTCGTCCTCTCAAACTTTGCCTTGGCCATATATCCTCCTTA
>PMYY01000122.1:0-13990 GCA_003170655.1 Nitrospiraceae bacterium
TGCATGAGCTGCGCCGGATGCTGCGAATGCTTCGCATGCGTGGCCGAGTGCCAAGCCAAGGCCATCAACCACGAGATGGAATCTGAAGAGTTCATCGACTTAAATATCGGTGCGGTAATCCTCGCACCAGGACTTGACCGTTACGATCCGAAGATTCGCGGTGAACTAGGCTACGGCAGATGGCCCAATGTGGTAACGTCACTCCAGTTCGAGCGCATCCTTTCGGCGTCCGGTCCGTACCAGGGCGTGGTCACAAGACCAGGAGACAAAAAACATCCCGAAAAAATCGCATGGATACAGTGCGTAGGGTCCAGGGACCGACATAATGCGAACCCATGGTGTTCATCAGTCTGCTGCATGTATGCCACCAAGCAGGCGGTCATCGCAAAAGAGCACGAAAAGAGCATTCAGCCCACGATCTTCTACATGGATATGAGGGCCTATGGAAAAGATTTCGATAAATATGTAGAGCGTGCAAAGAACGAATATGGTGTCCGCTATATGCGTTCGATGGTGTCGGCTATTCGCGAAGAACCGGCAACCGGCGACCTTCGCCTGCGCTATGCTCTCGAAGACGGATCACTCATTGAAGAAACCTTCGACCTCGTCGTCCTTTCGATCGGCCTTGAGCCCCATAAGGATGCGGCAAAGCTGGCCGAGATCTGCGGCGTCGATATGAGCAATTATCTCTTCCCCAAGACCTCTACTTTCGAGCCGGTTGACGCCTCGCGTCCGGGTATTTATGTCACCGGCACATATCAGGGTCCGAAGGACATACCAGAGACGGTCACGCAGGGAAGCGCAGTTGCCGGGCAGGCCATGGCCCTGCTGGGTGAGGCGCGATGGACCGAGACAATCAAGAAAGAGCTCCCTCCTGAACGGGACATAACCGGCGAAGAGCCAAGGCTCGGCGTCTTCGTATGTTCATGCGGTATAAATATCTCTGGCACCGTCGACGTTGCTCAAGTCGTAGATATCGTTAAGGACATCCCGGGGGTGGTCCATGCTGAAAATACGCTTTATACCTGTTCCCAGGACAGTCAGGAAAAGATAAAACAGATCATAAAAGATAAGGGCATAAACCGCGTGCTCGTCGCATCGTGTACTCCTCGAACTCATACCCCTCTCTTCCAGGATACTATTCGCGAGGCTGGCCTGAACAAATATCTCTTCGAACTCGCAGATATCCGCGAGCAATGCTCGTGGTGCCACATGGGCCAGCGGGAAGAAGCGACCAAGAAGGCTATACGCCTCGTCAAGATGATGATAGCCAAGGTGAAGCTACTGCAGCCGGTAGCAACCGAGACTGTGGGCGTAACACCTGTGGGTCTTATAATCGGGGGTGGCATTGCGGGAATGACTGCGGCCCTTTCGCTTGCGGATCAGGGATTCGACGTACACCTTGTAGAAAAAGAAAAAGAGCTTGGCGGGCTCATACGCGGCCTCTATTATACCCAGGATGGAAGCGACGTTCAGGCCTTTCTCAGATCGAGGATATCCGACGTCATGGCCCATCCCCGCATCTCTGTCCATACCGGAGCAGAGGTGAAAAATACGGAAGGATTCGTCGGCAACTTTAAGACCGAACTCACAGATGCGACTTCGTTCGATCACGGTACCATTATTCTCACGACCGGCGGCGTCGAGTACCAGCCTACAGAGTATCTCTATAATGAGAGCGACCGGGTGATTACCCAGCACGAACTCGAAAAGAAGATCTTTGATGGGTTACAACCTGCTGCGAACGAGAATTATATAATGATTCAGTGCGTCGGTTCCAGGGAGGAGCCGAACCAGTACTGCTCCCGCATCTGTTGCCAGGATGCCGTCAAAAATGCCATCGAGATAAAGGAGCGGAACCCAAAGGCCCAGGTTGCGATTCTCTATCGTGACATGAGGACATACGGGCTTCGCGAAGATTACTACACAAAGGCCCGCGATCTCGGCGTTCTCTTCGTCAGGTACGACGTCGATAAGAAACCGCTGGTCGAGAAGATGGGAGATAAACTCCGCGTCAAGACCTGGGACTATATGCTGAACAAGGAAATCTCGATGAACGCCGACTGGGTAGTTCTTTCGACAGGTCTGCGGCCCCATCCGACGACAGAGAAGGTAGGAGCGATCTATAAAGTTACCCGTAATCCTGATGGGTATTTCTTAGAGGCACATGTAAAGCTGCGCCCGGTGGATTTCCCGAGCGAAGGCATTTTCGTAGCAGGCCTTGCCCATGCCCCCAAGAACCTGGATGAAACCATCAGCCAGGCCCTGGCGGCAGCAGGACGCGCTGGTGTCACTCTGTCACATGAGAGGCTGGCGGTTTCCGGACTCATCGCTAAACATAAACGCGAACTTTGCATGTCATGCCTGAGTTGCTTCAGGATTTGTCCTTTCGGATCGCCCTATATTGCTGAAGACGGCAAGGTCAGCCACAACGAAATCAAGTGCCACGGCTGCGGTCTCTGCGCAGGCATATGCCCGGCAAAGGCTTTCCAGATCAACGGCTTCACCGACGAGCAGATACNNTCAGCGACGAGCAGATGCTTGCAATGGTCGATGCGGCAGCGGATTGCCAAGAAAGCGGGGACATGAATTGAAGATAAAGAAATGATGGATACAGACATGCTGAAAAGCTTTTCATGCAACACCTTTGACCATGCCCTGAAGCAGCCCTGGCTCAGGAATGTCCCGGTAAAAGAATTATCGTGGTGTTGCGAAAGGGCATATGTAATAAGCGTTGCATTTAAAGGATTTCCAGCATGTCTGCATCCATCGGCAATACAATTAGGAGGAATGTGTAATGGCGACAGTCGCTGAAGCGCCGGGAAAAGAAGCTGCATCGATGCCGGTTTCAACACCAATATCTACGATAGAGAAGCCGAATGAAGTGCCTACAAACTGGCAGCCGAATATCATTGCCTTCGCCTGCCACTACTGCGCCTTTGCCGCAGCCGACCTAGCCGGGGTCATGCGTCTCACCTATCCGACAGGCATTAAGGTCATCCGCATGCCCTGCACCGGAAAGCTCGACCACATCTATGTGCTTAGGGCTTTCGAGAAGGGTGTGGACGGCGTATTCGTCGCCGGTTGACTCCAGGGACAATGTCATTACCTGGAAGGTAATACCAACGCAGCAAAAAGGGTCAAACACATAAAGAAGCTCTTGCAGAACGTGGGCATCGATCCCGCGCGACTCGAAATGTTCAATCTCTCTGCGGCCATGGGGCCCAGGTGGGCTGAGATATGCACAGACTTTGCCGGGCGTATTACGAAACTAGGCCCCTCCCCCGTCAGGATCGCGATAGAAAAAAAGAGCTGCTCAAAAAGGAGTGACAACCAATGATAGTCGGCCAACAGAAACCTATTGAAGAACTATGGGGAATGCTTAAGGATTTTAAGAAGATAATGGTATTCGGCTGCAACACCTGCGTTGCCGTCTGCCATGCCGGCGGCGCGAAGGAGGCCGAGATCACCGCCTCACTCCTGCGCATAAGGGCTGCTGAAGAAGGTGTCGAAATGAACATTGAGCATGGAGCCTGCGAACGCCAGTGCGAGCCCGAGTTTTTCATGCCGTCCATAGAAAAATTCAAAGCACAGGACGTCATACTCTCTACCGCGTGCGGCGTGGGCGTAAATCTCATGTCTTCACAGATAGGCGACATGCCGGTCTATCCCGGTCTCAACACCTCGTTCTACGGCGCGGTGCCTCAGGCAGGCGTCTTTACGGAAGTCTGCGGCGGCTGCGGCAATTGCGTACTTCACCTTACCGGCGGCATCTGCCCCATAGTTCGCTGCTCGAAGTCATTGCTGAACGGACCATGCGGAGGGACCAATAACGGCAAGTGTGAGATCAGCAGTGAGGTTGACTGCGCCTGGTACCTGATCGTCGAAAGAATGAAGAAACTCGGCACCCTCGAAAAACTCTTCGAGATACAGCCGCCTAAGAACTGGGGGACAGCTACTGCAGGCGGGCCGCGCAAGATCGTAATCGAGCACATCGCAGAACTGGAAGAGAAGGAAGAAAACAAGGCCACAGTGGAGGTCAAGAAATGAAATCCGGAAGCAATCTCGAACGGGTCATACTGAGCGGAAATCCCGCTGTGACGGCGGAACTCGGCCCTCCCATGAGCGCGGCGCCTGATGAGATAGTTCACAAGGCCCATATCTTAAAAGGCTTTTGTGACGCTGCAAATATCACCGACTGCCAGACGGCCGTCGTCCGTATATCAAGCATCGCCGCAGCCTTCATCGCCCAGCGTGAAGGTCTAGAACCGGTCATGCAGATGACCTGTCGCGACCGCAACCGCATCGCCATGCAGGCCGATCTTTTGGGCGCAGCGGCGCTCGGGTTGAAGAACTGTCTCTGCATCGCCGGCGATCATCAGAAATTTGGTGCTGCCGGAAAACTCAAGGGCCATCCCGGCGCAAAGAACGTTTATGATGTAGACACTACTCAGCTTGTCGGCATCCTCAAGAAGATGCGGGATGAAAGCTTGCAGGAGGGCGGAGACAAGATAGAAGTGCCGCCGAAATTCTTCATCGGAGCCACATGGACTCCCATGGGAGACCCGATGGACTTCAGGCCGTATAACCTGAAAAAGAAGGTCGATGCAGGGGCTGAATTCATCCAGACCCAAGGTATTTATGACATGGAACTCTTCAAGTCACAGTGCGAAAAGGCGAGGAACCTCGGGGTCCTTGAAAATACCGCCCTGCTAGCAGGCATCATCGTGCCGAAGAGCGCCATGATGCTCAAATATATGGATGCCAATGTTTCAGGCGTAACCGTTCCAAAGCCTCTTATAGACCGCATGGCCAAAGCCAAAGAAGCTGCCGGAGACGATAAGAAAAAGGCCAAACAGCTGCAGGAGGAAGAGGGGATCAAAATCACCGTAGAACTGATTCATCAGGCACTAGAGATACCGGGCGTCAAGGGCGTACATATTCAGGCCATTGATTGGGAACCCGCCATCGAAATAATCGTCAAAGCCGCAGGCCTTTACCCAAGACCGAACATCCCGGCTGAATAGATTTCCAAACTTGAACATCCGAAGGCGGTGGAGAAATCCATCGCCTNNTTCATCGGCTTTCCCTTATGATGGCACGGATGGCGATCTCCTGCGATTCGATGCTCTCGGCAAGCCTGAACTGTACGAGCGCCCTCAGCAGATTGTGCCCTTCGCGCCTCGCCTTAAAATAGACATCGCCCTCAAGGTAGTCGGTGAAGAAGCGCAGTCCCAGTTCGAATGCGATGAGGCCGACCGCTTCAAACAGATATTCATAGTCGGCTGCGACCAGAAAGCTTCGTGCCTGCGGGAGATAGCCCAGCAGAATGGCACGGCAGAGGTCGGGCTCGAAGCGAACCATTTCCCAGTACTCGACCTCCTCTCCCAGGGGATTACATGCTGAGCGGAGACAGTCGCCGATATCGTAATGCACGAGTCCGGGCTTGACGGTATCGAGGTCGACCATGCCGACTGCCCGTCGCGTTGCGGTATCGATCATGACGTTGTTAATCTTCGGATCGCCGTGTATCGTCCGGATACAAAGGTGCCCCTGCGCCTTTGCCTCTTCGAGCACGTGCGCCCATGCCTTCCGCCTCTCGATGAATTGAATACAGTAGGCTGTTTCCGGCGATCTTCCAAGCCGGTTCCTTCCAAGAACGTCGTCATAGTGCGAGAGGTAGCGAGGCGTAATGTGGAACCCTTCCAGCGTATCTGAAAGTGTTTCCGGAGGCAGATCGCTGACGAGGCGATGAAACATGCCGAGCGCGAACCCCACCTCTTCAGCATGCGTGCCATTCTGGATGATATCTAGAGTCTCAGCGGCCTCGATGAAGCTGATCGCACGCCAGAACGAGCCCTTAGCATCGATCCAATGATCTTGCCCGTCACGTCTCAGGAGCACGCGCGGAACCTCCCAGCGTCGGCTTTCGCCCAGGGGAACATTCAGCAACCGTGCATAAATATGTTCCGAGGCCGTGCGCATGTTTTGCATAACGAGTTCCGGATGGCTAAACACACGTGTATTGAGGCGCTGAAGAATAAAATGCCGTTCTTCCCCCGGATCGAGTGTCACGAGGAAGGTGTCGTTAATATTGCCGCTCCCGAAGGGCTGAACAGCTATTACAACGCCGGATGTTGTGAACCGGCCCGCAATAGTAATAAGATCATCCGGGGCTTTGTTATTCATAATATTTCCATGACTTCCACTAATTCTGATTTATTTTAGCATACCCTGGAAAAGCGGAAAGTGAGGAGAGAAACGGAGATGATTGGAAACGACTCACGGCGTCTTGCAGATAGCAAGAACAAGTAGTTTTCCGCAAGGTGTCCGGCTATGGCCTCATTGCCGATCATGAGTATGCCCGCGTCTCAGGAACGTATGATAGCGGATATTATCCGGCAGTTTATTTGACTGTGCGAACCAAGCGNNCGATATTAACACCTTTCAGTCTCTTGTAATCATCCCTTAGCCTCGCATTGGCTATATTTACTTGGACTCTGGAGTCTTCAATCGACTCTGAGGGCGCTCCAATAAGGTAAACCTTTGTAACTTTTCTGATGTCGGTGCCGAGTTTGAAGTTAAAATCGGCGGTAAGCAGATATATCTCCACCTCTCTATTCATCTCCTCGCTATTGCCGGGGTGGACCTTTTGAGAAACAAACTGTTTGTGAAGTTCGACTGTTGCGTCTATTTTTGTGCCTGTCTTCGCGAATGAAATAAAGTCTTCCAGTCTTCCAAGTCCGGTCTGTTCGGCAGCTGTTACCATGATGTCCTCCTGTCGTTGAAGGAATTATTAATAATAAGATTATGCCGCGGGATCTGTCGTCCCTCTCTTAGTACCGCTGTTCCGCGTTACCGTCACAAGCCCTCATCACACCTGACATCCAGCTTTTTCTCACATACCGACTCCACTAAACCTCCGACTGTTAATACGGCGAACCTTCTGCACTTCACATTCTTGCAATAATACATGGTCAACTGCCCAGTAAAAACCTTTTCGAGCCTTTCGTAACAGTCCACGCAGATCAATCTGTCCTCGGTCATGTTATGTCACCCCCGACTCTCTTTTGCTTTACAATCAGGCGACTTCAATCCTCGTGCTTCAATCGTTTCTCAGACGTATTATTGACCTATTATGCCCTCCTTGATTAAAGCATATCACGAATTCGGCATTATTGAACGTACCGCGCGATATTTTATTGCACAAGATTAAGCCGGTGCCTCAATAGGTGCATTCAGACTCGTTCTGCTTGCCATTTATTACCGGATTATAGTATAAAGTTTCATCAATTCATTCACCGAGGAGTTATTCCATGATCATTTCAGAGAAAGAAAGCAAACTTCTTATCGACAATCAACATGGCCGATCCGTCATCGACGGCGTAAAAATCCTGGAGGAGATCGGCCCATTCAGGCTAGGAAAGAACGTTCTAATCGAGATCGAGGATGCCTATTTCGACCTGAACAAATTTGTTTTGGCCCAAAGAAATTCCTATCTCCGGATCAGGGGTAGAAATGATGGTCATTTCATAACAATAAGGAATAAAGTGGTTCGGACAGAGGACGAACTTGTCATTGACGAACTGACACTTCCGCTTGATACCAAGGGCGTGGAGATTGCCCTAGCAAGCCTCGCGGAGAATGTTCATTTGGATGGAATACCAAAGTTTTTTCTTCCTCACTTCTCCGAAATATTTGATAGCATCGGACTCAAAGATGTCCTTAGGGTCCATATCGAGCGGGTCGAATGCGACATACTGCTGGAGGACGTCAGGATCGGCAAGATGAAGATGGATATCTTCCATTACTTGAAGCCGCAGAAGTTCGGACCTTTCTTCGAAATCGAGGTGGACTCATACAAGAAAATCTTTTATAAGAGCGCTGCGGACTTCTTTTCGACGCTGGAAGCCAAATACGATAGCGTCGCCCAGATATCCGGCACCAGCAAGTACATCCGGGGCATAAACATATCGTACGGTCTTACGCTCTGATTGTAGGGAGCTGCCCTATTGATAAGCTTAGACTCGGCGGCTTATTAGCGACGAACCGCAGCCATCTTTTTCTATTGCCTTCATATCCTTTGATCCGTTCTCTTTGTTTCTGTCCTGCGGCAGGATAAACTTATTCTATGCAGCAGGTCCGTCCGACGCAAACGGGCAAATATACTCTATACTTCACGGAGGTTCAAAGATGGCATCCAAAAGCAGCCCTCAACTGACGATCAGAAACGCACTGAAGAAACGACACAGGCCCTGCCGTGAGACCAGGAATTTTCTTGCAAAAAACAGACTTAAGATACCAATAATCGCAGATATGCTGCAGGCCCTTCCGTGCGTGTCCCAGAAAGATCTGCTCAACAGATACGGCAGACATATTCCGCAAGTTGAAAAAGGACTCTTCGACGATATAGCAGGCGAATGGTTTTCCTCCGGTCCGACAAAAGCAGTGCACGGCCGGTATATACTTATTGACGACTTGAAGGAGATGCTTGTTGCATGGGGCTTTCATGCCTTCTACGAAAAACATAAAAAAAAGTTACCAATCAATGTGAATGACGAATTAATTGACAAGCTCAACATCTACTATTGCCTCGATGAACTTTTCGAGTCACAGGTGAATAAGGCCCATGAAACTGCCCTGATAAAAAAGGTGAAAGGCACTCGTATATCTGCAGATGCAGTAAGAGACACTAAGTTGGCTATGATATCGGAGACAGCTAAAACGTTCTTTATTTCAGCGATCCTGAACATACAGCTGAAATGGATGCTTGCGTTGATGGACCTGGCATACCTGGACGGTTCCATGCGAGCCAGCCTGGATAGCGAAGAGTACGAAAATTTCAAGAAAATGCATCAAGCAGTGAACCTGTCCTCGGTGGATGAGCTCGTCGACATGATAGAAATGTTCCCACCGCACACTTCTAAGGAGAGCATCTCGGCATTGAGAGAATTACTAAAGGATACCGACGCTGAAATAATGGAGAAGATCGGGAAAGAAAAGAAGAAATTATTCACGAAAAGATAGAAAGGCGAATCTGGCGCACATAGAGCGGGGTAAGATGCTTTATGACCCCTTATTGCTGTGTGATACCGTCTTCACCGACAACCTCACGAAGGCGCGGTCCGCAAATAACTGCGGATTCGCCAGACTTCGGAAGTCTATAGACTGATTGTCGAGTGAGATGTTGCGGCAGGTTTCGATTAATTCGGTATTTTTCTGCAGAAAGGTTTCGAGATCCGATCCGGACACAAGAATGCCTGTCCGAAGCAAATCCGGACCGGCTTCCTCCATGACCATATTGAAAAGTTTGACATGGATTGTTCCGCTACCGCCGGTGCAGATTCCGGTTTCTTTATAGGTGATAGAGCTCCTGAGTGAAGCCAACACGCCTCCGCTCCTCATAGTTGCCCCTACCAGCCCTGGCAATGCTGATGAAAGGGCCAGTCTCGATCCGTCCCGCACAACTGCCGCGTCCAGATCGTCGACCGGCTTTCCATCTAGGAATGTGGTGCTGATGCAATCATGAATAAACTCTTGGCTCATACCTAGTTGCGCAGCAATAAATGTCCTGACACTGCAGCCCACTTCAACCCCTGTCACAACAAAGCCGCTCTGCAAGAACCAGAACAGCGCCGAAATATGCCCCGCTTCAAGTTCAAGCTTAAGGTGCGGTGATACGTCCGCGGATTCCCTTTTTTCTACGATCACGTCCCCCCCTACATACAACGCATCTCCATCATAATATTATCAGACGACCTTTACATTGACACTGCCTTCCCAGTATCCGTGCAGGTTACACCGCTGGTGAGCCACGAGCGTGGCCACGCCTGAAGGGGCAGACTCCTTGGTCAGCATGACGCTGAAAGTTACCTTAGGCTGAAGATATCCCTTCGATTGAAAATCGGCCCTGCCCGCGGGCTCATTGCCTATACTGAGTTCAATATACTCGATCCAGTGGGCCTGGCTCATGGGATGCCCCTTTTCCCCCACACTTACCGAGACAGCAAATGGCTCACCCGCCTTCACTTCAGCCGGTGCAGTGATAAACGGAGCATGAGTCATCTCAAGGGGGGTCTTGTTTGCAGGATCTTTGACCCTGTTGATAGCCGCAAACAAGGTTGGATCGACCTTCACCAGATAATTCGTATCGAGTGCAAAAGCGCCTTTAGAGATGCCCATTACCAGCGTACCCATTGTTGCGGCCTTCAAGAAAGTCCTTCTGTCCATGTTTTTGCTCCTCCTATCAGCATGTTTCTTACCATTATTACATCAAAAAAGCGAACGTTCAAGCTACGGCTCCGGCAATGTGATACAGACGTTTGCCTTTATCATGCCGAACAGGTAAGATATTTGTCCGTTATGGATAAAGCAATTTCCCGTCTAAACCCAAAACAAAAAGAAGCTGTTATGCATACCGAAGGGCCTCTCCTGATTCTGGCGGGGGCCGGCTCTGGAAAGACGAGAGTTATTACCACACGGGTCGCCTATCTGCTGTCTCTGGGCGTTCCAGCGGGAGCGGTTCTGGCCGTCACATTTACCAACAAGGCCTCCAAAGAGATGCGGGAAAGGGCCATGTCCATACTTCAGGGTAACGGCTACAAGACACCGCTCATTTCAACCTTTCATTCCTTATGCCTGAATATCCTGCGCCGTGAGATCGATAAGCTCGGATATCGCCAGGACTTCACCATCTTCGACAGCTCGGACCAGCATTCGCTTCTGCGCAATATCCTGTCCGAAATAAAATTTGAAGATAAGAGCTTCAAACCGGAACATATCATGGAAAGAATCAGCATGACGAAGAACGAGATGGCCCGCTCCCGGACCGGAAAAACTGCGTCCCCCGATGATATAGCGATCATTTCGGAGATGGTCTATCCGAAATACCACGAAGCGATGAAGACCCTTAATGCCGTCGATTTCGACGATCTCCTCCTACTGACATTGCAATTATTCAGGGACCATCCTGCCGTCCTGGATAAATACCGCTTCCGATTCAGATACATCATGGTCGACGAATATCAGGACACCAACCGTGTCCAGTACAACCTGATCCACCTGCTTTCCGGCGAAAGGAAGAACCTTTGCGTCGTTGGCGATGATGATCAGTCCATCTATGGCTGGAGGGGCGCAGATCCTGGCAACATTCTCGATTTTGAAAAAGACTTTCCCGGCACGGTAATAGTGCGACTTGAACAGAATTACCGATCGTTCGGGCATATTTTACAGGCTGCAAACGGTGTTATAAAAAACAACAAGAAGCGTATGGAAAAGTCTCTCTGGACAGAAAGAGACCAGGGGCCGAAAGTGAACATATTCAGGGCAACCGATGGCGACGATGAAGCACAGTGGGTGGCCGACCGGGTAGAGCTGCTGAAGTTCGAAAAAAAAGCGTCCTATGATGACATCGCCATTATCTACCGCGCAAACCTTTTTTCCAGACCATTTGAAGAGGCCCTCAGGAAAAACAGAGTACCTTATACTGTCGTAGGCGGCACCAGCTATTTCGAGCACCGCGAAATTAAAGACCTTGCGGCGTATCTGAAAATATGCGCCAACTCCAGCGACGACTTAAGCCTGATGAGGATAGCAAACGTTCCCAAAAGGGGTCTGGGCCCTACCGCACTTGGAAGACTGGCGGCTTTTTCGAAGGAGAATTCAATAAGCCTCCTCCAAGCAATGAGAAGGGCCGGAGAGATTTCTGAACTAGGCGACAAGATCAAGAACAATGCCGCAGATCTCGCTCGCCTGATAGACAAAAATACAAGTCTGTTCAGGACGAAAAGAGAGATGAACAAGGCATTCAGATCGCTGATCGAGGAGATAAACTACCGCGACTACCTTCATGAACTGCATAAAAACCCAAAGGCAGCCCTCAGCAGGATAGAAGCCTATGAAGACTTCATCTTATCCATGGCCCACTACGAATCGAAAGAATCGGCTCCGTCGCTCCACGGATTTCTTGAAGCATTGGCCTTGACCGACCTTATGAACGAGAAGGACGAAAAAAAGATGTTCGGGGTGACTCTGATATCGCTGCATTCGTCGAAAGGGCTCGAATTTCCGGTTGTCTTTATCGTCGGGGTTGAGGAAGACATCCTTCCACACAAGAAATCTGTCGGCGATGTCGAAGAAGAGCGCAGGCTTTTCTACGTGGGTATCACGCGCGCCATGAAGGAACTGTTTATCACCCATACCACGCACCGTATAAAGTACGGTAAAGATGTACCTTCCAACCCTTCGCGGTTTATAGAAGAGATACCTGTAGAGGTTCTGAAAAAAATCGACAGGTTCGAAAAGGAAACACCCGAGCAGGCTGAAAATTCGGCAAAGGCTTTCTTTGCAAATATCAAGGATATGCTAGGAGAATAAAATCCTGCTTCTTCAATATGGGTTTATTGTGCTGAGACAAAATCCAGACGCTTAATCTCACGTGTATCAGGGACTCTGCGGAGTCAATACCTGCAATGGATATTATGCTGTGAGCATGCGGACAAATATCTCTGCAAACTCTACAAAAGTTGTCTCAGTAGTATTTTCTATGTTGACTCCCTTGAGTTTATTCAACCTTTCCTCCTGGTCGCGCAGTCCCTTACTAGGTCCGGTTTTCCCGGGCAAGTGGGCGCCCTGGCTGCTAAGGTTGATGATGTATTTAACTCCGGATTTCCCGATGGCTTCCGCAATGGCTGCCCCGATACTGTTTTGACACGCCCTGAAATCTGGGGCCGTATAGTTTGGCGGGATCATTGCAAAGACAGCATCTGCACTGGAAAATGCCTTCGTCAGAAAAGCAGTATCTTCGAGGGAGCCGACAGCTATCTCCGTGCCCTTCCCTACAAGCTCATCCAGCTTCCCGACGTTTCTCGCTATGCATCTGATTTTCTGTCCGCGCGACAGAAGCTCGGCGCTAATCTTGCTGCCGATATTACCGGCTGCCCCGGTTATGACAATCATTGCCAATACCTCCTCGTGCCAGCCACCCCTGTTGATACAACAAGCTCAAGCGGAAAATTTAAACCTGCAGGTTCAGAGAGACCAGGACCATGTCTTCGGTGCCAGTGTTCTCGTAAGCGTGGGCCATACCCGCATCCACCTGCACAACAGTTCCGGGGCGGGCCTCGTATTTCTCTTTATCCACCCAAACGATGCCTTGGCCGCTCATAAAGTAGAAGAGGTGCGCGTAATTGTCAGAATGCATCCTGAATTTGCCGCCGGGCACAACTCGCGTTAAAACAGCCTTTACATTCGAGTCCAGCATCTCTCTGCCGAGAACGCCATCGGCAACCTCGGGACGCACAGGCTTCCATTGAACAGATTCAATATCGAATATATCGCTCATAAATAAAATATATCACTCAACAATATCGAAGTCAATTTGATGCCGTAAACACCTTTTTTGATAAAATGGGGAACGACGCGACGCCCGGCATCAGACAATTTCCTACAATTAAATCAGAATCTATCTGATATTTTATCGCTGCGAATAACGTTATTCTAATAAAAGGCTTGCCGCTTAAGGCATTCCTTTCCCGATGGAGGCGCGACAATGGGCTGCCCTTGCTTTATCACAGATTATGTAGGATGTTGCGGCGAAGCTGAAGTTATGTACATTCCCAGCATTGCAGAGATGGAAGAATTCTGCTTCACTCACAAATATGGATCATGCAAGCTTTTCAAAGGCAAGGATCTCAAAACAGAAACTAAAATCGGTAAATATACCAAGCCCATTATCGATCTTTTTAGATCGCGGGCGTTACAAAGAGGGATCTAGGTCTCCGGCAAACTGGCTTTCGCCGAAGTAATGTTCCATCCCTCCATTAGCAAGGCCGCTGCTGATAAGATTCGCGCAATACGTACCGATTCATACCATGATTGAAAGAGTGGAAATATTCCAGTCAGCCGTGCTTCTCATTGTTGTGCTTTTTTTCGATATCGCAGAGCGTAGCAGGCCACGAATCAAAATAGACAGGAGCCGGAATCTTTCCCT
>PMYY01000122.1:13997-15746 GCA_003170655.1 Nitrospiraceae bacterium
TAGCCAAGATAATCCTGGGGCTCATCATTGCCGATCTTTGTCTGTACTGGATCCATCGGGCCATGCATCGCCGCCTTCTTTGGCCCACACATACATTCCACCATTCCATCGAAGAACTGTGGTGGCTATCGGGATCAAGGACCAGCCTGACACATCTCCTTCTGTTCGCAGTACCCCAGGTCTTTATCGCCGACTACGTATTCAGGCTTTCCGCGTCGGAAACCGCCATCGCTTTTTCAGTGGGAATTATTGTCAACATCTGGATCCATACCAATCTAAACGTAGACCTCGGCCGTTTTGAATGGCTTCTCATCACACCCAATTATCACCGCGTTCATCACGGGGCCAAGGGCCTCTCCAACATGAACCTGGGTTTTGTTCTCACCATCTGGGACAGGATGTTCGGCACATATGTCGATCCCCGTGCATTGGAAACAGATTTTTCTCTCGGCGTAATTTCCACACGCAAAGGACTTCTCAGGATGTTTGCAGGCCTTTGACGGGCAGCAACCGAATCGATTTCTCGACGCTACGTTCCTGATGCTGATCATGCGTTGGACAGCCCCCTGAGTCATCTCACGTTTGCCTTCTCCTCTTTTCTCAATGGGTCTAATAAACTGTATTATTCTCTTCCATCTCGTTTATAATATTTGTTGAACTTATGAAATTTGAAGAACTGGAAATACCGGATGAGGTCCTCGCAGGAATAAGGACAGCCGGGTTTACGGAATGCTCGCCGGTTCAGGCGATGACCTTGCCCGAAGCCTTACGCGGGAAAGATATCGCCGCACAGGCACAGACCGGCACAGGCAAGACCGCAGCCTTCCTGATCGCGATTTTTTCACGCATGCTAGCCACGCCGCACACATCGCGCGGGCCGTCTCCACGGGCGCTCATTATTGCACCGACGCGGGAGCTCGTGGCCCAGATAGATGCCGAGGCTAGGATTCTCAGCGGTTCCACGGGGTTCCATATCGTTCCCGTATTCGGCGGCATCGACTATATTAAACAGAGAAATGAACTCGCGCGAGGTGTAGACGTGCTTGTCGGCACGCCAGGCCGCCTCATCGATTACCTTAAACAGAAAGTTTACAGTCTAAGAAAAACCGAGTTCCTGGTGATTGACGAAGCAGACCGCATGTTCGACATGGGGTTTGTCGCCGACCTAAGGTTTCTGATGAGGCGAATGTCGCCTTACACCGAACGGCAATCCATGCTCTTTTCTGCAACCCTCTCTCACCGCGTTATGGAGCTCTCTCACGAATTCATGAATATGCCGGAGAAGTTCGTGGTTACACCCGAACAGATGACGGTTGAGCTCACCGAACAGCAGATCTATCACGTAGGGAAGAGCGAGAAATTTGGTCTAATTCTTGGCATGATCAGGCGTGAGCCGGAAGGTCGCTATCTTGTATTCTGCAACATGAAGGTGACAGCGGAACGCCTGAAACGCATGCTTGAAGCAAACGGCGTTGCAAATGCTGCCATTACCGGCGACCTTCCTCAACCCCAGAGACTGAAAGTACTCGCGAATTTCAAAGACGGCAAGTTTCCAGTCCTCATCGCCACCGATGTGGCCAGCAGAGGGCTGCACATCGAGGGTGTGACGCATGTCATCAACTACGATCTTCCCCAAGACCCCGAGGACTATGTTCATCGCATCGGCAGGACAGGTCGTGCCGGTGCCGGCGGCCTTGCCATAAGCCTCGCGAGCGAAGACTGCGTCTTAGCTCTGCCTGATATTGAAAA
>PMYY01000017.1 GCA_003170655.1 Nitrospiraceae bacterium
TTAAACGTTTCGAGTGCCTTAGTAGCTACCGCTATTTTGACCGTATTCCCAGACCATCGCCGAAGGCAATAGCCTAAAAACTTACGGCCAAAGACGGTGCCAACGTGGTTTTAGCTTCTTTTACTTTCAGATGTAGCTTCGCATAGATGCACTTAAGGATTGGAGCACCCTTTCTCCCGCTCGCTGATTGTGAACCAATGAGTTTTGAGATATTCGGTAGTTTGTTCGATTGTCAATCAATCAATGCCGGCGCTACCCTTGTTGGCTTTGATGTGTTTCCACGCCTTAACCATATTCTCACGCAAGAGAATCTGTTGTAACAGATTCCCTTGTCCTGAGGCTTCTTGTGTATGGCCCGCCAAACTCGCTTCATCACTGGCCACGTAGAGTTGGGGTTCACCTTCCCCTACACTGGCCCGCCCCGGTTGCCCAGGCATCTGATGCATTGCATGTTTGAGGGACATAACTTCCCAGCTCTCCTTCTCGTTGGGTACTTCACCCCGTGATGGCGGCTACTACGACTTATGTTGACTTCTCGCTCCGGCAAATCACCGTCACCCATTCAGGTATTAAGCGAGATCTCCCCAGGCAAGAACGCGATCTTTCTCAGCACAACCGCCAAATCTACGCTACCAATCCTTGACCACAAAAGCTTCGCATTGACATGCACCCGGGGATCAACAGCCGTAGCCTGCTAAAGCAGGTCTTACGCGGCCTTCTCCATGAGGCGACATCCCGCCTCATGTTCCAATGCAAGGAGCCTCAGCCCTTCGCGCTTAATATTGACAGCAGCGGTTTTGTCTCTGTCATGACGAGCCCCGCATGAGAGGCACACCCACTGGCGGTCTTTGAGTTCCAACTGCTCATTGACATGTCCGCACTGTGAGCAGAGCTTGTAACTCGGGAAGAACCGGTCGACTTTGACCAGAGTACTCCCATGTTTTTTGCACTGCCATGCAAGGATTTTCACGAAGTTTGACCATGCGAGATCTGAGACCTTCCGTCCCCACAGCGCTTTCATGCCCGCAAGGCTCAGGTCTTCGATGCAAGTCACATCCAGAGTCCGTGCAAGTTCTAAGGCAATCTTGAACTGCCAGTCTCTCCGGATATTGGCAACCCTGCGGTGAAGTCTGGCAAGAGCAAGACGAGCTTTTTTCCTGCCGTTGCTGCCTTTCTTCTTCCTGGACAAACGTCTGGATGCTTTCCGGAGTGTTTTCAAGACCATCAGCAATGGTTGTGGAGACTGAATCGCCGTACCGTCATTTCCCACGAGAAACGTAGTCAGCATCGTCTTTATGTTTGCCATTCCTGCAGTGAAGCGTTTACTTGCTTTTAAAAATTGTGTACAGTACAAAAGGTACCCAATAATATTCAGGAGTAGAGAGGCTTGCATCATGAGTAATTTGCCTACTGACAAAGAACCAGCATTCTGGCAACAAGATGTAACAGCGCTGTTGGAACACCATAAGGCAACCCCTGCCGGGTTGACAAGCAGCGAGGCGGCTGTACGCCTAACGCGTTACGGCCCTAATATATTGCATACTCAGCGAAGAAACAAGTTGCTGTTTCAGTTTCTGGCCAAGTTTCGTAATCCACTCGTAATCATCCTCCTCGCAGCCAGCGCTTTATCGGCCCTCACCGGTGATGTCGCCAGCTTTATCATCATCTCGCTCATTGTCCTCATGAGCGTAACACTCGATTTTATTCAGGAATTCAGGGCCGGACAGGCTGCTGAGAGGTTACGCCAATCAGTGACGGTGCATGTTCAGGCGTTGCGAGATAACAAGTCTCAAGAGATTCCTCTTCCTTCGCTCGTACCGGGAGATATCGTTCTTCTTGCCGCTGGCGACATGGTCCCCGGCGATGGGCGCATATTGGAGGCAAAGGATTTTTTTGTAAATCAGGCCCTTCTTACGGGAGAACCTTATCCGGTTGAGAAGACTCCTGGCGAATTGCCCGGAGAGTCCGAGATTCTTTCAGCCAGTAACACGGTGCTTCTGGGGACTTCGGTAATCAGCGGAACGGCAAAAGTATTGATTTGCCATACCGGTGCGAATACAGTGCTTGGTGATATTGCGGACAGCCTTGTTGCCAAAGCTCCGCCAACTGCTTTTGAACAGGGCACCCGTAGCTTCGGGCTACTTATCATGCGCTTTACGATCCTCCTTGTGCTATTTGTTCTTTTAGTCAATGCATTCTTTCACAGGCCATGGCTTGAATCCTTTCTCTTTGCGGTAGCGCTTGCTGTCGGGTTAACTCCGGAACTCCTTCCTATGATAGTCTCAGTGACCCTTGCCAGGGGAGCACAGCGTATGGCAGCTAAACGTGTCATTGTCAAGCAGCTTGCCTCTATACAAAACCTTGGAAGTATGGATGTGCTCTGTACGGATAAGACCGGCACGTTAACCGAGGCGCGTATTCATCTGGAGCGCCACATCGACGCACTCGGTCGGGAATGCGATAGGGTTTTGGAGTTGGCCTACTTGAACAGTTTTTTTGAAACGGGACTGAAAAGTCCCCTGGATGACGCGATCCTGGAACATAAGGAAATCGATGTGACCGGCTGGCACAAACTTGACGAGGTCCCTTTTGATTTTGAACGCCGCCGGGTTTCAGTGTTAGTCGATAATGGTCAAAGAAGACTGCTTGTGGTGAAAGGGGCGCCCGAAGATATCTTGCGCCTTTGCACCAGTTATGAGGGGGCCACTGACACCGATTTGCTTCCTTTGGATGATACAGTGATGGCCTCCATACGAGCGATATTTGACTCTCTGGGACGGGAGGGGTTCCGAGTACTCGGGATTGCCTGGCGTCAAGTGGAAAGCGATCATCCGCATGCCGTAGTAAGTGATGAGACAAAGCTTGTTTTTTCAGGATTCGCCGCTTTTCTAGACCCGCCGAAAGAGAGTGCGAAGAAGGCTTTAACAGACCTTGCTGCCAGTGGAATCTCCGTCAAGATAGTGACCGGAGACAATGAGCTTGTTACGCAACATATTTGCGGCCAGTTAGAATTGCCGATCACAGGGATTCTGACCGGAGCGGAAATCCAGGACATGGACGATCAGGCCTTGGTCGGACAGGTGGACAGGGTGAATCTGTTTTGTCGCGTTACTCCGGCCCAGAAAAATAGGATCATTCTTGCCTTAAAGAAGCGAGGGCACACTGTTGGATACCTTGGCGACGGGATTAACGATGCTCCATCGCTCCATTCGGCTGATATCGGCATTTCCGTGGATAGCGCCGTTGATGTCGCTAAGGCCGCGGCAGAAATGATACTTTTGGAAAGTGACCTGGGCGTGCTCCAGCAAGGCGTCATTGAGGGACGTCGCACGTTCGGCAACATTATGAAGTACATCATGATGGGGACCAGTTCCAATTTTGGCAACATGTTCAGCATGGCGGGAGGTTCCTTGTTCCTTCCGTTTCTCCCAATGCTTCCTACACAGATATTGCTTAACAACATGCTTTACGATATGTCCGAAATCCCTATCCCCATGGACAATGTCGACGAAGAATACCTTGTTCGTCCCAGGCAATGGGACATAAACTTTGTTCGCAAGTTCATGCTGACCGTTGGCCCGATCAGTTCCATCTTTGATTTTCTCACATTTTTTGTAATGATCAAGGTTTTTCATGCCGGAGAGTCTCTTTTTCATACCGGCTGGTTCATCGAATCCATGGCAACTCAGGTGCTCGTCATCTTTATAATTCGCACTCGCAAGAACCCTCTTAAAAGCCGTCCCAATCCATGGCTCACTATTTGTTCTCTTATAGTGGTCGCAGTAGCTTTCATAGTCCCTTTCACTCCCTTGGCTGGGTTCCTCGGATTTGTCGCGCCTCCACCGCTGTTTTTTCTTGTTCTGGCGGGCATGGTAATATTTTACTTACTGATTGTGGAACAGGTGAAACAGTGGTTTTACAGGCATTATGCCTCACACTGATGCTTTTCGAGAAGACTCTTATTTTCAGATATTGCCAAGTAATCGAGATTTTCAGGGAATCGATACTCTGTATAAAGTACAGACTGAATAAAACACCAGCAGGGAAAGCTATTGGCGTCAGTTACTTCCCTCTAGTAAAAGCCCTTGCGGCAGAGACCGCAGGGTCAGGCTTCATTCGCTAGACCTCGATGCCTGCGGCGCCACCTTGGCACATTGGACACCTGCGTTGGAAGACATCCGTTCCATTCGCGCCGTAGACGTAACAACAGTTCGCCTCGAGACACTCCATACGATATGCGGTTTGGCTATGGTCAGTGCCCGCAACGCCACGTTGGCCTTCGCAGCGCTGGTTGTTGCGGTTCACGTAGCCGATTCGAGTTGTGTCAGTACCACCATTTCTGAACGGTTCCACATCAGCTCCTTCTGGTGGCTAACAAGCTATTATCCCAATGTGGATAATAGCCCAAATGGAATGTTATCCGACCAATTCATAAACATCCGGTTTCTGTTCATCTTCGAAAACAGTATCATATTATATTGGATTTTAACATAGATGCAGTGCAGGGTCGCTAGCTCTTAGGATGTCGACTGTCATAATTACATGATAAAATATTCTCCTTCGCAACCCTGTCCCAGCGATGCTGACTTCGAATAAGCGTCATTCTGCTGCGAAGTTGCAGAATGACGTCAGAAGGACTAAGCCGCGGCCCCTGGCTATGTCAATTCAATTAAGCAGTGCCGTTGTATCTTCTATCGATTGGGATGTTTTTTGAGAAGTATGTAACGGGATTTGACCTGCGCGAGATCATTACCACAGCGAGTGGAGCCCTCAGTTGCAACAGCGGTGGCCTGCAAGTATGCCAGAGGGTGTTTTCAGACGATGAGATGGCGTGGCGAAAATGA
>PMYY01000027.1 GCA_003170655.1 Nitrospiraceae bacterium
TACATTCCGCACTTTGGGAGGGGACAATTCTATAATATTTTCTATTCTTACTTTTGCTCTAAGAATAGTCTGATTTATCCATACCAAGGAGTTCGAGGAGTTTTTTCTGAATAGGGGTAAGATAGATCGGGAATGTTACTGGCCCACCTTCACCCTCGAACTCATACCAAGAAACACCGCTGAATATTTCTAAGAGTCTGGCAGTTGTAGGAGTTTTAGTATTGCGCCCTTCGGGAAGGATAGGGAGATTTTCAATGCCCAAGCGAGCCATATTCTGGCGCAGAGTTCGTTCAATTAGAGCATCGAGCGTCATCGCTATGTAGGCGGCATGGATCAGGCCGACAACGCGACTGGGCTTCTTAAGATACACAGGTGCCACCTCTAGTTCGCTTTTCAAAAGAGAATGACGCTTTTCTATATACGGTTGGTATTTGTATATGAGAAGGACCTTTTTTTTGGAGGCCTCCGGCGAAGTCAAGTTGGTGACGAGGGGGAATACCCCGTCGGTGCGTGCCTCAGCCCTGAGAGATTCTTTGTTGCGCTGGACATCCAGGTGAAAAAAACGATGACGCACTGTGCGCTGCGGAGCATCTTTTTTAGGTCGTCCGGGGCCGAGATGTTTGGTTTTTGATTGGAGCCTATATCCGATCTTTACAATGAGGAATGGCTGACACAAATATTTGTACATAATGGCTGCTACTGCCTTTTTTATCTCGGCACGACTACGCAAACGACCCCGGTTCAATCTGGTGCCGAGATCGAAGAGTTCAGTCTCTGCCTTCTTCAACTCTATCTCTCTGGCGCGACTATCCAATGCTGTCTTTTGAGAACTGCGGCACCAGATGAGTCGATAGCCTTCAGAAGTGATACTTGGCTCCTCCGAGGTACTACAATATACGTCCGGCGGCTCAGTACTGCGCCGCTTATTCGGCACCGTCAAGAGGCGGTACCAACGAGGATGGCTACCTTTCCGTATCCGTAGGCGAAAGAGCTTATCCTCGGCGCGGGTTCGGGGCAAAAGGGTAACGAACTTACCCCCGTAAGAGGCGATATGGGAAAGGTTTAGACGGGTGCATAACTTACTATCGGCCACATATACGAAGTCTTCTCGCCCCAAGAGCCTCCGCAGATAGTCGAGGTTTCCGCAATGGACAGTATCATCAGTTCGATTTCCACTATAGACTTCGTGGGAAATGGGTACCGCCCCGTCTGCCAGGACACTCAGTCCAAAAACAAGCTGTTTCAAATCAGGCCGATGGTCCTTGTTGATTCCGTAAGTGATGTGCGGTTCCTTCACAGATGCGACGTAACCGCCGTGAAAGGTGACTGTCGTGGTGTCGTGATGGACGCGCGTAGTATCGAGTTGAAAGTCTTTGATGATGCGTAGCGCCAGGCGGAAAAAAAGGTTTCTGGCATGAGCAGAACTGAGTACGTCCAGTGTGCGGGCTATCCGATCATCATTGATAGCCTCTTTCTGAGAGACGCTCAAGCCGAGGGCTTGCGGGTCAATAGGATTCACCCACTCTGCAATACGATAAAGAGGGGCTGGAGAAAGCAGCAGATTCCTGATAAGTATGTCCAGAGTCTGGGCATGATCCAAAATGCTGGAGAATCGTGTCGGCAAACAAGACCGGACGATTCGGGCAAAAGACATTCGTGCCAAAAAATGCATAAGGATGGGGTGGGTGCCCACCAAGTGAACCTGAAGCGTGGCCGTTCCCTGTTTTGTTTTAGCCTGGAGAATGCCGCCGTTTTCTCTTGTATACATTACTGTATATATGTTATACAAGATATATGGGCTTGTCAAGAGAACAATTGATGACCTCCCTTCGTCATCTGTGGCGCGAACGGCGACGTCTGCTTCAACGTCTCACACAGAAAGGAGAGTTAGCACTTGGGACGGTCTCTACGGTCTACGGCAAATGCGGCAAACCCAATTGCCACTGCGCTCAAGGTTCAGGACATCTTCAGGTCCAATTTCTCTTCTTCNNAGCAAACAATACGGGGAATTTAAGGATGATCTAAAACAACTTAGAACACTAAATCTCAAGGAAAATGAAATTCTTACTGCATTAATGAAATCTAAGGGAATTTACTATGAGTAGTTAACAGGTTGATCTGTAAGGGTTTAACAAAAACGTAAATTATTTAAATCACCCCTCCCAAAGTGCGGAATGTAGGTTACACATAGAATGCCCTTTAAAAAGGAGGTGTCTGCTGTATAGTTGACTTATAATCTTGACCGCCGAGATCGGCGCGTTTACTCAATGTTTCGAATAAGCGTCATTCTGCTGCGAAGTTGCAGAATGACGTAAGAAGGACTGATATGTATTAAACCTGTCAAGTGCTGGTAGTCGGAGCTTTTGTTTTTTTACAACCTCCTTTTTAGATTATACATTTGGGTCAGGACAGCAGCGATAAACGACGGTAGATCACTCTGATATACGCGGGTTGGATACCGCATGACTTGTCTTCGTCGTGGAGCTGCCTCTGTCTATGCTCGAGGTTCAGCCTATAAGAAGGCGCCTCATAGTCCTTTCGAGGGTTCTCCCAACCGGCTGCTATCCTGGCCGAAACGCACATCTGTCGTATTAATGTCCATAGTTGAATGGACGTGCTGAGAAACAAATTCATCTTTTCTAAGCCTGGCTAGCTAATAACTTTTCTAATAATGTAAACGTCGTCAAGTTATGCAACTTTCACCACAGGAGTATTGTTCTTTCCCATAACCTCGCGACTGATAGCCCAAATAAACCCTGCCAACTCCCTTGCCACTGCCGTACATGCCTGCACCTTTAGTTTTCCTTTTTGTGTCAGGTGCCAGTATCGGCTGCACAACCGCTTTTGCGCTTTCCATGCTATTGCCTGCACTGCCTCGCTTGCCTTTCCAGCCTTGCGCCGCAGATGAGCTGTCTTACGCGCTGGCATCC
>PMYY01000096.1:0-4412 GCA_003170655.1 Nitrospiraceae bacterium
ATTTACTTAAGCGCATCTATATAATAGCTGGATATAAGCAACCGATTCCACGACTGACCATGCTGCATACACTCCGCAAGTTTATACTTGGCAATTACCAAATTCTTGTACTGGTAAAATCAATAGTCAGGGTGGAGTTTGGGCAAGCATTCTCACACCAATCGTCGCTGGAGGGTGTCCGAATACATTGAAAAGTCTAAGCGGCAATCATCGTGGGTCGAATCTCACATCCACAGCGACTACACACGACTATTTTTTTACCTGTGCAAGCTTTCCGATCGGACCTAGCTATTTTGTGACATGAACTATAGCAAGCACATTCTGTCCGCTACATGCCAGATAAAGGTCGCCCTCCTTAGTAGCCACCATATTTCGAACTACTCCACCGCCTGACGGGATTGTCCATTTTGTAAATGATGCTGTCTTGGGATCAAATCTTACCACTGTATTGGGTGTAACGCCCGACTCGCTGTACCAAATTATGCCGTCCCTTGTGGCTGTTATACTGTAAGGCTTAGATTTGGATCCTCCCGGTGATTTCCATTCCTTGACCTTTCTACTAGCTGGATCAAGACTGCCCAGGATTCCGCGTGCATAGTCGGTATAGTAGATAACATCATCTGGTGTTATAACAATTCGCCTCGGCCTTGTATCGTCCGGTAATGTATATTCTGTTATTTCCATCGTGTCAGGATTGATGCTCCCGATTTTGTTAGTTCCGAATTCGCAAAAGTAAAGTACCTGCCTTGAATTCAGTGCGATCCCATAAGGATGAGAGTTTAGCGTCGGCGAATGTTTCAACATAATATTTCCAGTAGAAGGATCTAATCGACCCACGAAATTTCCAAGCTGTACGGTAAACCATATTATTCCATTAGAGTCAATCACCAGCGAATGCGGATCGCGGGCTGATCGGTCAGGCATCGGATATTCTTTCACTTCACCAGTCGCCGGATTGAGTCTTCCGATATATCCTTTGTAATTAGCAGTAAACCACATGTTGCCCTCTCTATCGGCAGCCAGGCCATGAGGTCCCGAGTCGGGAATCGTCAGATGATATTCTTTTATTTTCCCTGTTCTTGGATCGAGTCGCCCTAGAGTATTGACCATTATTCCCGTATACCAAAGGGCACCGTCGGACGAGACAGCAGGGTCATGAGGGAATGAATTAGGCGACGCGGCCAGCCATTCTTTGATCGTAACTCCACCATTAGCAGCAAAAACCAATGAGATAGATGCCGCTATGAATATAACGACGAACAATACCCTTCTGGATTCCATTTATTTACTCCTCCGACCTCTCCCAAATAAGCTCGCAGATAATATCGCCCCGACCCAAATTTATGTTCACTCGTTCGATGAGCAGAAATGAAAAGCTATCACAAAGCTACCTTACTAAGACGTGTCATTTTTTGCCGCATCTTGATGTGCGGATAGTCTGCGGACAGTGGCCTACTTTCCCCTACGAAATCAAAAACAGTAGAGACATTTAAGTCCCTTGCGTCTGCCGGTTCCGCCACTCCGGATTGAATACCAATGAGACGGCACTGCATAAGATACTAAAAACAGGAAACGCAGTGCAACCATCCATAGTCCGCGGGTTGTCTAAACCCGGCCTAAAGAAGTACAATATCGCTTAGTCGCCTATGAGACAATACACTATTATACATCCCCTTTACATGTCGTTCTATTCGAAGACCCTTTACCGCGAGGTGGCAAGAGAATGGTCGACCGGGCTCTGTTTCCTATACCTGCTCTCGCTTGCGGCCCTAAGCTGGATACCAGGAATGATACGCCTGGATTCGGACATTGCAGAATATATTGATAACGACGCGCCTCAATACGTCGGACAGCTCCCCGACATCACGATAGCCAAAGGCCAGGCTTCGATAAATGCACCTCAGCCATATATTATTAAAGACCCGGACAATGGCGATCCGGTCATGATCATTGACACAACGGGGCAGGTCACCTCACTGGATAATTCAAAGGCCTTCATATTGCTTACAAAAAACCGGCTGATAACACACGACGGGGGAAAGGAAACGCGTTCTCTTGATCTGTCAGAAGTAGGAGATGCAACTCTTAACAAGCGGCTGATCTACGACTGGCTTGAGTCCTTCAAGGAATGGTTCGCAATCGTGCTCTACCCGTTTGCCGTGCTTGCATCGTTCACCTTCAGGAGTCTACAGGTGTTCATCTATGCGCTGGCAGGATCGGTCCTTCTGCACAGCTTTAAGGTCGGTCTGAACTACCGGTTGCTGATGCGGCTCGGTGCCGTCTCTCTTACCCCGGTCATTATCGTCAATACACTGATTATTTTCTTCAGGATAGATGTCCCGCTTCCCTGGCTCCTAAATGCGTTGATAGCCGCAGGATACCTTATCTTTGCCGTAAGATCGACCACGGGGCCGGCTGAAGCATAGCGTCAGTAGAATCGGCCCAGGGCGACCTTAGCCTTACACCGCGCCGGGGGTGACATTCCTTGATTTCAGTTCTCTCAATTCCTTCTGTATCGGCCACTCCGTTAGGGCGAACCAGACAAAGACCGCTATATTGACGATCGGCACAAATAAAAGTATGATCTGAAATCCCGAATAGCCGGCCTTTCTGAAGACTAGTGCGAGCAAAAAAGCCAGAACCAGAAACCCGAGAAATGACAAGAAGAACATTAATATACCTCCAAACGATTCGATTAAGTTAACTCCTGTTCATACCGGTTACCCAGGAAAGGACCATGCTTACCAAGCTTATGACCAGGGCGCCCCAGAGCGCCGGCCAGAAGCCGCTTATTTGCAAACCCAGATGCAGCGGTCCCGACAGCGCAGCTGTTATGGCCAGCATTGTTGCATTTATCACAAGGGTGAAGAGCCCGAGGGTAAGGATGATCAACGGGAAGGTGAAGAGCTGTATAACAGGTTTTATAAGTGCATTAATAAGACCGAAAACAGCAGCTATGCCTATGATTTTCCACCACTCACCAACGAATGATATGCCCGTGATCAGTTTAATTGCCGCAGCAAGCGAAAGTGCGTTTATGATAAGTCTCAACATCAGCTGTTGCATCGACGTCTCCTCAGTGTTTATTTCCATCATAGTAGACAAATATAGTATATACATAGCAAATGAGGGAAAGAAACAACGCATTACTGACGGGCGCTGGGTTTTCATCATCCCAGCTTTCTTGTTATAGTTAGTTATGAAGGGCCATTTCCTGATAATCGCAATTCTTCTTGTAATCGTATCTATTCTCATTTCGCTGAATATTTTTTTCCAGCAGTCTCTCCAGATGGAGATCGCCCAGGAGTTCAGCAAACAGCAGCAGCTGATTTCCCAGTTGATAGCAAGCAATATCGGCGACTTCATCCGGCTGAGAAAAGAGCGGGTCCTCTATACCGCACAGTTGCTTTCGGGGATAGATGTCGGCAGCAAGAGCAATATGGACAGGCTCGCACACGAGGTCCTGAAGAGCAGGCACAACGTGACGGCGAACTTCGGGATACTCAATGAAAACGGGACAGTCGTCCACTTTGAAGGCAAGAAAGAATCGCTTGACACGCTCTCACCATATATCGTCAAAACCGCCCTGGACTTGCCTGACGGAAAGGTGGGCCTCGTTGAGCTTCCGACAATGCTTTATTTCCTTGCACCCGTGCAATCGAGCAATGGCGGCGCTGCGGCAATTTTCCTATCTGTAAACGTAGAGGAGATCATCTCCCGTTTTACAAGCAAGCTGGATGTGATCGACAAGGGAAACATCTGGATCATGGACGGGAGGGGCACCCTATTATATCATGCAATCCAGCCTGCCATGGTCGGCAATAACATATTCAAAGCGAACGACTCCTGTTTGAAATGCCACAAAAACTTTGACACAGAAAGAAAGATAGTCGAAGTGGTNNAAGATCCTCTCTTTTGCCCGAACTGGAGATGACCTGTCCTGGATCATCTTCGTATCATCCCCGTTTTCGGATATCGCTCAGATGACAAAACAGAGCATGAGATTTTACTCCTACCTCATCATGTCGATTCTTGTTACTACCGTTGTCGTTTCTACGGCGCTGATCGCATTCAACAGAAAACGTATNNCGTATCCAGGCCGAAGAGATTTCAAAACACCAGGAAGAGATGGAAAGACACGCGGCTGAACTTGAGGGAAAGGTCCAGGAGCGTACAGGTGAGCTTTTCGAGGAAAAGGAGAAACTGAACAGCATAGTCAGCGCGATTGGATCGGGTATCCTGTTGCTCGATAAAAAAGGCGTCGTTCAGTGGGCGAACCAGTTAGCCGAA
This sequence comes from Nitrospiraceae bacterium, assembly GCA_003170655.1. GTDB lineage: Bacteria > Nitrospirota > Thermodesulfovibrionia > Thermodesulfovibrionales > Dissulfurispiraceae > Fen-1308. Next base: position 4,291 of record PMYY01000096.1, read on the forward strand.
AGTATGGCGGGCATGGACCTTGTGGGCAGGTCCTGTGAAGAGCTATGCGAAGAATGCGAGGTTACAAGCACCTATTCACAAGGCAACATCGAGACGGTCTTCGCGTCGAATCTGTTCCACAA
>PMYY01000096.1:4467-5881 GCA_003170655.1 Nitrospiraceae bacterium
GTATTCTCTTTTGTGCAGATATTACGCGAAATGGAGCAGGACGAGTTCAAGAAGGACAGCCTCCAGACAATATACTTCCATATCAACCGGATATCAGAAACACTCAAACAGCTGTCAGGCTATTCCAGGATGCCTGCCGTAGAATCACGTCAATGCCAGGTAAACGATGTCATCGAAACATCGGTAAACCTCATCCAGTACGACAAACGCGCAAGGGACATAGTAATAAAAAAAGAACTATCCGCCAATCTGCCGCCGGCGTGCATAGATGCAAACCAGATCTCCCAGGTCTTCGTCAACCTGATCCTCAATGCCATAGATGCCATGCCGGACGGTGGTTCCCTTACGATCAGGAGCTACGAGAAGGAGAACTCAATTTTAATCGAGTTCGAAGACACGGGGACTGGCATACCAAAAGAAAAACTGATGAAGATATTCGATCCATTCTATACCACTAAAGAGAAAGGCACCGGATTGGGCCTCGCNNCCTTTCGGTGAATAGCGAAGTTGGGAAAGGCTCGACATTTACAATTGAAATCCCTATGAACAAAAGCTCATGAAACCTAAGATCCTGATTATAGACGACGAACCTGACATATGCAAGGCGCTTCGGTATCTCCTTGAGCGCGAAGAATATTCNNTTCAGAAAGGATTGGTTCGACGTGGTCCTGACCGACCTCAAGATGGGACGCGTCGACGGGATGGCAGTGCTCGAAAAGATCAAGGAAATAAGCCACGAAATGCCGGTGATTATTATGACGGCTTTCGGTTCGATAGAGTCCGCGGTCGAGGCGATGAAACACGGCGCTACCGACTACATAATCAAGCCATTCCTGAACGAAGAGATCAGGCTCACAGTCAGCAGGATCATCGAACAGAAAAAGATCATTGGCCGTATAATGAGAGAGAACACCGCGCTCAAACAGCAAATCAGCCAGCGCATGGCCTGCCGCGACTTCGTCGCGAACTCCGATGCTATGATCAAGATTATCGAAACTCTCGAAAAAGTCATCCCTACGAAGAGCAATATACTTATTCTCGGCGACAGCGGCACAGGCAAGGGACTATTGGCTGAACTAGTCCACTGCAATAGCCCCCGAAGAGACAAGCCGTTCATCTGTATTAACTGTTCAGCTATACCCGAAGGACTACTGGAGTCCGAACTCTTCGGTTACAGAAAGGGCGCCTTCACAGGCGCTATTGCCGACAAACCTGGGCTCATATCATTGGCCCACCAGGGCACACTTTNNCTCGGCGATACGAAACCGAGGCTGGTGGACATAAGGATAATAGCAGCGACAAACGTAGATATAGACAGCAGGATCAAACAGGGCAAATTTCGCGAAGATCTCTACTGGAGGCTTACCGTTATCGAAATAAAGATCCCGCCGTTGAAAGAGCGAAAAGAAGATAT
>PMYY01000034.1 GCA_003170655.1 Nitrospiraceae bacterium
CCTTTGTTTTGACAACCTGCGGCAATTGACCGTCGGAGACTTCGTAACACTTCAGTTCATGCTACAGTCTAAGACGGGAACGCGTGCTAATGTTCACTTTTTAGCATCGTCCCGGATCGTCCGGATAATCCCCAGGGGTGATGCGTTCCAGGCAGCAGTGGAGTTCATTGTAGACGTTCCAACTCGATAACTAAAGACAAGACCGGCGGTATTGAAACCCCATCCGTCTTGTAGCGGCAGTCCTTCATGATTCATTCTGCGACTGCGCAGACAGAATGGCGCTTATTCGAAATAGGCAAGACTTACTGGTCTAAATAAATACAAGTTTGTCAGTCGACCTTCCAGCTAGTATACTCGTAATACTACAGCGGATTCTTATTATATATGCGAACAAAATCGCATCAAATTGGTTTGACCAGCTAGATCTTTAATGCCGAGTCACTGTAATTGCCGCGAGGTCCCGTAAGGTGGATTGTGGCAAGGGTGCTGCTCTGGTAGGTAAAAACAGCGTTATATTGCAAAAGGAGTGCTATTGATGGACCGCTTTATTTGTATCCACGGGCATTTTTATCAACCCCCCAGGGAAAGTCCATGGCTGGAAGCAATTGAGATCCAGGATTCTGCGTTTCCTTACCACGATTGGAATGAGCGGATTTCAGCTGAATGCTATGGTGCAAATGCCGTGTCGAGAATCTGGGATACGGAAGGAAGAATCGCCGAACTGGTGAACAATTATGCCAGCATAAGCTTCGACTTCGGACCGACTGTCCTGCTCTGGATGCAGAAGTATGCCACCGACGCCTATGAGGCAATTCTAGCAGCTGACCGGCAAAGCCTGGAGAAGTTCTCCGGTCATGGAAATGCTTTGGCCCAAGCCTACAATCACATGATCCTGCCGCTGGCCAACAGCCGCGACAAGAAGACCCAGATTATCTGGGGAATGAAAGATTTTGAATATCGCTTTGGACGTAAGCCGGAAGGGTTGTGGCTCCCGGAGACAGCAGTAGATTTGGAAACCCTTGACCTCATGGCACAGCACGACATCGGCTTTGCCATACTTGCCCCCAGACAGGCAAGACGTGTTCGGCCCATTGATGGTAATGAGTGGCAGGACGTGAGTGGTGGGAAAATCTATCCTGCCATAGCCTACCGGGTTTCGCTGCCTTCTGGCCGCAGGATGAACCTGTTCTTTTACGACGGCCCAATTGCACAGGAGCTTGCATTTGAAGGATTGCTCAACAACGGTGAGACGTTCGCCAACCGGCTGCTGTCCGCCTTCGCCGACGACTCTCCTCGCCTCGTCCATATCGCAACGGATGGCGAAAGCTATGGGCATCATCATCGCAACGGAGACATGGCGCTGGCGCACGCGATCCATTATATTGAGACCAACAAACTGGCACAGGTGACGAATTATGGTCGATACCTGGAAGATCATCCAGCAGCATACGAAGTGGAAATCGTTGAAAACAGCTCGTGGAGTTGCGAGCATGGCATAGAACGTTGGCGGTCGGATTGCGGGTGCAACAGCGGCGGCCACCCGGGCTGGAACCAGGGGTGGCGGGCACCACTGCGTGCTGCGCTAGATTGGCTCCGCGATGCCGTGAACCCGGCCTATGAACAAATGGCCGGACGGTTTCTGACCGATCCCTGGGCGGCCCGAGACGACTACATCGACATCATCGTGGACCGATCACCCGAGCGTATCAGTGCGTTTATGATCCGCCACGCGACACGTCCTTTAAATTCCGAGGACGAGATCACGGTCCTCAATCTCATGGAACTCCAGCGCCACTTAATGCTCATGTACACAAGTTGTGGTTGGTTTTTTGACGAGCTTTCCGGGATTGAGACGGTTCAGATCATAAAATATGCCGGCAGAGTTCTGCAGTTGGCCGACCAGCTTTTTAGCGAAACCTTCGAACCTGCCTTTCTGGAACATCTTGAACTGGCCAAGAGCAACATACCTGAACACAGTAATGGTCGTGTTATATATGAGATGTTAGTCAGGCCTGCCATGCTCGATATGAAAGACATCGGCGCTCACTATGCCTTAAGCTCTCTGTTCCAGGATATTGGCGAACGCAGCTCGATCTACGCGTATTCCGCCACCCGGGAGGACTACCGCAGTTTTCAGGTAGGAGGCTCAAAGCTGGTAGTCGGGCGGGCCACGGTCACTTCAGAGGTTACGCGCATATCCTCCAGCTTGAGTTTTGGCGTTCTACATCTCGGTGATCACAGTATCGCCTGCGGCACCGGCGAATATCAGGGCGCGCAAAAATATGAGGCGCTGGCCAAAGAGATTTCCGCGGCTTTCGCCGGAGCTGACTTCCCGAAGACCATACTTCTGCTGGGCAAATACTTCGGAACGTCCACATACTCTCTGACCTCGTTGTTTGCCGATGAGCGGCGAAAAGTTCTTAACATCATCATGGAGCCGACTCTGATAGAGGCTGAAGCTGCATATAGCTCAATTTATGAGCACCATGCTCCCTTGATTCGCTTTCTGACCGGGTCCGGCACGCCACGGCCCAAAGTCCTGTCGGTCGCCGCGGACTTGTGCTTGAATGCCAAGCTTCGCAGGGTGCTCCAAGGGGAGGGGCTCGACCCCGAAGTCGTAAGACCTCTTCTTGAAGAAGCTCGTTTGGCCGGCGCAACTCTGGATGCAACTGCTCTAGGCTTGTTACTGGCCGCAAACATTGAGAGTCTGGCCGAACAACTGTTCACACAACCTGATGACCTTTCTCGCATAGAGAGATTGAATAAGGCTGCACAACTGGTCCAGACCTTGCCGTTTGAGGTTAATCTCTGGAAAACCCAAAACATCTGCTATAAGATCCTGCAAGCCCACTGTCACAAATTCAAGGAGAAAGCTGGCCTGGGCGACCAAAATGCGCAAGCATGGTTACGCCATTACACCGTCTTGGCTGAGAATTTTTTGCTGCAGGTTTACATATGCCCCGTAATCAGTAACCCTGTGATTTTATGAAATATTGCGGAAAGTTTGGTCGTACTATGAGGTGGCATGAATAAAAGAGGCTCTGGAATTCTTCTCCACGTTACGTCTCTTCCGTCGCTCTACGGGATCGGCGATCTTGGTCCCTGGGCCTATAGGTTTGCCGATTTTCTTGAGGAAACGAGGCAGAGTTACTGGCAGATACTTCCTCTGAGCCCCACGGCGCCCGTATACGGCAACTCCCCATATAGCAGTGTCTCCACCTTTGCTGGGAATACCCTTCTCATAAGTCCTGACTTGCTGGTGCGGGACGGCCTAATAGATGCTTCAATCCTTGGCGAACACTCCTTTCCCGATGAACGATGTGACTATGATGCGGTAATCGACTACAAGAAAATGGTGCTGGACCATGTCTATGAAAGTTTCGTCAAGAAAGGTACCAGTCGGGACCGTTTTGACCGATTTTGTCTTGATAATGCATTCTGGCTTGATAACTACTCTTTTTTCGTCGCAATGAAAAGGCGCTATAACGGTAGACCCTGGAGCGAATGGCCCGAGGGATTGAGGGACAGAGTGCCTGAGACAATGGCAGCGGTCCAGAGGGAATGCTCGGCAGACATAGAAAAGGAAAAACTCGGACAGTACCTCTTCTTCGAACAGTGGAAGGAGATAAAGGATTATTGTAATAATCGCGGCATACAGATCGTAGGCGACATCCCCATTTACGTGAGCTTTGACAGCGCCGACGTGTGGGCACATCGCGAGATATTCAAACTCGACGGAGAGCAACGGCCCATTGCGGTGGCAGGTGTGCCACCCGACTATTTCTCTTCCAATGGCCAGTTGTGGGGTAATCCGGTGTACGATTGGGATGCTCTCCGGCAGACCGGNNCTCGTGGCGTACTGGGAAGTGCCTGTCCAAGAGAAGGACGCGGTTACCGGGTGCTGGGTGAAAGTGCCCACGGACGACTTCTTTGACCGGCTCTACGGCTCTTTCCTCAGTCTCCCCCTTATTGCGGAAGACCTGGGAATAATCACGCCCGACGTAAGCGAAACGATCACTCGACTAGGCCTCCCTGGGATGAAGATCCTTCTTTTTGCCTTTGGTGAGGACAATCCTATGCACGTTTATCTGCCCCACACCTACGGAAGGAACTGTGTGGTATATACAGGCACGCATGACAACACCACGGCCAGAGGCTGGTTCGACCATGAGGCACGGCTTGAGGACAAAGAGAGGCTCTTCCGGTATGTGGGAAGAATCATCCATTCCCAAGAAGTTAACTGGGAGCTCATCAGGCTTGCCATGATGTCTGTGGCAGATACGGCAATCTTCCCCATGCAGGATATTTTAGGCCTGGGACATGAAGCCCAGATGAACAAACCATCGGTTACTCACGGCAATTGGGCCTGGAGGTTTCTGCCGGAACAGCTGACTGGTGCTATCACTGACCAACTCCGTTCCATGACAGAGACCTATGGGAGAAGGCATTCTCCTATTTCGTCTGACAAGGATTAGAGAGGGGTTACCAATGCCGTCAAGCTTACAGACCGCCACGCCGGAATGTAGACATGTTCTCTGCTCTATCCTTTTCAGAGATGGAACCGCGGGAAATGGATAGAGACTTTCAAACAAATAGGGCACCCCTCACTCAATATCGCTACTATTTTGCCGGATGGTTAGGGGAGATGGAAAATGAACGCTGAGGGGTTGCCTTTGCCAAGAATTCCCGTTTCCACATACAGGCTGCAATTTAACCACCGGTTTACGTTCTCCGACGCGACTAAGGTTCTTCCCTATTTGGCCGAACTGGGGATTAGTGATATTTATGCATCTCCCTACTTCAAGGCCCGCAAAGGAACCATCGTCGGCTACGACATTGTCGATCCAGCGAGGCTCAATCCGGAGATAGGCACGGAAGTAACCTACAATCGACTCATACGTGAACTGCAGAAACGTAAGATGGGGCAA
>PMYY01000242.1:0-4591 GCA_003170655.1 Nitrospiraceae bacterium
TGCGCAGCTGTTTGTTCAAAATAGAGGCCTTGGCACAAAAAAGATGTCTGATCTGAAATGGGGGAAAGATATTCGTTAAGAGGTACAAAAAAAGAGGCGGGGTTGTCACCGCCTCTTTTTTTTGCATTATAAAAAAACCGTTTTTTACTGTCTTTTCTCCACAAGATCGGCCACAACCGTAGGATCGGCAAGTGTCGATGTATCTCCAAGGGCGTCTATCTCGCCGCTTGCGATCTTCCTCAATATCCTTCTCATAATCTTTCCGCTCCTGGTCTTGGGCAGGCCCGGGGCGAACTGCATCTTATCGGGTGATGCTATCGGACCTATGACCGTGCGGATATGCGCCACGAGTTTCTTTTTAAGATCGTCGGAAGGTTCGATACCTTGCTTGAGCGTAACATATACATATATGCCTTCGCCTTTGATGTCGTGCGGGTAACCAACGACTGCGGCCTCGGCGACTGCCTCGTGAGCCACCAGGGCCGACTCGACCTCGGCCGTACCGAGTCTATGACCCGAAATATTGATAACGTCGTCGATCCTTCCCATGAGCCAGTAGTCGCCGTCACTATCACAGCGTGCACCATCGCCGGTGAAATATTTGCCTGGGTACATTGAGTAATAAACCTCTTTGACCCTCTTGTTTTCAGGATCGCCATATGTGCCCCTGAGCATTCCGGGCCACGGCTTTAGAATAACGAGACTACCGCCCTCATTGGGACCGGCTGGAGCGCCCTTTTCATTAAGAACAGCGGGAACGACGCCAGGGAATGGCCTTGTAGCGGATCCGGGCTTCAGTGTCATTGCTCCTGGAAGTGGTGTTATAAGGATTCCACCGGTCTCGGTCTGCCACCACGTATCGACGATAGGAAGCTTGCTCTTGCCCACATTCTTGTAATACCACATCCATGCCTCAGGGTTGATGGGCTCTCCAACACTGCCCAGGACCTTTAGAGAAGACAGATCATATTTTGCAACCCAGCTTTCGCCTTCTCTCATAAGCGACCGTATGGCGGTAGGTGCGGTGTAGAAGATATTTACACTGTGTTTCTCGCAAATATCCCAGAACCTTCCAAAATCGGGATAAGAGGGGATTCCCTCAAACATAACACTTGTGGCTCCGCTGCTAAGCGGACCGTAAACAATATAACTGTGTCCGGTAACCCAGCCAATATCTGCGGTGCAGAAATGGATATCTTCGTCATGATAATCAAAAATCCATTGGAAGGTAAGATTTGTATAGAGCAGATACCCGCCAGTCGTATGAAGAACGCCCTTGGGTTTTCCAGTCGACCCCGAGGTATACAGGATAAAGAGTGGGTCTTCGGCGTCCATCTCTTCAGGCTTGCAATAACCCCTTACGTCGTCAGCCTTCATTTCGTCATGCCACCAGATGTCCCTGCCGGCCTGCATATCAACGGCGCCGTCGGCCCTCTTTACAACGATCACATTTTCGACCGTTGGGCAGTCCTTGACGGCGTTATCAGCATTGGTCTTAAGCGGTATGAACTTGCCGCCCCTGACGCTTTTGTCGCAGGTTATGACCATCTTTGACCCTGAGTCCTGTATCCTGTCCTTCAATGCCTGTGCGCTAAAACCGCCGAATACTATGCAATGGATTACACCTAGCCTCGTGCAGGCGAGCATCGAAATAGCGAGCTCCGGGATCATGGGCAGATAAATTGTGACCCTGTCTCCCTTTTTCAAGCCTTTTTTCTTCATGACATTGGCGAACCTGTTGACCTCGGCATAGAGTTGCTGATACGTAAAGGTCTTGTAGTCTCCGCCGTCGGACTCCCATATAAGTGCTGCCTTGTTCCGGGTTGGGCCCTTGATAAAACGGTCAAGGCAATTGTATGAGACGTTCAATTTGCCACCGGCGAACCACTTTATTTCGGGCTTGCCTTCAAATGTCCAGTCAAGTACCTTGTCCCATTTTTTGTACCACGTAAGCTGTTTCTCTGCCATTTCACCCCAGAAGCCTTCGGGGTCTTCCACCGACCTCTTGTAGATTTTCTCATACTCCTCAAGGCTTTTGATGTGGGCTTTTTTGCTGAATTCGGGTGATGGTGGAAAAGTTCTGTTTTCGGTTGACATTACCTCAATCCTGTCTTTCGACATCCCTACTTCCTCCTCTAATCAGTTGAATTACAGCCCAAAATGGGCATTCCAGAATCCTTCATACAGTATACCCAGTATTTTAAATATGTCACAGCTGTACTCTGGCAGTTTTTAGGAGCCAGAGTATAGATAATTTGTGCACAATAGCACTTTTGCTAGATTCTGTCAAATCGATCGACCAAAATTGTTTCAAGGTCAAAGTAGAAATGTCCGGCCACGCCCCCGCGGGGAAAATAAACGTATAGCAAATTGATTCAAGGCTGTCTTCCAATCCCACATCGGCATTGTCAATTTTTTTTGCTGAGTTTCTGAGCGCCAGATACAGCAGTGGTCGCTTATGCGATCCCCATTCTCGAACCTCAAATCGATAAATTCAAATCGTCAGGACTTTGTCCTACAAGCAAATATGAATATGGATTACAAAAAAATCAGGATATTTCCGATAATAATTCTGCAGATAATCAATTAATATATTTGTGTGTTATTTAATAAAAAAACTGCGCCTAACTCTAAGATGACAAACATGTGCTTTATTGTCTGCCTGTTTACGAGCGTAATTTTTGCGTCTACTGTAAGCTTCCACGACTATTTGCCTGAGCATCCTCCTGCGTATATGCTTCTTGCTGAAGATAAGCTCAAACTTCAATATATGGCAGGCCGAGTCTTAAAAGACTTGCAGACATATAGTTTACTTGATATATGTGCAACTTGGGACTCAGCACAAGCTGCTCCACATGTAAATGCATCCTCAATCTGCATTCTAATTTCAGGTGCAATACAAAAATACAAGAGATTCCTGTCCCTCTTTACTGATCTCTCCCCCCCCTGCTACCTAAACTCCTAGCAACCGAAACAAGATTCAAATTTCTGACATTTTATAATGAAGTAACCTGGAGAAATAACATATCCGTTCAATTTCTCCGCGTATGCAGTTTACAACACTAATCCTAGCAAGGGAGGTTTGCATGTTGAGCGTAAGGGAGAGACCGTCAGTTGATCAATCGGCAGACTATTTTAATAAGCATCGTGAAATAAGCGTTGCCGGCCATATTCGCAGTATTCTAATTGCAGATGAAGACCGTGATGTACTAAATCAGCTTTCGCAGAGTTTCGCCATTTGCGCAAAGCAATATAATATTTACACTGCTCAAAACGGCCGGGATGCGTTGGATGTCCTAAAAACCTCTTCAGTGAACATTTTGATGGCTGCCCTTAACATCTCCGTCATGCATGACTTTGAGCTTATAGACTTCGCAAAACACTATTATCCTGCTACCCGTATATTCGTCATGTCGGAAGAAGATCCATCTTCCATAAAAAACAGATTGGATGATTTGCGAATTTACGCTTACATCAGAAAGCCTTTTCGGATTGAAATGATCTATAGCATCTTGCGGGTTTGATGGCTCCGATGCGCAAGACAAGGGAGGCGAGAATACAGTCATGGCACTCTTGGCATATTTTACAACCNNGGCCATTTTGAAAAATAGACGAATTATTAAAATCTTGCTCGTTGAGGACGATTTGACGGACGCGGAGTTAATTCACGCAGTTCTATCGGAAGAGACCGACTTGAAAATAGATATTCGGCATGCCGATAAGCTGTCGTTAGCAATCGACTGCTTAAACAACGATGATTTCGATGTCATTCTATCGGACCTTTCGTTGCCTGACAGCCAAGGGATTGATACCTTCGCTCATATCCGCGATCGTGCACCCAATATTCCAATAATTGTATTGACCGGTCTCGACGATAAGGTAACAGCATTGAAAGCCGTTCGTAAAGGTGCCCAAGACTATATCTTGAAAGAACAGATCAATAATTGTCATCTTTTGAGTCACGCAATACTCTACGCCATCGAGCGGCACAAATTGCTTATGGAACTAAAAAAGAAGATGAAGGAGATAAAGACTCTGCGGGGCCTAATCCCGATGTGCGCTTGGTGCAGGAAGATACGTGACGACAATGGTTATTGGAAAAAGGTAGAGGAATACATCTCAGAACATACCGATGCTGCATTTACTCACGGTATGTGCGAGGAATGCGCAGAAAAGGCCATTGCTGAACGGGATAGCTTAAAGAAGATTGATGCTTATTCACTTAAATAAGAATAGTGCGCTGGCGAAGGAACCATGATGGAATTGTTGACATTCTCCACGCCTGAAAGGCGAGGCTTTACGCCGCTTTTTATGTAATCTTTTTTTTCGTGTTATCATTATCTCATGCTGAGAATCGACTTCCTGTAGGTCTTCGACCGGTTCGATGAGGCATAATGAATTAGGGGCGCCTATACGCTGAGGTGAAGCAAATGGCAATTGAAACTAAAATCGAAGGGAATAAGCTTATTATAACATGCGACCTGGAGGAGCCTACCCCAAGCGCATCAGGAAAAACCCTTGTAGTAGCCAGCACAAGAGGCAATATGAAGACATCGTTGACAATAGGTGGAAAACCACTAACAATCGGCTT
>PMYY01000242.1:4600-5331 GCA_003170655.1 Nitrospiraceae bacterium
CTTCAGGTTGTTTTCCGTAAACATCAGAGCCAGCAGGCTTCCGATCAACACGATGCCACCCGAAAAATAGTAGTTTGCATAACAACCCACCGGCAGCTTCAAAGCGCATACGTGCATTGTTGCCCATCCTAGTCCATTGATATATTCAGTCACAAGTCGCAAGTATAACCTATCATGCTTTTTCCTTCAATGAGCTAATAATCGCAGATGAACCTGCCCTTCATTACGTGCCTCTCATTCAGATCCTCTGTGGTAAAATATGCAATATGAACGAAAACGCTGGTCGCGACCCTCTCTTCAATACTTTAAATGCCGTCTTCGGTTTCCAGTCATTCCGACCCAATCAGGAATCAATCGTCAGGGCGGTCCTCCGCGGCGCGGATGTTTTTGCAGTGATGCCTACGGGCGGAGGGAAATCATTGTGCTACCAACTGCCCGCAGCGATGATGCAAGGCACTGCCGTAATAATAAGCCCGCTGATCTCCCTGATGAAAGACCAGGTCGATGCCGCAGTCGAAAACGGAATATCAGCAGCATTCATGAACAGCTCGATGAATGCCGAAGAGATGTCCAGTGTCTATCGCATGTTGAGTGCCGGCCGCATTAAGTTGCTCTATATTGCCCCCGAGAGGTTTGCAATGCCTCATTTCCTTGAGAGGCTGAAACCCCTTGCCATCTCTCTCTTTGCAATTGACGAGGCCCACTGCGTTTCCGAATGGGGTCACGATTTC
>PMYY01000242.1:5379-5522 GCA_003170655.1 Nitrospiraceae bacterium
GTGCGGGCCTCATTCAACCGCCCGAACCTTCACTATGAGGTCAAGGCAAAATCTAAAGTAGATTTTCAGATAGTCGAGTTTCTAAAGGACCACGCGGGAGAGTCAGGGATCATATACCGTACAACTCGCGATTCCGTAATGGG
>PMYY01000219.1 GCA_003170655.1 Nitrospiraceae bacterium
ATTTATTATGTCAATGATGTTCCTCACATCGGGCATGCCTATACGACAATAGCAGCCGACATTCTTGCACGCTATAATCGCCTTAGAGGCAACGATGTTTTCTTTCTCACCGGCACCGACGAGCACGGCCAGAAGGTCGAAAAAGCCGCCAGACAGAAAGGCCGGACCCCTAAGGAACATGCCGATCTGCTGGTCGACAATTTCAAAAACAGCTGGGTCAAACTCTCCATCAGCAACGACGCCTTTATCCGGACGACGGACGCAGAACACCAGAAAATCGTCAGGGATCTTTTGCAGAAGCTTTACGATAAAGGCGAGATTGAGAGGCGCTCCTATTGCGGTCTTTACTGCACGCCGTGCGAGCGTTTCTGGACCGAAAAGGATGTCACCGAGAGCGCCTGTCCGGATTGTGCCAGACCTGTGGAGCAGATCGAAGAGGAAAATTATTTCTTTCTCATGTCCAAGTACCAGCAACGGCTCATCGATCATATCGAACAAAACGAGGCCTTTATCCTGCCGGAGACACGCAGGAACGAGGTGCTCGGTTTCCTGAGGTCGAAGCCTCTTGGCGACCTATGCATTTCAAGGCCCAAGAGCAGGCTTGCATGGGGTATCCCGCTACCTTTCGATGACAACTACACCACCTATGTCTGGTTCGATGCCCTTGTAAATTATTATTCGGCGACCAGGTATCTTGCGCCGGCAGGACGTCAGGATTGGTGGCCCTGCGATCACCACCTTATCGGCAAGGACATCCTGACGACCCACGCGGTTTATTGGTCAACGATGCTCATGGCCTTGGGCATGCCGCTTCCGAAAAATATATTCGCTCACGGATGGTGGACGATCAGCGGCGCCAAGATGTCGAAGTCCCTGGGGAATGTCGTGGACCCCAACGAAATGGCCGATAAATACGGCGCGGATGCATTCAGGTATTTTCTGTTCAGGGAGGTTACATTCGGGCTTGACGGCGATTTCTCGGAAGACGCCTTGGTCCGTCGCATCAATACCGACCTAGCCAACGACCTCGGCAACCTTCTCAGCCGCTTCCTTACCATGGCCGACAAATATCTCGAGGGCAACATTCAACGCTCAGAACCATATGTGATGAGCAGCTTCGCCCGCGAATGCTCCGACGAACTCGGCCATGTCATGAATGAATCCGGGAATCCCTATTGGTCACATCTCAAATTCAACTCTATCCTCGAACATGCCTGGAATATCATCAGGGCAGCGAACAATTACATAGCTCAAACAGAACCATGGAAGCTGGCCAAAAGCGATCCTGAGGCCCTCAAGGCCGTGCTTTTTGATCTTTGGAACGCCCTCAGAGTGGCCGCTCTTTCGCTCTATCCTTTCATGCCATCAACTGCAGGCATCATGTGGAAACAGATCGGCTTAAAAGAGCTTATCACCGATACCGCAGCGAACCGCCAGACCATCTTTGAATGGGATTGGATGCCGGCTGAGGCGATAAAGGTATCCAAAGGCGAACAACTCTTCCCCAGGATCGAATCAGAGGAAAAGAGACAAAAGACGGAAAAGAAGACCGAACCGAAAAAGGAGAATACAAGAATGTCCGAGCAGACTCCTGCCGCATCGAGCGAATTGATGGGCATCGAAGATTTCGCAAAGATTGAACTTAGAGTGGGGACTGTAATCTCAGCAGAGAGAGTCGAGAAGTCGGCAAAGCTCATTAAGCTTAAAGTCGATATAGGCGAAGAGCGCCAGATCGTAGCAGGCATCGGCAAGGCTTACACGCCTGAAGAGCTGGTAGGGAAAAAAATTGTTGTCCTTGCGAACCTGAAGCCCGCAAAGCTCATGGGCATCGAATCACAGGGGATGCTCCTGGCGGCAACGGACAGCGAAGGGACGCTTTCGGTGCTGGCTATCGATAGAGACGTAAAGACCGGAGCCCGAATTAGATAATAGCCAGAGGGACTGAGAGAACAACTCTTGCCCGAAAAAGAGTTGCCCTGTGAGAGGCTTCAAAACATGACCCTGAGGCCTCACCAATGACTAGCTCCTCGCTATCCTCCTCAGGGCCGGCAGCAGTGAGAAGGGGGGCATGGACCTCGCCATCGGCTTCCTGGATACCTTTAACAATCTCCGCAACATAGATAGCGCCCCTGTCTCTGACCGTTCCTAGATTAGGGGCGGTGGCACTGCAAAGACCACCCATATCAAAGCGCCCTTCGAACTGGGCAAACGGCTCATGGCGGATTCTCATGAAAGAGCGCCGAGCCTCTATTCAGCATAAAGGTCCATGCATATTAAGCGCACCAGTTCAAAGAGTCAGCCGCCTCGGTCATATTCGCTCATAATCATCCAAGCGGTTATCCTGAACCATGCAGATTTCGCCGTCACAGAAAGACTGAAGAAGGCAGGAGAGGTTATCGGCATCACCGCCCTCGACAACATAATTATCGGGGACGGCTCATAAGTCAGTCTGTTGTCAGTCTCAAAGAAAAAGGCATATTGTGATACAATATATCCGCCGTTAGACTTGAAACTTTTCTACTCGTTTATTCAGGAGGTTTTCATGATCAAAAGAGCCATTATCAGCGTATCCGACAAAACCGGCGCTATTGAATTTGCAAAAGGCTTGGTATCAATTGGCGTGGAGATACTATCGACGGGCGGAACTGCAAAGACCCTACGCGATGCGGGGATACCGGTAGTGGAAGTTTCGGATTACACTGGATTCCCCGAAATGCTGGACGGCAGGCTCAAGACGCTCCACCCGAAGATCCACGGCGGCCTGCTTTCTCGTCGCAATAATCCCAAAGACATGGAAGACATAAAAAAGCACGGGATCGGCACCATAGATCTTGTGGCCGTCAACCTTTATCCATTCGAAAAGACTATTTCAAAGGCCAACGTGACCTTCGACGAGGCCATCGAAAATATCGACATTGGCGGCCCGACCATGATCAGGGCTGCGTCGAAGAACNNGATCCTGTCGATTATAACGCCATCCTCGAAGAATTAAAAAAGTCGGGCGGCGAGATCAGTAGGATTACAAGGCTCAAACTCGCAAGGAAGGTCTTTGCCCACACCTCAAGGTATGACACCCTGATAGCCGACTACCTCTCATCAGTGATCGATAAGGAGTTCACTTTCCCTGATTTCCTGACAACCTCAATGAAGAAGGCAGCGGTTCTACGATACGGAGAGAACCCTCAGCAGCAAGCGGCACTTTACAAAGAAAGAACCAGCCGTCTCTGTCTGCCGGATGCCCGGTTGTTGCAGGGAAAACAGATGTCGTTCAACAATTGGCTCGACACAAATTCGGCTCTGATGCTTGCCATCGAATTCGACAGAAAGGCCTGCGCCATCGTAAAACATAACAATCCCTGCGGCGTCGGGCTCGGAGAGACCGCTGCAGATGCCTACAAAAAAGCGCTTAAAACAGACCCCGTCTCAGCGTTTGGCGGAGTCGTAGCGTTCAATTCCCAGGTAGATGCCGAGGTCGCCGTATCCATGATCGACCTCTTTCTCGAGGTGGTGATTGCCCCTTCATTCACCAAGGAGGCCCTGGATATTATGTCCCAAAAGCCGAATGTCCGGCTCCTGGAATTGCCAGAGATGATTCTGCAGGAAAAAGGGAAGCCGGGCTACTTGGACATGAAGCGTGTTGCGGGAGGGATGCTTCTGCAGGAATGGGACTATTCATCCGAGGATGTGCTGTCTCTCAAAGCAGTCACACAGCGCCAGCCTACACAGGATGAGCGGGCAGCACTGGCCTTCTCATGGAAGGTCTGCAAGCATGTGCGGTCCAACGCCATAGTCTATGCACTCAGGGACCGCACGCTCGGCATCGGCATCGGACAGACAAGCAGAGTCCAATCGGCTAAGATAGGAGCCCTCAACGCCTGCGAATCTCTCAAAGGATCCGTGGCAGCGTCCGACGGCTTTTTCCCGTTCAGGGACGGGATCGATGTCCTGGCCGAAGTCGGCGTCACTGCGATCGTCCAGCCGGGCGGTTCTGTTAAAGACGACGAGGTCATAAAGGCCGCCGATGAAAACGGAGTGGCCATGATACTGAC
>PMYY01000056.1 GCA_003170655.1 Nitrospiraceae bacterium
TGCTACACAGGGCGGATGGGTATTCGTATCTATCAAAAACAGGCGCTCCTCTCGGCTTTGAAAAACCGAGTATCCGCGCCCAGGAGGTTTCATGAAGGTTCTTATTGTTGGGGGGGGCGGAAGAGAGCATGCAATAGCATGGAAACTTTCACAGTCCCAGAAGGTGGACAAGATTTATTGCACGCCCGGCAATGCCGGTATCGCAGAGCTTGCCGAATGCATCGAGGTCGCGCCCGATGATTTCGGCGCCCTGCTCGATTTCGTAAAATACGAATGGGTAGACCTGACCATCGTCGGCCCCGAAGACCCACTGTCCAAGGGCATTGTAGATGTCTTCGAAAAGGAGGACAGGAGGATACTTGGGCCTACAAAGGCTGCGGCGATGCTCGAATCGAGCAAAGTCTTCGCCAAGGATTTCATGCGTCGATATCGAATACCGACCGCAGAATACAAAGTCTTCTCATCGTATATACACGCAGAAGATCACGTCAGGATGATGGGCGCCCCTATCGTCATAAAGGCCGACGGCCTTGCTGCCGGAAAGGGTGTAATCGTGGCATCCACAGTGGATGAGGCGATAAGTGCGCTCCGGCTTATCATGAAAGACAGGGCTTTCGGCGATGCCGGTGATAGGGTTGTAGTAGAGAAATGCCTTCTTGGTGAAGAAGCCTCCTTCATGGTATTTACAGACGGCGAGACTATCGTACCAATGGTGAGCTCTCAGGACCACAAACGGGTCTTCGACGGCGACGCCGGCCCGAATACCGGCGGCATGGGCGCATATAGCCCTGCACCTATCATCACTCCGGAATTCGAAAAAGAGATCATAGATACAATCATGAGACCCGTGATCGAGGGAATGAAATCGGATGGAATCAAATACAAGGGCATCCTCTATGCCGGTCTAATGATCAACAACAACAAGGCATCTGTTCTGGAATTCAACTGCAGGCTAGGAGATCCTGAAACGCAGCCGGTTCTGTCGAGGCTCTCTACCGACCTTCTCGACATCTGCCTCGCCTTGACCGATGGTAAGCTTGCGGAACTCGAAGTCCAGTGGAAACCAGAACCCGCAGTATGCGTAGTGCTTGCATCCAAGGGGTATCCCGGCAAATACGCAAAAGGTGATATTATCGAAGGGCTCGAAGCAGCGAAAAAAATCGAGGGAGTAACCGTATTTCACGCCGGCACTTCCTTCAGCGGCAGCAACATCGTGACAAACGGCGGCAGGGTGCTGGGAGTCACTGCACTCGGTGATGACATCAGGTCCGCGAAAGTCAGGGCGTATGAAGCCATAGAAAAGATACATTTCAATGGGATGCATTACAGAAAAGACATAGCCGACAGAGCCCTGACGCACAGTTAACACAGAACTGTGGCTATAATATTGATTAATTGATTTATAAATTAATTAGCACTTGACAGAAAACGCCACATTCTTTAATATAGTTCGCACTAACACTATAATAACTAACGATTATTTATAAGGAGGATCCAATCCGTGGAAGCACCGACAATCTTAGGAGCAATACCATTTCTCAGAGATTTCCCGCCCTATGTTACCTACTCCTGGCTCGCAATGGTAGTACTCATCGGGGCCGCTGTCGCCGTAAAGAGCAAACTGAGCCTCGTGCCTTCAGGACTCCAGAACTTCATGGAGGTCATCGCCGAATTCGCATTGTCCACATCCAATAACAACATTGGGCATCACTACGGCGAGACATTCTATCCGCTTCTGGGCACCATATTCTTGTATATCGTAACCTGTAACCTGTTCGGCCTGATTCCTGGTTTCGAATCCCCGACAAGCAACATCAACATGACTGCCTCCATGGCAGTACCGGTCTTCCTCCTTTACCAGTTTTACGGCATTAAAGTACATGGCTTCAAATATATCAAACACTTTCTCGGACCCATACAGGGCCTTGCAGCACTGCCGCTCATGATCTTCATGTTCTTTCTCGAAATACTCGGTCATTGCATCAGACCGATCACACTGTCGGTTCGACTCTTCGGCAACATGATAGCAAAGCACCTGCTGCTGTTGGTGCTGGCCATGCTGGTCCCGGCCTTTATCCCTATCGTGATACTCGGGCTCGGCACGTTGATAAGTGTAATTCAGGCTTACGTTTTCATGCTTTTGACGACGCTTTACCTCGCCGGTGCGGTTGAGGAAGCGCATTAATTCAGAGGAAGGAGGATAATATCTTGAAGAAACTGCTTACAATCTCAATGCTTACCCTTTTGGCTGTTGCGCTGTTTGCGCCGGTTGCATTCGGTGCAGAAGGCACTTCCGATCCTGTCAAGCTTAACTACTATGCTATGGCATCGCTCGGCTGCGCCATCGGTATCGGCCTCGCAGCACTTGGAACCGGTATCGGCATGGGCCACGGCTTAAGAGGAGCAACAGAGGGTACCGCAAGGAATCCGCAGGCATCCGGTAAGATCATGACCACCCTGATCATCGGTCTCGCCATGATCGAATCTCTTGCAATTTACGCCCTCGTTGTAGTTCTTATCACATTCTATGCTAATCCTTTTGTAAAATAATTTATTCTCACCATTAATTACAAAAAAGGGCCTCTTCGGAGGCCCTTTTTATTTGAGAAAATAAACCGTTATGCTCGTCGATTTCTAGTCCCACTCGCCATTTCAAGCTGTAATGGAGACTTTTCTTGCTACTCCTTCACCGGTAAGACATGTATGGCCTTGATGATAAGCTGGACCTGATCGCCTTTTTTCATCTTCAAATCTTCAAGTGATTCTGTTGTCAGTACCGATGCCATTTCGGCGGGCGCTGTTACTTCAAACTTCACCAGCGACATTATATCGCCTTTCTTTACCGACTTAACCTTTGCTGTCAGCGCATTCCTTGCTCCATACTTCATGGCGGCCTCCTTAAACGGGAATTTATGTCATCATAACACTAGTGTCCGCTAAAAATTGA
>PMYY01000162.1 GCA_003170655.1 Nitrospiraceae bacterium
GCCGGTTATCCGCACTTCGCCATTGCAGATCTGTACACGCTCGCGCATACCAAGAAGACCGAAGGAACCAGTTTTTGATAGATTCTCCATTGTAATGCCAACGCCGTTGTCGGCAATCTCAAATACGATATTGTTGCCTTGGTTACGTAATGTTGCCTTAACCTTTGTAGCTTTTGCATGCCGAAGCACATTGGTCAGTGACTCCTGAAAGATTCTGAAAAGCGAAGTAACGAACTTTTCGTCAACAGTAATGTCATCAGGAACCANNATTAACGACACATTCAATCGCGTTTCGCCTCTGGAATTCCTCAGCTTGCCACTCAAGAGCAGCTCCAAGACCGAGATGATCCAGCATTGCCGGTCTCAACTGCGTACAGAGCCTTTTCACTGTCTGTATTGTCNNGTTCTTACGAGTTCCCGAAGCGTCTCAATACTCTGATTGGCTGTCAGCATCTCTTCCATTTCGGATAAGTCCATTTTAAAGGCGGTCAGTGCCTGCCCTAGTTCGTCATGTATTTCACGGGCGATCCAGGTTCTTTCCTCTTCCCTGACCGTTTGCAGATGTTCGGCAAGATTTCGCAATTGCTCATGAGATTTCGTTAGTTCCTTAACCGCCTTCCTGCGCTCCGACCTCTCCTCTGCTTCGTTCAATGCTCTGTGCACGGAAGGTATCAGCCTTGATAGCCTGTTTTTCAGAACATAATCTGTCGCTCCACTTTTCAGAGTTTCAATGGCCAATTCTTCGCCCATCGCTCCTGAGATGAAAATAAACGGTATGGATGGACGCCTTATTCGTGCGATAGCAAGGGCTGAAATTCCATCAAAGTCCGGCAATGAATAGTCGGCGAAGATTATATCAAATCCGCCACGCTCAATAGTTGCCACAAAATGCTTCCTAGTCTTTACCTGGGTTATTTTACAGGCGATGCCGTCTCCATCAAGGGTCGACTTGACGAGTTCGGCGTCCAAAGGATCATCTTCAAGATGCAGGATTCTCAGAGGCGATTGCATCTGAAAAGCTCCTTTATTAAGTACGGTTTAATTTGCGGCATGCTATTTCTCTTTTGTCTTTGGCAATGTAAAGAAAAATATCGCGCCCTTTCCCAGCGAACCTTCTGCCCAGACTCTTCCGCCATGACGTGATATTATGCGCTGTACATTCGCAAGGCCAATACCTGTTCCTTCAAACTCCTCCTGAGTATGGAGACGCTGGAATACGCCGAAGAGTCTATCCACGTATTTCATGTCGAACCCTACGCCATTGTCCGCGATCGAACAGGTGAATTTATCATCATCACCATTGCATCCAATTTTGATTTTAGCCTGCTGACGAGTGCTCGTGAATTTTGCGGCATTGGAGAGCAGATTGACGAGCACCAGTCTTAATAATGCACAGTCACCAATAACATCGGGCAGTGCATCAATTTCCCAATTAATCTTCCGTTCCTTAAATTCATGCTGAATTTCGTCAGCCACTTCTTTTACAAGGACGTTTAAATCGACTTTTCTCTTCCGCATCTCTTTACGACCAATGTGTGAGAGGGCGAGCAGATCCATAATAAGCCCATCCATCTTTCTTGAGGCCGTGATCATAGAAGTTAGGTATTGGTGAATTTTTTCGTTAGGGTGATCGGCCACTTGTCTTTGTAATAGTTCTACAAATCCTGACATTTGCCGTAAGGG
This sequence comes from Nitrospiraceae bacterium, assembly GCA_003170655.1. GTDB lineage: Bacteria > Nitrospirota > Thermodesulfovibrionia > Thermodesulfovibrionales > Dissulfurispiraceae > Fen-1308. The sequence continues at coordinate 1,684 of PMYY01000162.1, forward strand.
CGCCCGAAGATCATGCGAGACTGAGTAACTGAAGGCTTCAAGCTCTTTGTTTACTGCCGTTAATTCGGCGGTACGTTCCCTTACTTGCTCCTCCAGGGTCCTCTTGTATTCTTCCAACTGTGCTTCAGTGCGTTTCCTCTCCTCTATTTCAGCAAGCAGTTCCTCATTGGTTATTGACAGTATCGCCGTCCTCTCCATCACTTGCAGTGTTAATTCGTCATATGCTCTTTTGAGATCTCCCTCAGCTTTCATGCGTGCAGAAACATCGCGAATGACCGCCATCACTAGCATCTCTTCCTCTGTTTTCAACGGTCCAAGGGCGATATCCACAGGAAATTCGCCTCCGTCCTTCTTTCTGCCGTAAAGTTCCAGCCCCGTACCCATCGGGCGGATATGGGGATCTGTCATATACGTCCAGCGATGCTGCATATGTTTTTCCCTGAATCGTTCCGGCAGAAGAATTTCATGATTTGCATTGGACAATTCACTCGTGGAATATCCGAACAGTCTCTCAGCCTGTCTATTAGCCCGAACAATGATGCCCGTGCGACTGACAACTACGATGGCATCGGGGGCAAATTCGAAGAGACCCTCGAACATGGCCTTTGTCCGACTAAGTTCGTCCCGGTACTTCTTTGTGTCCTCTTCTGATTGCTCCAACTCACTTATTCGTGCACGCAACCTCGTCAGATCCTTTATTAACTGCTCTTTCGTAAGATCGTCGGGTGCTCTCATATTCTCCTTTTTGGACAATTAGATTGGTTGTTGCTCAACCGACTCGGTGCAGCACCGACCAGTGGTGTCTTCAATGGCGAGAAGGATGAGCTGGTCATTAGGTTCCTGCTGGACAATTTTGTGAGCATTGAGCAGCATCTTCTTTCGACCGATTGACGGAAACTCGTGATCGACCGCAAAGTCATTAAAGACCGAATTTTGGGGGAGGATTTCTTCAAGCAGGCGTCTTAACTCGGGGATGTCCCATTGCCCGTTTCCCAATTCATAAAGAATATGATTCTCTGTCTGTTCAGTGGTTACCCGAAAGGTCTGGTAAAAGGATGGGTTAGCGGTGATGACCTTGAAATTTGCATCCATGACGATGAGCGGCTCCCTAACGGTTGCTATTATGCCCTCGGCGAGCGCACGGGCCTTTTGCGCCGAAGATTCTTTCTC
>PMYY01000012.1 GCA_003170655.1 Nitrospiraceae bacterium
AACTAATTTATAATTTTCCATATCTTATGGCGTCACATTTAATCTGCTAAAGTGTATTATATCATTCTCTCTGATGACTTTCCTATTCTATAATCGTGCCGCTTTGTAATGGCATTGATGGACCTCTACCCTAAAAACTGTGCCACTTGCTTTTAGACAATACGTATAATTCATTTCTTCAAACAAAGCAACGTGACCGTTGCCGGCGCACTCTCGATTATAAGTAGCAATCAATTTGTGCTATCGTTGTTGGTCGGAGACTATTTGCTTCTGCATTCACTAGAACCAAAAGGCCAAGCGTAGCGTCAATTTCATAAACACTTTTTAGTCAACGATTGCTTTCTGGGAAACAGTCAATCATCATCGCTCTTGCTCAGCACATTCATGGCCAAAGGAATAGTGCTAATCGCCCCGATTATCAATAGAGTCCACCCTATGGCCCGTCTTTGATCATCATTAAGTTTATCCGCCAACAACAAACCGACCCCTGCTCCGAGCATTCCGCGCGTACCTGCTATCATGCCTATTTCCGGCAACGTCAATTCGGCCTTTTTCATGATCCCTCCTTCGATAATGTATATTCTATCAACATCAGGGTGAAATGCCGACGCAGACTAAAAGAAGAAGCTGAATAATCCGAATAGCAGTCTCAATTACCGCTCAAAACTTCCAGTGTACACAGGGTACCCTTCCCAAATGATCATAGAAATAAATTTGTTCCATAGTTGCACAAAGATGACAAAAAGAAGTTCGCATATCAATCGTTAAGGCAAAGACCCAATAAAAGGTTCGGCACATAAAATCTATATAATCGCAATTGGAATTGCTCTGCTGCGATTCCAGTGAGACCTGTCACCAAATCCGATGCAATCCTGCCATCGTTTCTGGTCAATCTGCCGGTTCCAATTGATAGGCAATCTAATGGTAACGCTTTACAATAGTAACGCTATGGGATATGATTAATTATGATTAAAACGTTCAAGTGCCGTGATACTGAAGCTATGTTTAACGGCAAACGCATAGTGCGGTTTATCAGTGTCCAGTCGGTAGCCATGCGAAAACTTGCGATATTGAATGTTGCCGGTAGGATAGAAGACCTGAGAGTACCGCCAGGTAGCCGGCTTGAGGCACTCAAAGGCAAACGGCAAGGACAATGGAGCATCCGTATTAACGATCAGTGGCGCATCTGCTTCAGGGTTGAAGCTGGGAACGCCTTTGATGTAGAGATTGTCGATTATCACTAAGGAGGCTGTAGTATGAGGAAAAGACAGGTGCCATATCCTACCCCAGGAGAAATTCTGATCGAAGAGTTTTTGAAACCTATGGGGATTACACAGTACCGTCTTGCAAAAGAAATAGATGTGCCCCAGAGACGAATCGGAGAAATTGTAGCTGGCAAGCGTTCTATCACCACTAATACTGGTCTCCGGCTATCTCGTTATTTCGGTCTGAGTGATGGTTTTTGGGAACGCCTGCAGATTGACTACGACCTATCTGTTGCTAGGGACGAAATGGCTGAAACTCTTCATAAAATAAAGCCATACGTCGCTGCGTAGAAGGTGGAAACACCTATCGGAATTGGTGACAGTAATGAATTGGAATCAGAGTCGCGCCACTTCTATTATCCAACAAACGAAGGACTTCTAACCACGTTGCGCAAAGTCTAATTCGGTCGCGAGTGACGATAACCTCCGCTTGAAACAAAGCATATGCACCATGTCGGCCGCTATCTCGATCGTAGGAGTAGGAAATGATAACCGCTAAATCTCACTGTGACGCGTTGGTAGTTTCACGCTGATCCAGTAGCGCATTGTTACCCATTTTTTTTGATCTTCATAATTTCCTAAAATAGTAACGATCCTGTCATTCTTCTGCCGTGTGTGAAGGGTTCTTTCGGAAACAAGCGGCGAGACAAAGCCGACCCCGTAATGCTTTCGTGCAGAAGCCACCAACGCCAAGGGTCAGGCGCGCTGTAAAGCGTCGCCTGCACCCTCTTGTTAGTTGATCGTGTTATCGCCGCCTAGTCAGAAACTCTCGAAGACATTTATGCTACGATCAGGCGAGGTCGAAACGGTCAAGGTTCATCACCTTGTTCCATGCCGCCACAAAGTCTTGAACAAACTTCGCCAGCGCGTCCGAGCTTCCGTAGACCTCGGCCAGGGCCCTGAGCTGGGAGTTGGAACCGAAGATGAGATCGACACGCGTGCCGGTCCACTTCAGTTCACCCGTCTTGCGATCGCGCCCTTCGAACACGTCCTTGGCGTCCGATATCGCCTTCCACTCCGTGCCCATGTCGAGCAGGTTCACGAAGAAGTCGTTTGTCAGCGCTTCCGGCCGCTTGGTTAAGACACCGTGTTGGGACTTCCCGAAGTTGGCATTCAGAATGCGCATCCCGCCAACGAGAACCGTCATCTCCGGCGCCGTCAGCGTCAGCAATTGCGCCTTGTCGACCAGCAAAGCCTCAGCCGGTATGGTGTACTTGCCCTTGACGTAGTTGCGGAAGCCATCCGAGATCGGTTCGAGCACGGCGAACGAGACCGCATCGGTTTGCTCCTGCAAGGCATCCATGCGTCCCGGCATGAAGGGAACCTTCACGTCGGGACTGGCCTTCTTCGCGGCTTGCTCGACGCCCGCGCAACCGGACAGAACGATCAGGTCGGCAAGCGAGATCTTCTTGCCGCCAGAGGCCGCGCTGTTGAACTCGCTCTGGATACCCTCCAGGGTCTTGAGCACTTTCGCCAGTTCGGCCGGCTGGTTGACTGGCCAATCCTTCTGGGGCGCGAGGCGAATGCGCGCGCCGTTCGCGCCGCCGCGTTTGTCGGAACCACGGAAGGTGGACGCCGATGCCCAGGCGGTCGAAACCAGTTGCGAGACCGACAGCCCTGAAGCCAGAATCTTGCCCTTGAGGGAGGCAATGTCCTTCTCATCAATCAACTTGTGATTGACTGCGGGGATGGGGTCTTGCCAGATGAGCTCTTCGGCAGGAACCTCCGGACCGAGATAGCGCACGCGAGGACCCATGTCGCGGTGCGTCAGCTTGAACCACGCACGGGCGAAGGCGTCCGCAAGCTGATCCGGATTCTCGTAGAAGCGCCTCGAGATCTTTTCGTAGGCCGGGTCCAAGCGCAGCGAGAGGTCCGTGGTCAGCATGGAAGGCGCGATACGTTTCGACGAGTCGTGGGCATGCGGCACCGTTTTGGCGCCCGCGCCACCCTTCGGCGTCCAC
>PMYY01000067.1 GCA_003170655.1 Nitrospiraceae bacterium
CAGAATTTATGAAGTGGAGTACTAAGTAGCACAGGATATCCTCATTGCTAAGACCAGTTGCTTTTATTTTAGCATCATGATGCTTCAAAATTATTTCCTGGTAAATGTGCGGAAGCTTCCATTTCCGGGCCAGAGCGCTACCCACCATACAGTGACTAGTCCCCAGCAACGCTTCTTCGGCCCGGAAGAAAACCTGCTTTTCTTCCATTGCATGCTGCTTGGTTTTTGTGTACTCCTTCGGTAGGCTGATCATCAGAACGAGCTTGCCGACATCATGCAGAAGACCTGCAACAGTGGCCACCTCGCGCTTGATCGTGACTTTCTTCGTATGTTCAGTAAGCATCGATGCTGCGGATGAAACCGCAAGCAAATGACGGAGGATATCCTTGTCACAGTTGGAGTTGAGGCACTGATTGGCGACAGCAGCCAAGCTGACGAACGCAACCACGTTGCCGATACCTATTGACATTATCGACTCGGCTACGGTGGTTATAGACTTACCCGTCAAGAACAACGGGGCATTCGAAATCTTCAGCAGCACCGCCGTAATGGAAGGATCTTCAAGGATCACCTTCTCCAGCTTCGTTACCGAACAATATTCGTCCTCAAGCATGGCGATTACTTTCAGCACAACATCCGGCCGGCCGGGTATATCTATATCGTCGAGATTAATTTTATTAAACGTATTGGACACTGATCGGACCTCTTTTATTGATATTCTACACAAGTAACTATATATATTCATTAACACCACGGCTGGAGGTTTGTAGAAGTTTCATCATTTCATGGTTTAGGCTATATGTATACATGCACGTCGATATACACAGCAATATCAAAATCAGGAAGGCGTACCAGAGCGATATACCGCGGATGTGCGATCTGCTGACCGAGCTTTTCTCGATTGAGGCGGATTTTGTTGCCGCTCCTGACAAGCAGGCCCGCGGGCTTCAGTTATTACTTGAAGACGAGAGTGGCTCTTTGGTGCTTGTAGCAGCTGTCGAAAACGAAGTGGTCGGTATGTGCTCGGTACAGACATTGATATCGACCTCAGAAGGCGGCCTGGTCGGTCTTATAGAGGATGTTGTGGTTAAAACTGATTACCGGAGCAAAGGCGTCGGCACCGCCCTGCTGTCAGAGATATTTTCGTGGTGCGAAGAGAAGGGGATTACAAGAGTTCAGCTTCTTGCGGACCGCGACAACCAGCAGGCGCTTCATTATTATGTGTCGCGGGAATGGATATACACCAATCTTATCTGCATGAGAAGATTCACCCACCTCAAAGAAAATCGCAGCCGCATCAGTGGTGATTCTAAAGGCAATCCTAATTTAACCTAAAAAACGCAGTTGAACTCAGCAACTCATTGAAAATATGTTCATATCGTTGAAATTTGAGTCCCCTGTTTGGTGACAGATTCAACTGCTCCGCATTTGTGCTATCTGTCTCTTTTACCTTATTTGCCAGCGTGTTTGGAATTTTGTAACTGCGTTTTTAAAGTTCAACTGCCGTTTTTAGGTTTAAGTGCTCCGGGCTTTGGTCTTTCTCGTCGGCACGGCATTCCAGGGATCATCGGGCCATGGGTGCTTGGGGTAACGGCCCTTCATTTCCTTCTTCACCTGCTGATAACTGCCGTCCCAGAAACCTTTCAGGTCCTGCGTGATCTGAAGCGGTCTTCGCGCCGGCGAAAGAAGATGGAGCAGTAGTTTTACATGTCCTCTAGCTATAGCCGGGGTATCGGCAAGGCCGAACATTTCTTGCAACTTTACCGCCAGGACCGGGATATCTCCCGAAACATAATCGATATGCACGCGATGGCCGCTCGGTACAGCAATGTGAGTAGGGGCGAGGTCGTCGAACAGATGCATCTGCGGCCAGGACAACCGCGCCCGCAAAGCAGCCAGAATATCGACACGCGCAAAATCCTGAGCGCTCCGGACACCGCCAAGCCAGGGGTTAAGCCATTCCTCAGGTATAGCAGCCAGACGCTCATCTGAAAGGTCCGGCCACGACTCTTCAGGGAAAATCCGTCTCACAAGTGCAACGCGACCCTTAAACTGACGGGCTTCTTCTGTGAATATAAGCATGCCCGGCGTTAATTTGATGACACCGCATAAAATCGGTGCGGTATCTTCGTCCGATGGCTGAAAGGGTTTAACCGAGAGCATCATGGCCCCGAGACGCTCTTCATCCGCCGCTGCAATCCGGTTCTCCCTCTTGTCCCACTCTATTCTTTTGATAATCTCGATGCGGCTGGAGCACTCTTCGCGGATGATTTTCTCCGTCAGAGGAGCAGCGATATGCACGATTCCCTCGCCCTTTTCGCCTGCATCCATGTGGGCTACAACAATGAATGGGCTTTTGCTCAATGAGCCTATGGAGGTAAATCTGACGCCCCTTCCCTGCACAAGGACAAAACGGCCTCCATCGTCCTCGCGCCTCCGCGCGATCCTGTCGGGAAATGCATGGATCAGAAGACGGGAAATTATATCGTGATCGACCGCATCCTCGGAAAACGCTTTTGGACTACCCGACATCAGGCGCATGAGTTGCCTTGAAGTCCTGTCAGCAGACCGTACAGCCCATTTATCCGTACCGTCGGGAATGACCGTCCCTTTCCGCCAGGCACGAAGGATGTCGAGCCTGGTGGAAATATCCGGTTCTTGCACTTGTATCATACTTCTCAAAGTGCCCCGGCGGATTATATCCCGCTCGGAAAGCAGCGCTGCAAGGTCGGCACCCAAACTGATGCAGCCGAGTACGGCGGCCCTGCTCATCAGGCCGGCGAGACGCGGATGCAGCGGCAGACGTGCCATTTCCCGTCCTTGTGAAGTTACTGCGCCGGAAGGATCAAGTGCACCCAGTTCCATCAGGAGCTCCTTGGCTGCATCCCACGCTGCGGAGGGTGGGGTATCGAGCCATGCGAACACTGATGGATCATTCACTCCCCAAGCTGCGAGTTCCAACACCATGGACGACAGGTCCGAAACAAGAATTTCCGGCGGCGTAAACGGCACCATGGATTGAAAATCATGACGGCTGTATAGCCGGTAGCATGAGCCGGGAGCAAGCCTGCCTGCCCTTCCCTTACGTTGTTCGGCCGAGGCCTTCGAGACTGATACCGTAATCAGCCGATTCATTCCTGTAGAAGGGTCATACTGCAGCCTTCGAGTCAAGCCGCTGTCGATGACTACCTTTACTCCCTCAATGGTAAGGCTCGTCTCCGCAATGTTCGTGGCAAGGACGATTTTTCGCGTTTGAGACGGCATTATAGCGCGCTCCTGCTCCTCAAAAGGCAGATCGCCATATAGAGGATGAATTGTCGTTCCATCTCCCCTGCTTCCCACAATCGGACTCAGCATATCTGAGCAGGCGCGAATCTCCCCGGCTCCCGGCATAAAAACCAGGACATCTCCGGAGGTCTCGTTCAATGCAGTGCTGACTGCACCGGCAACGCGGGCCGAGAGAGAGCGTTCACTCTTGTCGAAGATATATCTCTCTTCGACAGGAAAGGCTTTGCCGCTGGAAGTAATAATAGGAGCACCTTCCAAAAGGGTCGCGATGGGGCCGCAGTCGAGCGTCGCAGACATGACAAGGATTTTCAGATCATCTCTGAGATTGCGACGTGCATCAAGACATAGAGCAAGTGCGAGATCAGCATGGAGACTGCGTTCATGGAATTCGTCGAAGATGACCATCTCCACACCTTCAAGCGTCGGATCGGCCTGGATACGACGGGTGAGTATGCCTTCCGTGACGACCTCGATGCGCGTATCTTCCGATTTCCTGCTGTCGAAGCGTATCGAATAGCCGACGGTCCTGCCAACTTCTTCTCCGAGCAGATGGGCCATCCACCTTGCTGCGGAAACTGCGGCAATCCTTCGCGGCTCGAGCATTACGATGCTCCCCTTCCCCTTCAGCATGTTAAGAAGTGCAAGGGGAACACGGGTCGTCTTGCCCGCGCCCGGCGGTGCGTGCAGGACGACCGAAGAGTTCGAGATAATCGTCTCTTTCAGCATAGGGAGTATGTCGTCGATAGGGTAGGAAATCATCAGCCATTTATTATAAAACGCGGCTGCATTTATTAAAAAGGTGCATTGGGTTAAAATAAGGCTACCGACTATCCATTATGAACGATACCTCCAACCGACTCTATATCTCCGATCTGGACGGCACATTGCTGAGGAGTGATGCCATGCTATCCGGTTACGCGAAACGAAAATTGAACGCGCTGCTATTGGAGGGGCTGCGCTTCACTGTGGCCAGCGCACGCAACGTGCATTCCGTGCGAGCGCTTCTTGCTGGCTTGAATATGAACCTGCCCGTCATCGGATCTAACGGTGCCTATATCTCGGAATTCAAAACGGGTTCTCCACTGATGATCAACTCCATCGACAACGATGTCGCGAAGGAGATATTCTCACTTATCGGAAGCCATAGCTCGGTCCCATTCGTTACAAGCCACGACGGCAAGGAAGACCATCTCTATTTCAACGATATCTCAAACGAAGGAATGCTCTGGTACCTTGATGAGCGCACTGCAGCCGGAGACAGGCGACTTCAAAGGACTGCCAATGTCGAATGTAAACTAAATGAGCGGATTATCTGTCTCAATGTGATCAACAGGAAAGAGCACCTCGAAGGGCTCTTCGCCGATGTCATTGAGCGTTACGCCGAACATGTGGAGATCAACTATTTCGAAAACCCCTACTCTCCCGGGTGGCACTGGATGACCGTTTATGATCGCAAAGCGACAAAAGAATACGCAATAAAAGAATTGATAGAGATGCTAGACTTTCCGGTCGATGAGCTGACCGTATTTGGAGACAGCCGCAACGACATCAGCATGTTTAAAATAGCGACTAAGGCGGTTGCCGTTGCAAATGCACTCGATGAAGTCAAAAACTGCGCATCGGTAATCATAGGTCCGAACGAAGAAGACGGAGTTGTCGATTATATTGCCGCCGATCTAATGAAGAATGCTTGCCGATAGGCATTGACACCTTTCCTTTGGCCTGCATTAGTAATCTCGTATTCCAGTTCACTTGAAGAGGCGTGCCGGACGGGGTATATTTAATCTATAAGCTTGTCGAAGGGACTATACCCTGCAAGACTCCGTTGTTAACGAGGTGGATTTGATGCCTAAAAAAGCCGATAAGGTCCTTCGCGATGAACTGGTCACACTTTTAAGGGGAGGCAATGCCCACATTGGATTCGAGAATGCAATAGCCGATTTTCAGCCCGCTTCGATAAATAAAAAACCGCCTCACGTTAATTACACCTTCTGGCACCTTCTCGAACATATGCGCCGCGCGCAATGGGACATCCTCGAATTCGTGAGAAATCCCGAATATGTCTCCCCGGACTATTCGGAATTCTGGCCTGACCCCGATGAAAAAGCCACCCAGGTAGAATGGGAAAAAACGCTCTCAGCGATCCGCGCGGATTTAAAAGCTGCAATTAAGATAGTGACCGACCCGAAAACAGATTTCTTTTCTCCGATTCCTCATGCAAAAGACTACACCATATTCCGCGAGATATTGCTGATCGCCGACCATAATGCCTACCATATATCTGAGTTGCTCGCCCTCAGGCAGGTAATGGACATCGGCCCGAAAGACAGGTGGTAACATAACTTTTTATATTTGGTAATACATTCTAATATCCACATTCTAATATCCGGATTTGACATCCTCCCCGAAACTAAATATTTTGTAAGTACAATTTCCGATTAAGCACACCGAGGCATTTAATGACTAAAATCCCTGATAAGCACGCACTTTGCGGCATATGTCCTGCCGGGTGCTGGGTGGTCGTTTCGTATGGCCCAGACGGCAGGCTCGCAAGTGTGCGTTCCGATGAAAGTTCAGAACTCGGCATCATATGCAAGTTAGGCGAGCATTCGGCCGACATCGTATATTCCGCCGACCGCCTACATTATCCGATGCGCCGGAAAGGACCTAAAGGCACCTACAATTTCGAGCGCATCACATGGGATGACGCCTACGATATAATTGTTGAAAGGCTTCATCGGATCAAGGCTGAATATGGCCCGGAGGCGAATGCCGTTTATACCGGACGCGGAAGCTTTGAACTGGCAATGTGCGACGTCTTTCAACCCAAAGGGGTAGCTGTCTCTTCGGCATCGAGCGTGCTATTCCCCTTCGGTTCTCCCAACACCCTTGGAGCAGGTTCGCTCTGCTACGTCTCCTTTGCCATGATAGCACCGCATGTCACGATGGGCGGGATGCTTATCAATATGTTTTCGGACATCGAAAATGCCGAGTTGATCGTAGTCTGGGGAGCCAACCCGGCTACGGACTGCCCGCCGCTCGACTTCAAAAGGATCATAGCGGCTCAGCAGCGTGGCGCAAAGGTGATTGTAATAGATCCGCGAAGAACGATGACAGCCAGGCTCGAAGGGGCCGAATGGATACCGATTCGTTCAGGTACTGACGGCGCGCTGGCACTAGGCATATGCAATATCCTCATCGAAGAGGAACTCTATAACGACGCCTTCGTAAGGGATTGGACCCGCGGATTCGATGAGTTCTCCGTGTATGTTCGGCATTTCAGGCCCGAAGTAGTCGAGGGCATCACGGGCGTCCCGGCTGAAACAGTGGTATCGCTCGCAAGGCGCATAGCCGAAGCGAACGGCGCATCCCCTGTCATGTACACAGGTCTCGAATACAGCGAAAGCGGCGTACAGGCGATTCGCGCCACAATGGTTTTGTGGGCGCTCGCCGGGCAGCTCGATGTTCCTGGCGGTAGGTGCTTCGGCATGAAAGATAACTATTTCCCGATCAATCGCAGGGAACTTCTCGAAAATCCGGACATCGGTAAGACCCTTGGCCGCGGCCGCTTTCCGATCTACTGCCACTATCGCAAAGAGTCGCATCCCATGGCCCTTCCCGATGCGGTACTGCGCGGAACCCCGTATCACGTGCGCTCTCTTATTATTTTGGGCTCGTCGATAATAACCTCCTGGCCGGAGCCGACGGTCTGGAGGGAAACTCTCAATGGCCTCGATTTTTTGGTCTGCATCGACAGGCAGCTCACGGCAGATGCGGCCTATGCCGATATTGTCCTGCCGGCAACTACCATGTACGAAGTCGACTCTTACATGACCTATGGACCGAGCTTCCGCATTCGCGAAGCGGTTATCAATCCGGTCGGTGAGGCCCGGAACGATTTCTTCATAATGTCCGAACTTGCGGCGCGTCTGGGATACGGACATCTGTATCCGCAGAACAGGGACGAACTTCTCAGTCATGTCCTTAAGGGTTCCGGCTTTACGCCAGAAGAGGTGCGCGCAGCAGGAGGTACTGTCAGGGTGCCGACGGTCATGATGCAATATCACAAGTGGGAGAAGGGTCTTCTGAGACCTGACGGGATGTCCGGTTTCGATACCCCCTCAGGCAAGTTCGAGATCGCTTCCACTATCCTCGAAGAGCATGGCTATGACCCGCTGCCGGTGTATACCGAGCCCGGAGAAAGCCCTGCTTCTCGCCCCGACCTTTTAAAAGAATTTCCGCTCATTTTCAATTCGGGATCGAGAGTGACAACCGATTTTCGATCGCAGCACCACGGCGTACCATCGCTTTACAGAGAGCGCCCCGAGCCTGCGGTGACACTGAATTCACACGATGCAGAAGTGCGCGGCGTAAATGACGGCGACCTGGTCTATGTCAGAACTAATAGAGGACAGGTACGTATGCGGGCGTTCGTCACCGAAGATATGATGGCTGGCACGATAGATGCCAACATGGGGGGCGGAGGCCCTGTCGGACCCAAAGCATGGCAGGAATGTAACATCAATGAATTGACCGACCTGCAGCGCTACGACCCCATCTCAGGGTTTCCTGTCTACAAAGCGCTCCTGTGCGATGTTGTGAAGGTGCCCGAATGCGTTGAGGCGGTAAGAATGGACTCGGGCGAACACAGCCCGCGTGCCCAAATTCTGCAACAAGGGGTGCCGGACAATACTGCACGCATTTATCTAGATCATAACGCGACAACACCTATCGCAGTTGAAGTATATGACGAAATGGCTAAGGTTATGAAAAAACATTTTGGCAATCCGTCAAGCATATACAAAGAAGGCAAAGACGCCCACGCCATCATCGAAGCGTCTCGCAGAAAAGTGGCGCAATTGCTCAATTGTACGGCGAAGCGCATCGTATTTACGAGTGGCGGATCAGAATCGAACAACCTCGTATTGAAAGGTGCAGCCTTTTCGAACAGGAACGGGAAAAACCACATAATTACCTCGACGATAGAACACCCGGCTATACTCGCGACATGTGAATGGCTCAGGGGCTGTGGATTCGAGGTCACCCTGCTCCCGGTCGATAAGAACGGCTTGATCGATCCCGACGACCTTCTGAAAGCTATCACAGGAAAGACCTGTCTCGTCAGCATCATGTCTGCAAACAACGAAATTGGAACGATTCAGCCGCTTGCGAAGTTGGCCGCGATAGCAAAAGAGCGCGGGGTTTTGTTCCATACCGACGCGGTGCAGGCAGCCGGAAAGATACAAGTCGATGTCGAGGCCCTCGGCGTCGACTTCCTGTCGTTATCGGCGCATAAGATACATGGGCCGAAAGGAACGGGTGCGCTTTACGTGCGAAGGGACTGCTGCCTCGATCCACTCATACACGGAGGCAAACAAGAGCGCGGTATGCGCGCAGGCACCGAAAACGTGGCGGGGATAGCCGGGTTCGGCAGGTCGGCAGAGCTTGCAGTCATGAATCTTCCCGCGATGGAAAGGATCACCGAAATGCGTAACAGGATTGCTGAAAGCATAATGAAGTTGGTGCCTGATGCATGGATTAATGGACACATAACTGAGCGCCTGCCGAACACCTTAAACATGACACTGCCTGGTATTCGCGGTGAATCTCTCGTACTGGCCCTCGATCAGCAAGGTGTATCCATCTCCTCCGGATCCGCATGCCGGTCCGGCTCTCCAATGCCCTCTCACGTCCTGCTGGCTATCGGGCTCTCCCAAGAAGAGGCGCATTGTTCGATACGATTGTCCTTGGGCGCGTCCAACTCATTTGATCAGATCGAGAGTGCCTCAACCTTCTTGGAAAAAGTCATCAACAGTTCGCGAAACAGCGTGCGCTTCGTGCCATGCAGGTAGAAAGCGAACCGGCAAAGGATAAGATCATGAACACTATTTTGACATCAGATCGCATCGAAATAGTCGATTGCATGTGTGATGACTTCCAAGGTGATATCGGCATCGATATAGCCATGGGCCTGACCGCCTCTCAAAAATATATCCCAAGCAGGTACTTTTACGACAGCCACGGATCTCATCTCTTCGAGCTCGTCTGCGGACTGCCAGAATATTATCAGACGCGTACAGAACTCGCTATTTTGAATGACGCGGCATCCTTCATTATGGCGGGTTTCGATACCGGATACTTGATCGAACTTGGCTCCGGCTCGAACAGGAAGGTCCGAACCCTTCTCGATGCCGCTCCCAGACCTCAAGACATCTGTTACATGCCGATAGATGTCAGTGAATCGGCATTGTTCGATGCATCGATCGAGTTACTGGAACTCTACCCGTCGCTGAAGGTACTCGGAATGGTTGCAGACTTTACTAAGCATATCGAGGCATTCCCCGGAGATCGCATCAGACTCATCACCTTTTTCGGGAGCACCATCGGGAACTTCAATGAAGAAAACAGGCTGCATCTCTTGAATAGTGTCGTTCGTCTCATGGGACCGGAAGACCGCTTCCTCATTGGCCTCGACATGATTAAACCGAGAGATATTTTGGAGAAGGCTTACAATGACGCCAGGGGGATTACGGCTCAATTCAACAAAAACATTCTAAATGTAGTCAACCGGGAGTTAAATGCAGATTTCAACGCAGACCATTTCGACCATATTGCCTTTTTCGATGAAAAGCAGGGCCGCGTTGAGATGCATCTCAAGGCCAACAGGAATGTTTCGGTGGAGATAGGAAAGCTGGGATTGAATGTTCACTTCGAAAGAAACGAAACTATCCATACCGAAATCTGTGAAAAATTCAGCAGGGAAAGTGCCGAGAGAATGGTGCTGCAAGCCGGACTTGAAATAAAGAGATGGTTCACCGATTCGAGAGGTTGGTTCTCCCTCGTCGAACTTGCCCGAACATTATAAAGACTTCAGGTCATTTCCTCCATCAGGATCGATTCTTAAATCTTCTGCTCTGGCGCGAAACCCTTTCTTAAAGTATTTCCGCAAATGCTTTTCGGATTCATAAATTGCAGCAGATAGTCAGGTCCTCCTGCTTTTGAGCCGACGCCCGACATGCCGAATCCGCCGAAAGGTTGCCTTCCTACGATGAGCGCCGGTAATCTTCCTGGTGATGTAGAGATTGCCGACTCTGAATTATTTTTTATTTTTTCGATGTTTTTAGGACTCCTGGAAAATATTCCACCAGTCAAGGCATATGAAACTCCGTTGGCGATGCTCAACGCTTCATCGATATCTGTAGCTCTCATGATAGCAACAACTGGCCCGAATATCTCCTCCTGGGCTATCCTGGATCCGGGATTCACATCGGTAAAAATGGCCGGTCCCACAAAATATCCGTCTCCATCGGCCTTCCTTACAAGAAGCGGCTTCCCTTCTTTTTTTGCGATTCTGATATATCGATTGACCATCTTTACTGCTGCTTCATCCACCAGCGGTCCCATAGTGTTTTGAGGATTTTCAGGCGGTCCTATTATTATGCTCTAAGCCGCATCCCGCAGTCTGCTGCAGAATTCATCGTACATCTCACCGACGGCAATCACGCGCGAACATGCAGAGCATTTCTGTCCCTGGAAACTAAAGGCTGAATCGACCACTCCCTTAACTGCTTCATCGAGATCTGCCGTCTCATCAATAATAATGGCATTCTTTCCGCCCATTTCTGCGATGACCCTCTTCACGTTTCTCTGACTGGGATGCGTTGTACCTGCAGTCTTTACGATCCTCAGTCCAACATCCTTCGACCCGGTGAAGGCTACGAAATCCGTTCTAGGATGGGATACGAGATATTCTCCCACCTCTCTGTCCGGCCCGGGAAGGAATTGCAACACTCCCGACAGCAGACCTGCCTGCCTGAAAAGCTCAACCAGCTTCAGCCAAGCACCGGTGAGAGCCCTGACGGTTTGAAGATAACTGCGTTTCCGGTGACGATGGCCGCCGAGACCATGCCCATTGGGATCGCAAGCGGGAAGTTCCATGGCGATATGATAACTCCCACACCCTTCGGTTCATAGCCGTAGCTGTTAAGCTCGCCCGGATAGTCTC
>PMYY01000153.1:0-9048 GCA_003170655.1 Nitrospiraceae bacterium
ATATATTTTCTAAGGCCACCCATTTTTTGGATGTCGAGCTCGCCCTGCATTGCATGCATAACGCTGCCCGCTCCGAGGAAGAGCAAGGCCTTGAAAAAAGCATGCGTATAGAGGTGAAAAACACCTGCTCCATAAGCTCCGACGCCGCAGGCGAGGAACATGTACCCGAGCTGGCTCACGGTGGAGTAGGCGAGCACTTTCTTGATGTCGTTCTGNNTTGTACGAGTGCGATGGTAGCAGCAAAGAGGCTTGTAACCGCCCCGGTTATTGCAACGACAGCCATGGCTGTCGGCGAAAGATTGAAAAGCGGACTGAAGCGTGCCACCATGAATACGCCTGCTGTGACCATCGTGGCAGCGTGAATGAGGGCGCTGACTGGGGTAGGGCCTTCCATTGCGTCAGGAAGCCAGACATGAAGCGGTATCTGCGCCGATTTGCCTGCAGCGCCGCAGAAGAGCAGCAGGGCAATCAGTGTCGGAAGATCGACATTGTTCCCTAGCAGATTGACCGTCTGTCCCCGGATGCTGTCTATATTCGCAAAAATGTCTGAATACTGTATAGAGCCCAAAAAGAGGAAAATCATGAAGACGCCAAGGCCGAAGCCGAAATCGCCGAAGCGATTGACGATGAAGGCCTTCTTTCCGGCATCCGCAGCGCTCTTCTTTTCGTACCAGAAACCGATCAGGAAATAAGAACAAAGACCGACCGCTTCCCATCCGAAATAGAGTTGCAGTAAATTGTTTCCCAAGACAAGCATGAGCATGGAAAAGGTAAAAAGACTCAGATACGAGAAGAAGCGATAGTAGCCGGGGTCGCCCTGCATATATCCGGAAGAATATATATGTACCAAAAGGCTTACGGTCGTTACGACAATCAGCATGATTGCGCTGAGCGGATCGATCATGAACCCGATGCTCACTTTGAACGAGCCGGATAACACCCAGGTATATACATCGTAGTTGAGTGTCTTGCCGTTGACTACCTCAAAGAAAGTGATCAGCGAGATGATGAACGATCCCAAGACAGCCAGGGTCGATATCCAGTGTGCCCGATCTTTTAAAACCTGCTTCCCGAAAAGTATATTGATGGTAAACGCGGCCAGCGGAAGAAGAGGTATCAGTATGTATTTATCCATTTCCCGGGGCCTATCCTTTCATCTCTGTTATTTCATCGGTATGCACAACGCCCTTGTTCCTGACGAGGACAACCAGTATCGCAAGACCTATGGCGGCTTCGGCAGCAGCAACGGTGATTATGAAAAAGACGAAAATCTGTCCCCGAAGGTCCTGCAGATAGTGGCTGAAGGCAACGAGGCTGATATTGACTGCATTAAGCATGAGCTCTACGCACACAAGCATAATGATGAGGTTCCTTCTGATCATGAAACCTACGGCTCCGATCATGAAGATTATTGAGCTTAATCCTATGTACCATTCGAGCGGAATCATCAGTAATACTCCTAACTCTTCTTTTTGGCGAGCACCATGGCCCCCACAATTGCGATCAAGAGGATGAGCGAAGCTATTTCGAACGGGAAAAGATACTCTGTGTATAAGACCCTTCCAAGAATTTTGGTATTGGTTTCCCGTTGAATCATTTCTATTGTATAGGTGCCGACAGGGCCCGGAAGAAAATCTCTTAACGTGAAAAAGATGAGGAGCAGCAAAGATGATCCTATCGCTAGACTGACGGGCCACTCACCTATAAATGGATCGGTGAAGATCTCTGCTTTGAGGTTCAGCATCGTGATGACGAAGAGGAACAGAACGAGAATTGCACCTGCATACAGAATGACCTGCACCGCAGCTAGAAATTCCGCATTCAGAAAAAGATAAAGGGCCGCGACATGAAAAAAGAGCGCCAGCATAAAGAGCACGCTGTGAATAGGGTTCCTTCTTGTTATCACGAGGATGGACAAGGTGGTCATAGCTAAGGCGAAATAGATGAAGATGATCACCGGCAGCATTTAGACAACCTCCTTTTTTTCTTCGGGCTTTTCTTCGACCTCAGCAGCAGGTTCGGGCGGCTTTTCCGCTGGATTAACCGGTTTTTTTTCCGGCACAGTATCCGACGGCACTGCTGCAGTCGGGCGTATCGGCACTGGTGCCTGCTCCCTCTTAGATTTTGGCATCTTGGCTATGTCGACGCCGTCAGGCCGCCAGAATTTGTTCCAATATACATCACCGCTGAGTTTCGCTACAAACTCGTCCCAATTCTTCAGCATCTTATCCTTGTCAAAAAAGATTGCATCTTTCGTATAGGAGCAATATCCAAAATCTTCAGTAAGGACGAGTGCGCATACGGGGCAGACTTCAACGCAATAACCACAGTATATGCATCTGAGGGCCTCTATGTCATAGCGCTCCAGGAAAGGTTTGTTATTCTCATCCCTTCCTTTTTTCAGTGAAATGCATTGAGAAGGGCAAATATTGACGCATTTCATGCACATGATGCACTTTTGCCTGCCGGTCTTCGCGTCCCTGACAAAAGCATGCTTTCCCCTGAACCCGGGATAGATCTTTCGTTTCTCATCAGGATATTGTATCGTGACAGGCTTTGAGAGCATCATCTTGAAGGTGAGCGCCATTCCCTTGAGAATCTCGGTGAGGAAAACCTTATCGATTAATTGTTTGACAGTCAATGGTCACACCCTCTTAAAACAGAAACTTCACAATTGAAGTTATTACGATATTTGCCAGGGCCAGAGGAATAAGTACTTTCCATCCAAGACTCATGAGATGGTCGTACCTGAATCTCGGAACCGTGGCGCGGACCCAGTAAAAAAGGAATAGATGACAGTATACCTTTAGCAGGAACCATACTAAACCCGGCACGACGGCTAGGAACGGCAGCGCCTTCATCACTACAGGAGGAAGGGTCCAGCCTCCCCAGAAACAGGTGACTGCTATGCACGACATGATTATCATTGCTATGTATTCGGCCATGAAGAAAAGGGAGAATCTCATCCCACTGTATTCGACAAAATACCCTGCCACGAGTTCGCTTTCAGCCTCTGGCAGATCGAATGGGGTCCTGTTGGTTTCAGCAAAGGCACAGATGAGAAACAGGATATAGGCGGGAAACTGTACGACGACATACATTCCATACCAGTGTTTTTGCTGGGCCTCTATTATCTCGACAAGATTAAGGGAGCCCGACAGCACCATGATCCCGACAAGGCTGAGCGCGAGAGCTATCTCGTAGCTGATGACCTGCGCGGAAGACCGCAATCCACCGAGGAACGCATATTTCGAATTCGAGGACCATCCGGCAAGGATTATTCCGTAGGCGCTAAGCGATGACATGGCAAAAAGGTAAAGAAGCCCAACATTCATATTTTTTGCAATAACGAAGTCATTGAAAAATGGGATTACGGCAAGGGAACTTATAGTGGCGAATAGAGCGATCATCGGGGCCAACTGAAATACCGGCCGGTCGCCGGAGCTGGGGATAATGTCTTCTTTGAAGAATAGTTTGACAAAGTCGGCGAAGGGCTGAAGCAATCCGTGATACCCGACTCTCATGGGGCCGAGGCGAATCTGCATGTGGCCGATTATCTTTCTTTCGAACCATGTGGAGTAGGCGACATGAAGCAATGCGATTACAATGACCACTGCGATCTTCGCGACCATGATAATCATCCGCAAGATGAAATCCGTAGTGTCTGTTCCCAAAAATCCATAGAATGAGCTAATATCCATGCATTACCACCTTATTATCT
The DNA here is from genome assembly GCA_003170655.1 of Nitrospiraceae bacterium. Taxonomy (GTDB): domain Bacteria; phylum Nitrospirota; class Thermodesulfovibrionia; order Thermodesulfovibrionales; family Dissulfurispiraceae; genus Fen-1308. Next base: position 3,722 of record PMYY01000153.1, read on the forward strand.
GTCGCACTCCCCTAGAACTATATCGATCGTCCCTATATTTGCGATAACGTCTGCAACAAGGGACCCTTCGCACAATTTGGGTAAAACCGATGCATGGACGAAGGAAGGTGCTCTAATACGCATACGATAGGGTCTTGCAGTTCCGTCATTGACGAAATAAAAACCGAGCTCACCTTTGGGGACTTCTGTCGCCGAATATAATTCGTCAAAGGGTACCTTCTCTTCTACCAACTCACCAGGAAGAATCTCTCCCATGGGATGCCCCGGCATTACGCGCGGCTTGCCGATTGGCATGTCGTATGGTGGGGCTTCGGATGCGAGCACAAGTCCGTCGGGCAGCTTGTCGAGGCACTGTTTAATAATACTTATCGATTGCCTGAACTCATCCATCCTGCAGCGATACCTGTCGTAGACATCGCAGTTCTTGCCGACGGGTACTTCGAAATCGATCTGGTCATAAGCGTCGTAAGGTGCGGCCTTTCTGACGTCGTATGCAACGCCCGAACCCCTTAGAGTAGGGCCGGTCAATCCCCAATTTATGGCATCGGCCGCAGAGATAATTCCTACGCCGACAGTCCTCTGGAGCCATATCCTGTTCTGGTCGATAAGGGTCTCATATTCTTCGATCCTCTTGGGGAAGTCTTCGATGAATTTATAGCAGCTGTCCATGAATTCCTGGTCGATGTCGCATCTAACGCCGCCGATCCTGGGATAGGTGACGGTCAACCGCGCACCGCAAACCATCTCGTACAGATCAAGTATCCACTCCCTGTCCCGCATTGAATAAAGGAACACCGTCATTGCGCCGATATCGAGGGCGTGAGTAGCAATCCAGACGATATGGTTGGCTATCCTCGTTAGTTCAGCCATGATGGTCCTTATGTACTTGGCCCTTGCAGGCGCTTCTATCCCTAGAAGTCTCTCGACGGCCACGCAGTACCCGATATTATTTGACATGCTCGAGACGTAATCAAGCCTGTCGGTCAAAGGAAGCGCCATCGGATAAGTTCTGTTTTCACCCAGCTTCTCGGTCCCGCGGTGCAGATACCCTACGTGGGGCGTACATTTCACGACGGTCTCTCCGTCAAGTTCGAGTACTAGTCTCAATACGCCGTGAGTAGCGGGGTGCTGCGGCCCCATATTGATTGAAAGCTCTTTTTTCTTTAGCATGGTTCAGCGGACCTCATATTTCTTGTTTCTCTCGACAGTTTCAAGAACCTCTTTGAAGCCCTTCCATTCAGCCTCGCCGAGATCGCTTTTGAGTGGATAGTCTTTTCTCAGGGGGTGGCCTTCCCAATCATCAGGCATGAGTATTCTGCGGAAATCTGGATGCCCGGTAAAGGATATGCCATACATGTCGAAACATTCCCGTTCGTGCCAATTTGCTCCAGCCCAGATGCGAACGACGCTGTCTATCTTGCAGTCCTTCTCCGGGATGGCAGCCTTGATTCGTATGCAGTGATTGTGCAGGATCGAACGCAGATGGTAGACGACCTCAAAGCGCTCGTTTTTCCTCCCTTGATAATCGACGCCGCAGAGATCTGTAAGATAATCGAAATAAAGCTCGGAGCTATTCCGGAGAAATGACATTATTTCGAGGATCCTGGTCTTGTTTACCAAGACCGATACCTGGTCCCCGAATTCCGTGATTTCTGCTACTTCGGGCTTGAATTTAGATTGAATAAGTTCGGCAATCGCTCGAGGTGTCAAATTATCTCCACCTGCTCCATTTGAAATGTTCCTTATTTATCAATTCCTGTAGCATTATAAGACCATCAAGGAGCGCTTCAGGTCTTGGAGGACAGCCGGGGATATACACGTCTACAGGCAGGACGGTATCCACTCCCTGAACAGTGCTGTATGTGTTATATATCCCACCGCTGCAAGCGCAACTTCCCATGGCAATAACGTATCTGGGTTCCGGCATCTGATCGTAAACCATCCTGACCACCGGGGCCATTTTTTTTGTTAGCGTTCCAGCTATGATAATGGCGTCTGATTGCCTTGGTGAACCTCTGAAGACAACGCCGAAACGGTCAAGGTCATAGTGAGAGGCGCCGGTGGCCATCATCTCGATGGCGCAACAAGCAAGGCCGAAGGTCATGGGCCAAATCGAGGATTTTCTGCCCCAGTTTACGATCTTATCGAGTGCGCAGACAATCGTATTGGCGCCGGGTATGATTCTTATCCCTTCCTCGACTTCTATAAGTGCTGTAGTTCCGTCAACGATCATCGAAGTCCCTCCGCTACCAATTGAATGCTTCCTTTTTCCAGGCATAGACATAGCCGATGAGAAGCATGACAATGAAAAGCATCATCTCGATCACGGCATACAAACCAATACTATCGAATACCAACGCCCAAGGATATAGGAACACTGCTTCAACATCGAATACTACAAAAAGCATTGCAATGATATAGAATTTAATGCTGAAACGTTCACGCGTTTCTCCGACAGGAGGGTTGCCTGATTCGTATATGAGAAGTTTTTCTTTATAGGGCCTTGCGAGGCGAAAAATGCTTCCAACCAGAATTACTACTACTGAAAACATAACAGAAATCATCATGATAACCAAGATCGGCAAATACTCGTAAGGAATGTAGGATCCCGGAGTTTGCATGCGTATATCCTCCTTACAGCAGTTCGAGGACTATCATGCTTTTTTCGGGCGTAAATTGTCAAGAAAAAGGGGGGCTTATGGGAATTTGAAATAATAATATTATTATAAGAGAACTAATATTATTATGCGGATTTTCCTTTTGTCGAGAAAATAATTGTGTGGAGTATCACTGAAATATACTTGCAGTACAACCTGTAGATGAGGTAGCTTCCTCTATTTAGCGGTCGAGGCCGGGGAAGATCGAAGGCCTCACATCGATAGGCTTGTCGGGCCTGATGCCGGGATCGACAAACTTCTTTTTGTCTCTGTCGGATGCTGTCCGGCTTTCTTGAGGCGGCAATTTGTAAGCCTCGTTTTTGACGGCAGGCGGCTGTTGGGCCGGCGCGGGAGCTGCTGACGGAGGGATGATGGAGATCGGCTGTGGCTGTGCCTGCTGCGATTGAACTGCACCTGAAGAAGACGACGCTGCTTCTGGTGACTTGGCGGATGTCTTTGCGTGGCCGGCCAGAAGTATTATGCTGATACGTCTGTTCCGGGCATCCGTCGGATCTTCTTTAATAAGAGGTTCATTGTCGGCATAACCCACCACCCTGGCTACCCGGCTAGAATCTATCCCGTCCCGTTCAAGCTGCTTCCTGGCTTCCGAAGCCCTTGACGTAGAGAGTTCCCAGTTCGTGATCTTTCCTCCCTTGAATGGGGCTGAATCTGAGTGTCCTTCAACGGCAATTTTGTTAGAGGAGTCTTTTATATTTTCTGCTACGACTTTGAGGATCTGTTTGCATTTGTCATTCGGTTCGGCATTGCCTGAAGGGAACATGGGACGGCCTTCGAGGTCGACAATCTGAATTCTCACCCCTCCGTCGACGATATCGAGCAGTATCTGGTCTTTAAGATTTTTTAACTTTTCTTCAATGGCGACCTTCAGTTTTTCTTTCATGTCCTCAGCCGACATTTCTCCGGTGACTATTTCGGCTGTCGACGTTTTAACGTCTTTATGAATACTGGAAGATTGTTCCATAAAGGACCGCCCCCCTTGCTGGAAAATGTTAAAATTGCGGAAATAGTCGGCGAGCGAAGCTTTCTTTTCAGGTGTAACCATAGATATAAGCCAAAGCAGAAGGAAAAAAGCCATCATCGCGGTTACGAAATCGGCATAAGCAACCTTCCAGCTACCGCCGTGGGCTGCACCGTGACTTTTTTTGACCTTTCTGATCAGGATTGTCTTCGACTTGTCTGCCATTGATTAGTTATCGTCGGTAAGTATTATTTCTTCAATGCCCGGAGGGCGTCTTCTACTTCTATGAAAGATGGCTTCGCGTGTCCCGGAATCGCCCGTCTCGCGAATTCGACGGCAATCTGAGGTGCAGCGCCACCGATGAACGATACTAATCCCACTTTGAGGACACTGAGGTATTCCTTATCGTCATTGACCATCTGCTCAAGATTTCTGGACAGGGGTCCGACGAAACCATAACAGAGCAAAACGCCCAAAAAGGTGCCAACGAGTGCCGCACCGATACTTTCTCCCAGGACCTCAGGGGGCTCTTTCATCTTTCCCATGGTAAGGACAACCCCCAGGACAGCAGCGACGATACCGAGTCCGGGAAGGGCGTCGGCAACGTTATTGAGACTCTTTGCCGGAGCTGAGCCTTCCTCATGATGAGCGTCGAGTTCGTTATCAAGCATGGATTCGAGCTCATAAGAAGATATACTAGTGGTCATGACGGTCCTGAGGGTATCGGTAACAAGGTTTACGGCATGATGGTTCTTCAGGAACTTCGGATGACCGCTGAATATCTTGCTCTCTTCCGGACTATCGACATCAGCTTCGATGGAGACAAGGCCCTCTTTGCGTATCTTGGAGAATATCTCGCTAAGCATTATCAGGGAATCCATGTAGTCGGCCTTACCATAACCTTTCGCTGTAAGTGCCTTGATGACGCTCTTTATAATATTTTTTATGACAGTCAGCGGTGATGCAATAACGAGCGCACCTATAGAGGCGCCCCCTATAATAATCAGTTCAGAAGGCTGGAAAAGGACCGAAAGGTTTCCGTGCTCCATGAGATAGCCGCCGATAACGCTGGCCAGAACTATTATTGCACCAATGATAACAAACATGACTTTTCGGCCTTACCCTCGTTTTTTCCGCAGAATATCCCGCTGGGTCTTGAAGACGAACTTCACGATTTCATCTCTGATTTCGTCGTCTATTGATATGTATTTTACTGCGGTATGATAGTAGTTGCCGGCGATGCGAACATCTACTACCTCGCCATAAGCATATAATATAGAGCCAGGAGAGATAGGCAGCATTATTTTCATTTCCAAGACATCGCCAGCATTGAACTTTTCTTTGGTATCGAAGCTGAGGCCTCCCCCGCTGATATTAACCCTCTTCTGGGATATGATCGGTACCCCTTCATCACGCGAGGCAATAGAAGCAAGAATGGCATCTAGCTTTGAGTTTAGCATTTTAAGCCATTCGGAAAGAACGATATCCTCCACCTCCGGCGGCACTTGGTATTCAGGTAGCGTTGTTTCACCGATAAAAAGGGATTTGATATTTTGTTGTTCCTCCGGTGGAACAAGACGCACGTCGAGGGGTATTACGGCGTCTACCCGGGAAAATTCCCTAAGATTTTTTTCACTGGAATCACTCATATTGCTCCTTCCTGTTCATTATAGCACTTCGAAATATTCCGT
>PMYY01000153.1:9079-9309 GCA_003170655.1 Nitrospiraceae bacterium
TATAAACCTGTTTGGGTCAAGCCCCTGGTGGATTAAGACTGAGAGGACGCTTGAAGCTCTTGCTGTCGATAACTCCCAGTTGGATGTATACTTAGGCCCGGAGACGGGTACATTATCGGTGTGTCCCTCGATCACTATCCTACCGGGATTTTTCTTAAGGATAACGGCTAATATATCAAGGGCTGCCGAAGTTTTTTCTTTGATGTCTGCTGATCCGGACATGAAGGCGG
>PMYY01000234.1 GCA_003170655.1 Nitrospiraceae bacterium
AGATATGGTCCTGCGCTATGAAAACATTCTCAAGGATATCTCCCTTTCTTAAAGTGGTACTTGCCTGCTGTTTTCTAACCGAGCGGTCCAGTTCTCTGAAATTCTCTTCGATCTGCCTGAAGTCTGAAAGCAGTTTGTGAGCCATTTCTACAACGGTTGCAAATCTTTCCCTAATCTGGGTGCGGGTAAGGGTTTGAACTTTTCCATCAATTATATCCCTGATATCATTTTCGATCTGCTCCTTCTGCTTTTCGAGTTCGGCAAGCCTTATCTGAGGGTCATCAGAACTACGATAAGCCAACTGCCTCAGACTCTCGAATATCATCAGCAAGCGTGACTCGGTCCCTATGAATTCTTTTTTGTTGAGATCGCGTATCCAGTCTAGCGTGCGTTCGGCTGCAGGTGTCAACTCAAAAATGGGGTCGTCGCTGTTAGGCGGATAGTACTTTCTCAAAAAACCCTGGCTTGCCCACCGGTCGAGATAGTCCTGCGGAGAATCGGGATATATATTGTCTCCGTGTCGCTCTCTAAGAGCATAAAGATAATCCGAAAGGCTGGAAACCAGTTCGGAATTAGGTATTGTTATCTGATTGTTTTTCTTGAAATGGAAATTTATGAAGCTTATGATCAAGGCAGCATTGTCAGCCCTCAATAAGGAAACCGTCTTGTTCGATTCTAATATGTATTTAATTTCCTCGTATTCCATAACTCACAAATCATTGTATTCATTGAGTCAATTTGTTCAACGTGCAAGGTTAGTCTTGGAAGACTGCCATATTCTTGGAACATCCTGTGGTTAGTATATTACATTGCATGTAAATAATTGTAGAGATACATAGCCTGAGGTCGATTGCCGATTGTATGAATTTCTGAAAGCGACGAATACCTCAAAAACGCAATGCCTGAAACCAAAGGCTCCGCGCATTAGATTTTTGTTGCAGGACCTGGGGCGAAGGATCTAAAAATCTATGGTGCACTGTACTGGGGTGGACAGGCTCGGTCCACTCGAAACCATGCAGAAATGCCTTTACCCATTAAGGCCAATAACCCCTTCTTCCCAAGCAGCCATCATCAACTTTCCCACTTCCCGGAACTCAGGGTGATCCGCTATATAATCCGGTATAATTCCGCGAGTTTCCATAACCGCTGCTGACATCCTGCTAAATATGTCAGCAACAGTACTTGGCTGCAGCGAAAGATGAACTATTGCAAAGCGATCCAACACCTTCCGTGGCCACCATTTCTTGGTTCCTGCCAAGGATAACGCAGGCACGTCCTTTTTGATGTATGCTGTAGTTGTCACCACATCGTAAACCGGGGCTATTGAAACGGCATCGAGCGGTGAGGAATACAGAACGCCGAAGTTCTTAAGGTGGGCATCCCCATTTCGTACCATCATGGATAGCACGAGCGTTGCAAAAAATTGCTCTCTCGACTCCATCAGTTTGTCACCGGACACAAAGTCCCTGATACTCCTGGCTAACCGCTCATAGCTGCCGGTATACTTCTGCGCGGTCCCGAGTGCCTGAAGGCTGCACATGTCCTCGAAGCCGATCGGAAATCCGTCCGGAGCGATGTCGAAGCGCCGCATGATGAACAGCCCCCCGTTATCTGACAAGAAAAACTCGGGAGTCCGCAGCCCTGCGCGTTTTGCGGCGGTCATGCAGAAGTACTCATTCGCTGCCAGATGAGGGTAATCGTTGCCCCACGACTTCACAATGAAGCCCGCCGATGCCATGGTCGCCCTCTCCGTGGCCTCCAGCAACACCTTGGGTTGGATACCCGAAATGCCTGACATTAAGGCATGACGCGCGACCAATTCATTGAAAAGTTCCAGAGTGTCAGGATATGTCAACAGGTCATCGAGGCTTTCGCGGGTTTCAGCTAGGTGGGGTATCTCGTCGCCTGGCAGTGAGAAGCGGTTTCTGCCAACTTGGTTTCCACCAGTGACTCGCAGGATCGACAGGTCATCCTCTCCTATTACTTTAGCAATTGCCCGCCGGATCGTTTCAAGCAATGCTCCCTCAGGCAGATTCATCTGGAAGATCGGATGCAAGTCACGGCTAACCCAGCTTTCCAGCCGCACTGGCATGGTCAGAGAGACCTGCGCATCGGTTGACACATCAGGGGCATAAGCGAAGACATACTCATTGCGTTTTTCGCAAGCAAGCAGCCCTGCTTTCTTCCCGGCGACCCATACAGCAAGGGACGATACTTCCGGCATCAGCGGGACTCCTCTTCACGGAGTTCTTCCAGCGTGGGCGGTCTGCCGGCAGGGCGTACCTTAAGCTCCAAACTGAGGAATTCAAGCACCCTGATCAGCTTTCGCACACCGATCTCTTGCACAGTGCCATTTTCGATTTGTCCGATGGTTGTACGGCTCATGCCGAGGGCCTTTGCCATTTCAGCCTGAGTGATCTTGCGGCTTTTCCTGGTCAGTCGGATGTTTTCACCAATCTCGAAGAGCATATATGTACTATATACAATGCTATTTGAGATGTCAACATAATATGCATCATATATAATGCAAAAAGTCGCATCGGTAGTACAGAGTCTCGCCACTGTGCATGCTACCACCGAAGAAGGATTGTCCCGCCTATACGCTGTTCTTACATTTATGGGCATTCTCTTGCTGGGAAAAAGCGATAATACCGCAACAGCCAAGTACCCTTCCACTCTACCGTCAATTTACCAATTTTAGGGCTTTATGACGAGGCAACGCATTGATAAATAAGAAAAAACTAGTAGGGTGAAAATCCGTTCAAATCGGATCGCCCCGACCAATTAAAGCCTTAAATATCAATGCAATTTAAGGTGAACTCCCGCCCGAAAGGGTGGCACGAAGGTGGCATGGAAATCCCGTGCCACCTTTTTTTCTTTACAAGCGCTAGGAGTCTGTCGGACTTGGACTGCTGATTCTTGCTAGTAATTCAGGCTCGATGAGTCGCAC
>PMYY01000224.1:0-485 GCA_003170655.1 Nitrospiraceae bacterium
TGCCGTGACATCTTCTTCTGCGCACTGCGGAGTCTGGCACGGTAGTCATATACCAAGCTTTGGGCGGATCGTACTCGTTGCCTTCAGAGTCGGTCACCAGGGCGGTCAGTCCGGTATCGAATCCGGCATCCTGCCGTGGGTCATCGGGACGAATCAGATCAAGGACATCTTTCTCTTGGGCTTCGGCAGTGATTATACTGTGCCACCGGCCCTGTTTGAACTTTACCGTAACGGTCTTNNGTCTTGGGCTTCCCCTTGACCTTGCGGTAGTCAAACAGCCGGAACTCTCTGAGTCCCGACAAGTGCAGCTTGCCGTTTTTGATCTTGGCCGCAGGCCCGTACTGAGGGTAGGTGATACTGCGGTATTTCTTGCGCTCGATGAACTTAGGCGGGTGGACGTTCGTCCGCCCTTCCTTAAGTGCCTCAAAGAAGCGTTGATAGCCTTCATCCACGCGAACAGCAACATTCTGCCTGACCTGACTGTG
>PMYY01000224.1:499-9013 GCA_003170655.1 Nitrospiraceae bacterium
GCTGTTTGAGGAGTTTGTTTGACTCCCGGTTTTCAATCCTGTCGGCAACCAGAATGTTGCGTAGTCGCCAGCAAGCACCTATATGCATCCAGATCCTGTCATTCTGCTTTGCGTTGACATCCGTCATAGGGAAATCAAAAGCGCGCGTGATGACCCGACGCTTAGATTTCTTGACCCGCTTCGCTCTAGGATGCTTCGATGGAGCACTGCACGACTGTTTCATTCAGATACCGCTAGATACATATAAGCGGTTTTGGGGTGTCAACCCCTCAACAAAATATTTTTACAAAGAGACGCTTTCATCCCGGATATGAATAACCGGGAATTCCCGCTTTAGTTCTTAACGAAACATAATCTATTTCTGGCACATAAGGAAGACAGCACCCCGAGACCGAGATGTCTATCATGCGGCCCTTACGGCAACTCCCAATTATTCCCAGTATCTTCCTTTCTTCTGTCCAAATGATAACAAAATATTTCATCATATCGCCGCTTGGAGCCTCTGGGATCATCCAAGGGGTCAGTCTTTCCCTAACTTACTGTGATGCACGTCACCAGATCTGTAAATATACGACTTGCCCTGTATCTGAGACGATTTGTTGACATATTTTTAGTTTATAATTTAGGCATGGCAGGAATGAAAACGACACCAGACTAAGATTTAAAAAGTCGTCGTCATCTGCGACATACTGCGTAATAAAGCAGAAGAACTTGATAGCCGCATAATCAAGGTATTCAGGAGGAGCATATGAGTAGAAATCCATTTAGTCTTGTTCGACATCTCTTCATCAAACCTGACAGGCGCGAATCTGAAGAAATGCGAAGGAATACCCGTGTCTTATCCGGCACGCCAACAGAGCTCATCTTTTGCAATCGTAGATTCGGCGCCGTGATAATAGATGCGTCGAATTCTGGGATGCAATTATCCTGCGCCATGAGACTGGGGATAGGATCGATAATTACTTTGGCAGAACCCTCAATTTGCGGGAAAATTGTCTGGAGGGACGACAAGAATAATTTAATGGGTATCATTTTTGTGAACAAAGAAAGCCGAGCGATTGTTCATGACGATTGTTTGTTAACGAAAGCTTCTTGATTATCAATTACGATCCTTCGGTCATGGCTTGTGCGTCACAGCCAGCTCGTACATGTCAAAAGTATAACTTAAAAAAGGGCGTAAAGCCTCGCCTTCTAGGCGGGGAGAATGTCAATTTCCAGCCGGGCGATTAATGGCTGTTTGTTCTGCTTGTATCGTTCTTCCATCATTCGTTATTCTTAATGATGTTTGTCGACGTTATTTTTCCACTAAGGCTTTCCGCCCTCACATACAAAGTCCCGGAGGATGCGGGCATTGCTCCATCCGAGCTGAAGGGGAAGATTGTCAGGGCTCCGCTGATGAACCGGAGGCATCTCGGCGTCATTGTTGACGTTAGAGAGACGGCCGATCCAGCCACACGGGGGATCAAAGAGATACTGAGCATACATGAAACTTTCGCGTCCGTTGCATTTCTGCAATTTCTGAAGTGGCTGTCTGAATATTACATTACGCCGATAGGTCTTGCCCTTAAAAGCTCCTTTTTCCAGGAAGCGGTTGCCGACATGGCCGAAACGAAGAGGAGGGAGAGAAAAAAGAAAGATAGCGGACCATGCGAAAGACCATCATTTGAAGTGGACGCTCCTTTTCCCGCATTCATTGTGGAGCAGGTGACTAATCAGATTAAAGCGGACAAATATTCTGCATTGCTGTATCATTCTCCAGATGTCGAGAGTGAGTATTCTTCACTTTTGGAAATCTTAAAACAGATATCCGAGCATAACCGCGGATACATCATCCTCGCTCCGGAGACAGGTATCATCGAACGGATTGCTCCCGCCATAGGCCGCATCTTCGGTGACCGCCTATGCATACTCCACAGTAAGCTCGGCAAGAAGGAGCGGGCTGACACCATAAGAAACGTACTTGCCGGGAAGACCGATGTTGTTCTCGGCACCCGTTCTGCGGCCCTTGTGCCGTTGCCGCAGCTCTCTTTTATAGCTGTCCTCGAAGAGCAGAGTCCCTCTTATAAAGGAGAGGAAGGTCTGCATTACAATGCGCGGGACTTGGCGGTAATGCGAGGATTTATCGAGAAGAAATGCGTTCTCCTATCCTCTATCTGTCCTTCGCTAGAATCGGTCTTCAATGCCCGCCGGGGGAAATATGTACGATTGAACAAACTGACACTGCAGAGCGAAGAGGCCCGTCCCCATGTAAAGATAGTTACTTTCAAGACGAAGAAACAGAGCCAATTGTCGCTTTCTCCTGAAGCAATCAGCCACGCAAAAAACATGCTGCAGAACAATGAACAGGTCCTCTTCATGGTCGGAAGAAAAGGATATTCGCTCGTCCGTTGCGAGGACTGCGGCCATATCGAATCATGTCCAAAATGCGACATCCCCATGCTTTTTTATAAGAGTACCGGGATGCTCAAATGCCATCACTGCGGAAACGAACGTCGCAACCCTGATCATTGCGACGAATGCGGCAGCTCCGGCTTGAGGTCCTTTTCAGCCGGCACCGAAAGAGTCAGGGAAGAGGTTTCGAACCTGCTGAAAAGTCCTACTCTTTTAATCGAAAAGGCAAAGGTGTCTTCATCTAAGTCGGATTTCATATCAAACAATCCGAATCTGTCGGATTTCGTCCCACTGGTAATCGGGACATCGTTGACCAAAAGAAAAATCTGCAGGGGAGAAAAGTATTCTGGCGCAGTGCTCATGAATATAGATCTGCTCATGGCCCAGCCCGATTTCCGCGCCTATGAGAGGGCTTTCCAGGAGATAGTCGAGGTCTCACAGATGGTAAAGGCTGACGGCTCTCTGCTCATCCAGACGAAGGCACCTGGCAGCAAAGTGCTGAAATGCCTTAAACATTATGATTTTGAGGCTTTTCATGAACTCGAACTCGCCCAGAGAAAGGACCTCGATTATCCACCTTATTCCAAGATGGTACTCTTTACGGTACTTGGAAAGCTCAACGGCGCTGTGACTGCGGATGTTTGGCGAACAGTCCGCGATATCAAAGATTCTGCCGTTACCATCCTCGGCCCTGTGGAAGTGCCGTCCAAATCGAAATCATATGAACAGAGCCATCAGATTCTGCTCAAATCGCGGGATAACAAGAGACTTCATGAAATGGCTAAGTCGCTCCTCAGGAATTTGGAGGCCGACAGAAAAATCAAGGTTATCGTCGACGTCGATCCGCTAAAAATATAGAGTGCAGAAGGGGATCAATTTATTAACCCTCACACCAAATAAAGGGGCGTACGTCTTTTATTAAGGATCTGTCTGGCGGTATCGATGTCAAGCTTAATATGTTCGAACAGATCTTCGATGCATGAGAATTTTTTCTCATCCCTTATGCGCTTTATGAAATGTACTCTGATACTTCTGGCTAGAAGATTTTTATGGAAGTCTAAGATATGGACCTCGTAGCTCAACTTGCCCTCTTTGAAGGTCGGGTTCCTGCCCAAATTCGCAACGCCGTCGTAAACATGCTTTTCGAAAGAGACCCTGACTGCATATACTCCTTCTTTAGGGATAAGCTCGTTTTCTGTGGCTAGGTTGGCGGTAGGCGTATTCAGCATCGAAGATCCTCTGCCCGCGCCTTTGATGACCACCCCGTCAATATGGTATGCTCTATCCAACATATTGGCCACTTCACCGACCTTTCCGGCCACGACCGAATGTCTAACCCTGCTGCTGCTGACGATATCACCACCGACTTTCGCGTAACGGACAACACTCACTCCGAACCCATATTTTTGCCCGCGGCGCCTCAGCAGAGCGGCATTCCCCTTTTTCCCGCGACCAAACGTATAATTATGCCCAACAACTATCCATTTCACCTTCAGTCTGCCTACAATGATCTCCTTAATAAAGTCCTCAGCATCGGTATGAGCGAATTCCCGGTTGAAATCGACACAGATGAGCGACTTGATCCCGGTATCGGAGATAAGTCTTGCCTTGTCTCCCGGGGAGGTGATAAGCTTGAGACCCCTTTCGGGTGAGAGAAGCCGCACCGGATGTGGATCGAAGGTCATGGCTACAGGAGTCCCATTCAGTTCCACAGACTTTTCGACAACGTCCCTGAATATCTTCTGATGCCCGATATGCACACCATCAAAGTTCCCGATCGTAACGACTGGAGCGCGATAAGGTAAAAGTTCTGGAAGTCCCTTAATTATTTCCATCTATTCTCTCCGACGCCAATAGCGTCTGGTATATCGAACGAACCTGCTCGCGGGTATTTTCGATATCTTTGTCGTTGTCTATTACAAAATCCGAGCCTCTCATTTTTATTTCTACGGGCAATTGGGTTGCAAGCCTCCTAGTAGAATCCTTTTCGGAAACACCCTTTGCTTTTAGTCTTTCCAGTGCCGTCTCCACTGAAGTGTAGACAGTTATGATCCTGTCGAATCTTCCCTGATGCCCTCTTTCGAAAATCACGGAGGCCTCTACAATCACGATGCAATCGCTGTCGTACGGTAGCAGTGATATCTCTTCAGAGATCCTCCGGAAAACCCTCGAATGCAGGATATCCTCAAGTGTGATCCTCGCGTGGGAGTCGCGAAAGACCCATTCGGCCAGCCACTTTTTGTCTACGACTCCGCCGGATACGGCTTCCTCGCCGAACGCTACTACAATCTCTTTGATTACATCCGGCTCCGAAAGGAGTCGACGTACAATCTCATCAGCATCCAGAGTCCTTGCTCCCAAGTCTCCGAACATTCGGGTCACTGTGCTTTTACCCGAACCGTAATTGCCTGTAAGTGCGACAACTATCATCACTTTTTCTCCGCCCTTTTCTTCAACTCCTTGAGTTTTCGGAGGGCATCCTGCGGCTTCATTGAACTTATGTCAAGATTCATCAGCTCGACAGTTATCGGGTCTCCTGTAGAGAAAAGGTCCATCTGCGCAAGTTTAGGGATAAGGGCGTTCGTTTCCTTCTTTTCCAACTTCTCCAGAATGATCTTCGATTTATCAATGACCTCTTCGGGCAACCCGGCAAGACGGGCCACTTGAATACCATAACTCTTGTCGGCCGGTCCTTTTTCGATCTTTCTCAGGAAAATCACCTCGTCGCCCCACTCCTTAACCACGACATTGTAGTTCTTTATGCCATCCATATTTAGTACGAGATTAGTCAGCTCATGATAATGTGTTGCAAAGAGGGTCCGGGCCTTTACTTTTTCGACTATGTGTTCGGCTACAGCCCATGCGATGCTAATGCCGTCGAACGTGCTGGTGCCTCGACCTACTTCATCGAGCAGGATGAGGCTTTTCTCGGATGCATTGTTCAGGATATTGGACGTTTCGATCATCTCAACCATAAAGGTGCTCTGGCCTTTTGCGATGAAATCGGAGGCCCCAATCCTGGTGAATATTCTGTCTACTATCCCTATCCGCGCTCTTGAAGCGGGGATAAAGGAGCCCATCTGGGCCATAAGGATAATAAGAGCTACCTGCCTCATATATGTCGACTTGCCGGCCATGTTGGGACCTGTGATAATCAGGAGCCTATTTTCAGATGAGTCAAGAAGCGTATTGTTCGGGATGAATTTCTCATCCATCAGTGAAAGACCATGAACACTTATCAACCTCTCGATCACCGGATGGCGCCCGTCTGTGATCTCGATCAAATCTCCGTCCGATATGGTGGGCTTTATATAATCGTATTTTTTTGCCACGGATGCGAGCGCCGAGAAGAAATCTGTGAGCGCAATCGATTCCGCAGTCTCCAGAAGCTTGCCGGAATAGCGCTGAAGCTTATCAAGTATCCCCTGGAAAATGTCATACTCGAGCTCTTTAAGCTTGTCTTCGGCGCCGAGCACCTTGGTCTCATACTCTTTGAGATCAGATGTTATGAAACGCTCGCAATTCGCAAGTGTCTGCTTACGCATATAGTCGGGAGGGGCCAGGTGGAGGTTTGCCTTAGTGATTTCGATGTAATAGCCGAAGACCTTGTTGAACCCGATCTTGAGGGACGAAATCCCGGTCTTCTGCCTTTCATCAGTCTCCAGACGCGCTATATAATCCTTACCGTGGGTAGATATGTCCCTGAGTTCGTCGACTTCTTGATTAAAGCCCTTCCTGATGAAACCACCATCTTTGGCACTGGCCGGGGGCATATCGACAATACTCGACAAGATAATGCCCTGGAGTTCAGCGAATTCCGACATTTTATTGCCGATGTTTTTTATGCTCTCTACAGTCGAATTTGCCAGGGATTTCTTTATTGAGGGCACCAGTTCGAGCGATCCTCTCAATGCGACCAGGTCTCGAGGTCCAGCCGACCTGGAAATAATCCGAGAGGTCAACCTTTCGACGTCCTGCACCTTTCTTAATGTATAGCGCAATTCCTCGAAAAGCTCGTAATCCTCGATAATTGCCTCGATTGCCCTCTGTCTCTCGACGATCTCAGACGGTTGGATAAGCGGGTTTGCAATGGCGTTCCGCATAAACCTGGCGCCCATGGGAGTAAGAGTTTCGTCGAGGACCCAGAGCAAAGACCCTTCGACGGAGCCATCCTTGATATTGTGGACCAGCTCGAGGTTTCTCTTGGTAGCGGCGTCCAGGAACATGTAGGATGTCTTGATGGGGACAGTTATCTTCTTGAAGGTCAGAACACCCTGAGTCTCTTGCAGATAACTCATTAGGCCACCCGCCGCAGAGATACCGGCCTGCAAACCCTCGCAGCCGTACCCTTCAAGCGATGCCACTCTGAACTGTTTAAGGAGGTTCCGGTAGGATTCCGTGTAATCAAAGTAGGTGTCGTCGTAATAGGTGATGTAATAGCCGAGAAATGCCTCTTTATAATAGAGGTTCTCTTTCATGCTTGCTGGGCAGAGTATCTCTCTGGGCTCGTGTCGGCTGATCTCGTCTTCAACGGGCTTATCCGTCTCATAGACAACGAATTCGCCCGTTGATATATCGGCCACAGTTATCCCGATAGTATTCTGATAAGGGAATACGCTCATGATATAGGCATTTTCCTTGGGCTGGTCAGGCTGATGGGTGCCCGGAGTAATTACCTTGATAACTTCCCGCTGGACGATTCCCTTTGCCTGCTTCGGGTCTTCCACCTGCTCGCAAATGGCTACCTTATGCCCTGCCCTGATAAGCTTGGCGACATAGGAATCTGCCGAAAAGTGCGGGATCCCGCACATCGGGATCTGGTCTTCCTTGTTCTTGTCCCGGCTTGTAAGGGCGATCTGGAGGATACGTGAAGCAATTTTTGCATCCTCACCGAACATTTCATAGAAATCTCCGAGCCTGAAAAAGACAATCGCGTCCGGATATTGCTCTTTGACACCGAAATATTGCTTCATCAGCGGGGTAAGTTCAGACATTACCTCGACCTTCCAATTCGAATTTTTATCATTTCAATTATACTACAGACAGGCCACAGAGTGCTTATATGGGATGATCTGTTAGGCAGTAAATCACTGATTTATGATGAGTTTACGCTATCGTAGGAGCGCCATGACGGGGAGATCAAAGATCAGATCGATTCATACTTTTTTTGCCCTAGCCATTGGCGGCATAGTGAACCAAAGCATGGCATGTCGCCTAAGACACTTTTAACCACTCCTCAAAATCAACGACTTCAAGCCTGCTTTGGCGCATGACTTTGCAATAAATTGGTGCAAAACGTGCTTAGAAACGCGCTGATTATTAATGGATAAGTTAATTTTTTCTTGTAATGCGCCGATATATTAGATAGTCTCCGCTGTAGCTTGATCGTATGTCAAATAGAGCCATCCATATGATGAAACGAGCTAATTGACACTCGCACTTTCAATTTGACAATATTGCTGATTTAGCTCACAATATCAGAATGATGCAAAGGCATCTCAGTTAAAAACTGAAAGCACTTTCTGTAAAATTCCCTGTGATTCTCCTAACCGGTCCTCGACAGGCTGGAAAGACTACGCTTGCCAAGTATTTGTTCCACTAGGCTATTGATGCGGGCATTACACATTCGACCGTTAAGAAATGGCTTTCTGTGCTTCAAGCCGGTTTTTTGGTGCAGCTATTGCCACCTCATCACGCTAACTTTGCTAAACGTCTTGTAAAAACGCCCAAGTTGTTTTTCCTGGATACGGGTCTGCTTTGCTATTTACTCGGTATTCGCTCCGCAGATATGCTTGAGACGCATCCGCTAAGAGGCTCTATATTTGAGACTTTGATTGTGTCCGAAATGATCAAGTCATTCACAAATGCGGGAGAGGTACCGCCTCTGTATTTTTGGCGTGATCGAACAGGGCACGAAGTAGACGTTATTATTGATGCTGGGATCGAACTTATCCCCGTTGAGATTAAAACGGGAGCAACTGTAGCTTCTTCATTCTTTGATGGTCTCCGCTTGTTTGGCAAACTTGGTAAGCCCGCATCATCTAGTGGAGTGGTTGTCCACGGCGGCAGTAGCGCAGCTCATGAAATCTCCTGGGCGCGGATACTCGTTTTTTCAAAGCCGAG
>PMYY01000154.1 GCA_003170655.1 Nitrospiraceae bacterium
TGCGCGTACCCTTTCGGACACTTGACATGCTCGGGATTTCAATCCCGAGTGTTTGACGGCATGATTTTGGAATACATTCTAAAATATACAACAACATGCCTTGCCGGTTCCATTCCCGCCATGAGGTGTCCCCTCCGGTAACCGTCAATCCGGAAACGACACCCTGCTTATCCTCCTAGTATCCACCCCCCGGTAATTACCTGACTTCAGCAGATCGACAAAGTTGTCACGAGTCACTGTTTCGGCAAACGCAGTGTAGCACAATCCGACCGAACTGTATTCATGGGCATCCGAGCCACCAGTAAACGGCAGGCCCAACTCCCCAGCAGCCTCGACAGCCCTGACATTGAAGGCATGCAGATTGCAGCCGTTATAACCCTCTAGGGCGCATATGCCTTTCATCGTCTTCACTGCATCGCCAAGGCTGTTGATTCCCCTGTACGGATGAGACGGAATAACGACTCCCCCCTGACGATTCACAATCTGCACAACTTCGATCATGGGCAGATATGCCGAAAGAATCCTGTCCGTATTAACTCCAAAGACGAGGCAATGCCCATCCGAGGCAGAGACCTCTACTCCGCGCAATACCAGGATATCGTTCCTGTACCGTTCGGCCAGAACCTCTGCAGTTTCTGAAGCGTCATAGTAGTAATGCTCCGTAAACGCGATCCCGTGAAGTCCTATCTTTATCGCTTGAAGAACTAATTCCTCGGGAGCCGCATCAGAATCGCCGCTTGCGAGCGAGTGTATGTGAAGGTCGACATTGAATTCCATTATCTCCATAATACACATCCGGCCGTGGATTCAGTCAACCTTGATGAGCGGCTTTAATGGAAAGTCTTTTTTTGTTTCTGCTATACTTACACTAGTTTTGGCACTAGTCTAGCTGTATCAACAAGCGCTTATCCACCTTTTGATTGGCTGCCTATTGCCGATTCGGGCATTCATTATAATGGAGGGACTATCATGGACAGATATAAATTGAATACGATAGAAGAGTCACTGGAGGACATTGCCGCAGGCAAGATGGTCATCCTTGTGGACGATGAAGACAGGGAAAACGAGGGCGACCTCTGCATGGCAGCCGAAAAGGTGACCGCCGAGGCGATCAATTTCATGGCGAAGTACGGCAGGGGGCTAGTCTGCCTTTCCCTTACCCCCCAACGGGTCCAAGAGCTCAATCTGCCCATGATGACGGATGACAATACCTCATCCTTCGGCACCGCCTTCACTGTGTCGATCGAGGCGAAGAAAGGCGTCACTACTGGCATCTCGGCCCATGACAGGGCGGTTACGATCCTTACCGCAATCAATCCGAAATCCAAACCCGAGGATATAGCACGTCCCGGGCATATCTTTCCGCTCAGGGCCAAGCCGGGAGGCGTATTGCAGAGGGCGGGCCAGACTGAGGGGTCGGTCGATCTCTCCAGGCTCGCAGGGTTGCATCCCTCCGGCGTGATCTGCGAGATTATGAACGACGACGGCACCATGGCTCGGATGCCGCAGCTGCTCGAGTTCGCAAAGCTTCATTCATTGAAGGTCATCGCAATCAAGCACCTCATTCAATACCGGATGAGGACCGAGAGCTTTGTGAAGAGGGTCGCCACTGTAAATATGCCGACGAAGTACGGCGGCGATTTTACCGCCATTGCATACTCGAATATGGTCGACCAGAATGTCCACATCGCTCTTGTGAAAGGCGACATAACGCCGGAAGACAAGGTACTCGTCAGGGTCCATTCAGAGTGCCTGACCGGAGATGTCTTCGGCTCCAGGAGATGCGACTGCGGAGATCAACTCCATAAGGCGATGGAGATGATTCAGAAGGAAGGCAGGGGAGTTATCCTTTATATGCGACAGGAAGGAAGGGGCATCGGCCTTCCCAATAAGCTCAAGGCATACGAGCTTCAGGACAAGGGCCTCGACACCGTTGAGGCCAATCTGCAGCTCGGCTTCAAGGCTGACCTCAGGGACTATGGTATTGGCGCCCAGATACTGGTCGATCTCGGGATCAGGAAGATGAGGATCATAACGAACAACCCCAAGAAGATCGTAGGCCTTGAAGGCTATGGATTAAAGATCGTAGAGAGGGTCTCCATAGAGACTAAACCCCACGAGGAAAACATACTCTACCTGAAGACCAAAAAGAAAAAAATGGGGCACCTGCTGGAGAACGTTTAGGCCGAAATGGTTTATGCAGAGGCGGTTTGCAAACCGCCTCTGCATCTTACTATTCCGTGTTCGCTTCGAGCCTTTCGAGTAGCTGTTTCTTTTTGATGCGGCTATGAAGGGTGGTGTTGTCCCTGAATTCGAAAACCGGAATGTCGAACCGGTAGAGCGCGTAGAGGCAATCACTCGATGAGATGTCGACCTTCTCGACTCTCAGGTCATACTTTTCGGCAAGACCGTTAAGCATCTCTTATCAGGGGTATCGCAGAGCCAACAACTTTCCTTGTAATAAAATTTCAGTTTGACCATTCAGCAAAGCTTTGGATAATTTCGTCAGGTTGTTGCAGTTGAGTGCGCCTGAGAGGATTCGAACCTCCGGCCCTCAGCTCCGGAGGCTGATGCTCTAATCCACTGAGCTACAGGCGCGACACAACTATTCTACCATATCGAACACCGAAATCTAAAAGAGTCTCGTCATCACCTGCTCCTGTCTTTAATAATGCTCCAGTATCTCTTACAATTTAGATGAGAGCCGAAGAACTCTTCATTCACAACATTGAATCGAAAGGAGGCCTATATGAAAAAATCCCTTGGAGCCAAGACATTGGGTTATCCGACGCCGGTTTGGATTATCGGAACTTATGATGCAGGTGGGAAGCCAAATATCATGACCGCAGCATGGGGCGGGATCTGCTGTTCGATGCCTCCATGCGTCACTGTTTCGCTTCACAAGGCGACCTACACATTCGACTCTATCATTCATCGCAATGCGTACACTATAAGCATCCCATCGGAGGCACAAGTCAGGGAAGCGGACTACGTTGGGCTTGTGTCCGGGAGAAAGGCCGACAAGTTTACGATGGCCAAGCTCACCCCCGCGCGCAGCGAAGTTGTGGATGCATCCTATGTCGCCGAATTCCCGGTGGTCATCGAGTGCAGACTGGTCCATACCTTCGAGCTCGGACTGCATACCCAGTTCATAGGGGAGGTTGTGGACGTGAAGGCAGAAGATTCTATACTGGGCGAAAAGGGTATGCCCAATATCCTGAAGCTGAAGCCGCTGATCTTCGATCCAGGCACCACCGGTTATTACGGAATTGGAAGATTTGTCGGGAAGGCGTTTTCGATCGGCAAAGAAATTGGCTAGGTCTTAATTCCCCTTATTCTTTGCACCGCATCGGAAATGACGGCCACAGCCATATCCACTTCGCTGTGAGTCGTCATTCTTCCGGTTGTGAGCCTCAGCGCCCCGCGCGCCCATTCCTCGGGGACCTTCATTGCCTTGAGAACGGAGGATATCCTGATCTCGCCGGAATGGCAGGCCGCGCCTGCCGCTGCAGCTACTCTGTCTTGGATAGTCGGGAGGAAAGTATGGGATTCAATTCCCAATATGCTGACATTCAATGTGTTTGGAAGGCGCAACTCCGGATGTCCGTTCAGTCTGACATCTTTCACCTTTTCACGGATGCCGTCATAGAGCCAGTCCCTTGATTCACGCATGACCCGAATGTTTCTTTCCATGTTGCGGCACGCAATCTCAGAGGCCTTGCCGAGTCCGACGATCTCCAGGACATTTTCGGTACCTGCCCTCTTTCCGTTTTCCTGCCCTGCCCCGTGCATGAACCTGTCAGGTTCGATGCCCTTTCGGATATAAAGAACACCTATGCCTTTCGGCGCGTATAGTTTATGTCCTGCGATGGAAAGCAGATCGACACCAAGGGTGACGACATCTACGGATATCTTTCCTGCCGACTGAGCAGCGTCTGTATGCAGCATGATACCTTTCCGTCTTGCGATCTTCGATATCTCTTCAATGGGCTGGATAGTGCCGACTTCGTTGTTCGCATGCATTACGGTTATCAGTATAGTGTTCGGCTTGATAGCCTTCTCCACATCAGCCGCATCCAAAAGCCCGCATTCGTCGACAGGAAGATAAGTTGTCTCGACACCGTATAACTCGAGATATTTGCAGACCGCGGTGACTGCGGGATGCTCGATCTGCGTGGTTATGATGTGATTGCCCTTGTCACGATATGCCGAAGCAATGCCCCTTATCGCATGATTGTTAGATTCGGTTCCACCGCTCGTGAAGATTATCTCTTCAGGCCCACACCCGAGCAACGTTGCAACCTGAGAGCGTGCTGTTTCAATAGCCTTTCTTGTCTTCAGTCCGTAATAATGAGAGCTGGAAGGGTTCCCGAAATGTTCTTCGAGATATGGCCTCATGGCCTCAATCACTTCAGGATCATGCGGCGTTGTCGCGTTGCAATCGAGATAGATTGGTTTTGTCATCTGCACCTCGTCCTCCTGTTCACAGCATCCCAAGTACCTTGTCGCTTCCGACCATTAAATCGACGAGGATATCGTAATCGATCTTTTCCATATCCTTCCTGATATCACCATCGCTGAAACCCCTGAGCAAAAGGTCCTCATAGAGGACATACACCTTGCCGTCAAAATTATTGAGCTCTGCGTAACGGGCGAAATATACACCGTTTTGTATCAGCACGAGATCCGCTGCCATATCGCGTGCGAGTCGAACCCCTCTCTTGCCTTCCGGCGTATCAATACCATTTTTGACGATCACCAGCATACGCTTCCTCCGTCAGAAGATCATTATTGTGTCGGTCGCTTTAATAAGTGCCGCGATCTCTGACCTGTCTACTAATTTCACTCCATCTACCAGGTCGTGCTGTTCCAAACCGGCCTCCATAGCGGATTTCCTGTCGACAGAGACGACGACGTCCATATCGATGCAATCCCCTATGCCTTCTCCTATGTTCACAAAGCCGGTTGAAGCTGTATCCTGTCTTCTTATTGCCGCATTGACGCCGCCGTCCACAAGGAGGAGATGCACCTCCATCTCTTCGGTCGCCCCTCCAAGGGCATGGCGTATTGCTTCAGCTGCGTCGGTGGTGCCGTAGGGTTCTTTACGCAGGATAATGCTTATGCTCCCCATGAATCCTCCTAGCTGCCAAAATTAAGAAAAATCGGGACCGTCTTAATTGTGAGATAGAGCCCCTTTAAAGAGTCCATCTCTCCGTCCTCGATAGAGTCCTCAGCCGCAAGACCGCGGGTCTGCATACAGCCTGTTCATATATCGACCTTAAGGCCTCGTTCAACCAGGCCTTCAAGCGCTGCCAATGCGCGAGGTGCCTGACCCTTGATGATAGAAAAGACCCCGTCGCCGGAGGCTATCAGCCTGACCCTGTGGCCTTTTTTCAAAGCTGCGTCGGCAAGCCTGATGATGGTATGAGTGTTTTCAGAGCTGTACGGCGTAGTTGTGATAAACATGACGATTTCCCCGCTCATCGCGGCCTCCTTCCAGCCCTTAGTTGAGTGGTGCGGATCGCAAGCGTACTGCTTCTATTTTACCCTGAAACCATAAAATATTCAGTGGTAGCGGTAAAGTAGCATCCGATCAAAATCGCTGTTACACTTCTTATATTGGTAGAATTTACTTAATAAACAGTAATTACTCATAGGAATCAAAAGGAGGCATTCATGATCTCTCTTGACGTAAACGGCAAGAAGTATGAAGTGGAGGCCGCACCAGAAGAACCGCTTCTCTGGGTCATCCGGGAAAAGATCGGGCTCACCGGCACCAAGTACGGTTGTGGCATTGCCCAGTGCGGGGCCTGCACAGTCCATATAAACGGCGAGCCGGAACGGTCCTGCCAGACTTCCGTAAAAGATGCGCAGGGGAAGAAAATAACGACGATTGAAGGTATCCCCGAAAGCCATCCCGTCAAAAAGGCCTGGATCGAAGACGACGTCCCGCAATGCGGCTATTGCCAGCCTGGACAGATCATGTCTGCGGTGGCCCTGATGAAAAAGAACCCCTCTCCGAGCGATGACGACATAGATCAGGCAATGACCGGGAACATCTGCCGTTGCGGCACTTATAAAAGAATTCGTCGCGCCATTCATCGCGCGTCGATTATGGCACCTGATGATACGATGGCGAAAGGAGGGAAGTCATGAACGGGATCGTCAACATTAGCCGCCGCGACTTTCTAAAAACAGGGGCCTTACTAGGAGGCGGATTGATACTGGGCTTTTCCATTGAGCCAGAAAGATCGACCTCTGAGGCTTCAAATAAACCTGCACGCTTTGTGCCGAACGCATTTATTCGCATCGGCGCCGACGACTCCGTGACCATAATCGTAAATAAGTCTGAGATGGGACAGGGCGTCTACACCTCGCTTCCGATGCTCGTGGCCGAAGAACTCGAAGCGGACTGGTCGAAGATACTTATCAAGCCGGCCCCTGTAGACCATGCATATGATCATACGCAATGGGGGCCGATGCAGGGTACGGGCGGCAGCAGCAGCGTCAAAAGCGAATGGGAACGCCTTAGCAAAGTTGGGGCCGCGGCTCGTATGATGCTTATTGCAGCGGCAGCTGACATCTGGAAAGTAAATCCCGACAAATGCCGGGCAGAAAAGAGTTTCGTGATAGGCCCGGATCAGCGCTTATCTTATGGACAGTTGGCTGAAAGGGCCTCGACTCTGGAGCCGCCAAAAGAGATAGTTCTGAAAAAAACGGGACATTCAGAGTTTATTGGCAAACCCATGAAACGCCTCGATACACCTGATAAGATACATGGTACAGCGGTCTTCGGGATCGATGCCAAAGCCCCCGAGATGCTGGTTGCTGTTGTTGCACGCTCCCCGGTATTCGGTGGAAAGGTGAAAAGCTTTAAAGCGGACAAAGCAAAGGTCATGCCGGGAGTGAAGGCTGCGGTGCAGGTTGACACTGGGGTTGCCGTCATAGCCGATGATTTCTGGTCCGCGCTTCAGGGCCGCGCCGCTCTCGAGATCGTTTGGGACGAGGGACCTCTAGCCTCTCTTGACACTACAAAGCAGGTCGCCGAATATGCTTCAATGGCGCAAAAGCTGGGTGCGGTTGCGAGAAAAGAGGGTGACGTTGATCAGGCTCTCAAGACTGCATCTAAACAGATCAGCGCCGAATATACCGTTCCTTATCTCGCTCATGCCACCATGGAGACGCTGAACTGTCTTATAGACCTGCGCGACGACAGCTGCGAACTATGGGTGTCCAGTCAATTACAGACAGTAGACCGCAATTCCGCGGCAAGCATCGTCGGCCTGAAAGCAGAACAGGTAAAGCTCAATACTACATATCTCGGCTGCGGTTTCGGCCGCAAGGCAAACCCTCATTCAGATTTCGTTTCAGAGGCTGCGCATGTTGCAAAGGCTGCGCGTCAGGCCAATGTGAAGCGGCCGATCAAGGTAATATGGACTCGCGAAGACGATACGATGGGAGGATATTATCGCCCGTTATGGTATGACAGGATTGCCGCAGGACTGGATAAAGATGGGGCACCGGTTGCGTGGCGTCATACCATCGTGGGGCAGTCGATCGTCGCCGGGACACCGTTTGAAAAGGGTCTTATGAAAGAGGGAATCGATCAAACCTCTGTCGAAGGCGCGGCAGATACACCATATGCCATACCGAATATCTTGGTAGATCTCCACAGTCCAAAAATAGGAGTCCCGGTTCAGTGGTGGCGTTCGGTAGGCCATTCGCATACCGCCTTTGTCGTCGAAAGCTTTATCGACGAACTCGCTCACGCCGCGGGGAAGGACCCTTATGAATTCAGGGTTGCGCTACTGAAGAACCATCCGCGCAATCTCGGCGTACTTAAGCTGGCTGCCGAGAAGTCAGGCTGGGGAAAACCTCTGCCGGTCGGACATACCAGGGGCATAGCTGTGCATGAGTCGTTCGGCAGTATTATCTCACAGGTAGCTGAAGTATCGGTAAAGCCTGACGGGAAGGTCACGGTTCATAAGGTGGTCTGCGCCATCGATTGCGGAAAGACGGTCAATCCCGATACGATCAAGGCACAGATGGAAGGAGGGATCGTCTTTGGTTTGTCGGCTGCCTTGCACGATGAAATCACCTTTAAAAATGGCCGTGTCGAGCAGAGCAATTTCAACGATTATCCTATGCTGAGGATGGAAGAAATGCCGGTCGTCGAAGTCTACATAGTTGACAGCAAGGAGGCTCCGGGAGGCGTCGGCGAGCCCGGCGTGCCGCCTATCGCGCCTGCCGTCTGCAATGCCATCTTTGCCTCCACGGGCAAACGCATACGGTCGCTGCCGATCAGACCCGCAGATCTGAAAAAGGCCTGATCTCAAGGAGAATGCCATGAGCGAAGATCGCGATACCGCTGCGGCGATTGCCAATGCGGTCTATAACGCTGTCGGAGTGCGCATGGCAGGCACGCCCATTTCGCCCATGCAGCTTTGCGCCGCTCTGGCGTTGCGCAGAAAGGAGGATTGAGGCCATGATCCCGGAATTCACTTATATACGTGCGAAATCCCTCAGGGATGCCTTGCCTCACATGGCCGGAGATGGTGCTAGAATTCACGCGGGAGGGACCGATCTCCTGGGATGCATGCGGGATAATATTTTTGGAGTGAAAAGCGTCGTCAGCATCAGCGGGTTGAATGACTTGAAAGGCATAAGAAAAACTGCCGAAGGTCTGCGCATAGGCGCACTTGTCACACTGACCGAGATCGCAGAAAGCCCGGACATCAATAAGTTCTATCCTGCGCTTACACAAGGAGCGGGATCAGCCGCAAGTCCGCAGCTCCGCAACCAAGGGACGCTAGGCGGCAATCTCTGTCAGAAGCCGCGCTGTTGGTACTATCGTGGAGAATTCCATTGCCTCAGAAAAGGAGGGGACCGCTGCTTTGCGGTCGAGGGCGAGAATCATTACCACTGCATCCTGGGAGGACAGGGATGCTACATAGCTCACCCTTCCGACACGGCTCCGGCCCTCATCGCATATGGTGCGGTGATTCATATCGAAGGCCTGAAAGGAAAGCGAAGCATTCCTATAGAGAGTTTCTTCGTATTGCCTGCACAGGACGTTACGCGCGAGACTGTCGTGGAGCCGGGGGAGATAGTGACCGAAATCTTACTGCAGCCTCCAGCTCAGGATCTGAAGAGCTCCCACCGCAAAGTCAGGGCGCGCCGCTCCTGGGACTTTGCTATTGCGGGAGTAGCTCTCGCACTGCAACTTAAAGGCGATATAGTGAGAGCGCCCGTATTGTATCGTCCGGAGCGGCCCCTGTGCCCTGGAGGTCAAAAGAAGCCGAGGACTTCATAACAGGAAAGATATTGAATACGGTGAATGCACGAAAAACAGGGGCCGCTGCAGTAAGCGGCGTGCAGCCTCTGGAGCATAATGGATATAAGATTCCACTTTTCGAGGGAATCATCGAAGAGGCCCTGACAGCCATTACAAACTCTGGCTGATGCGATTAC
>PMYY01000065.1 GCA_003170655.1 Nitrospiraceae bacterium
GGGCACGAAGGTTCTTCGACAACTGGAAAGCATCGCTGAAATGGCAGAGACTGGAACCCTATGAGAAGTTTGCTGCGATGATCGAACGTCATTGGGACGGCATCGCTGCCTATAGCCGCCCTGAGAACAAAGTTTCATTGGGCTTTGTCGAAGGGTTTAACAATAAGATTCGGGTGATCCAAAGAAGGGCTTACGGGTTACGCGATGAGGAGTATCTCCGACTGAAAATCCTCACCTGTATGCTCAAAGAGATATAAAATGACCCACACGATCACGCGATGACCCAAAAGACTTAACCCGGAGATAAAAGTTATATTTGTTAGCGGTTATACTGCCGATAGGATAGATAAAGATAGCTTGATCGGTGAAAATGTTGATTTCATGTTTAAGCCGGTATCACCTAAAGATCTCTTAGGACATGTAAGAGAAATGCTGGATAAATAGATGGCTACATATTTTACCAGCGCTGTCCAGCCCTCCTCAAGATCTGAATCGATTTCAGGGGGCTAGTGGACTTGGTAGATGTCGATCACTTCCAGTCGCAGCCTGAGCATGCATTCGTCACATCCCTTTCGGACCGATGAGTCAATCACCTAAGCAAGCCTATCAATCCTGCCCCAATCCGCCCCATTCCTTTGCCGGCAGGCGGAGCTGACCGCAATGCCCTGCCGATATATGACTTTCCAAATCAGAAAATCGCAAGACACCTCATTAAGGAGATGCCGCTTCGCACATCGGCGCTGCGCGCGCTCGGGGCTTACGCAAACGTCTTCGCTATAGAATCATTCATGGATGAACTGGCTGGAGCAGCCGGTATCGACCCAATCGAGTTCCGGCTTCGGCACCTGAAAGACCAGCGCGCTAGGACTGTGATCGAGACAGCCGCTGCCAAAGCATCCTGGAAGCCGGGCTTCAAAAGCGATGGAACCCACGGCCGAGGCTTTGGCTTTGCCAAGTATAAGAATCTCTCGTGCTATGTTGCCTGCATAGCCGATGTCATTGTCGATAGTAGAACCGGAGCTACCAGAGTCTCTCGCGTGGTCGCGGCAGCTGACGCCGGACAGGTCATCAATCCGAAAGGGCTGGAGATGCAAATAGAGGGCGGCATCATCCAGTCTATAAGCTGGACCCTGAAGGAAGCGGTCAAGTTTAACAGAGAGAAGGTAACTTCCCGCGACTGGTCAAGCTACCATATCCTCACTTTTCCGGAGATGCCGAGGGTTGAGGTTCATCTGCTAAACCGGCCGGATGAAAAACCTCTCGGTAGCGGTGAGGCGTCTCAGGGACCCGCTGCGGCTGCGGTCGTTAACGCTGTCAGTTCCGCCCTTGGCCGCCGAGTTCGCGATGTGCCTCTTTCTGTCGAACGAATCAAGCAGGAAGGATAATCTTCTCGATGAAATATTTTGGAAATTGCCCAGGATGTGAACGGTAAAAGAGATGAAAAGGCTCAACTGAATAGAAACAAGATGGAGAAGGAGTGAATAAGCTGTCGCAACGTATGAGATACATTGAGGCAAACGGGACTGGTGAACCGGACATACTTCGCCTGGCGGCCGGCCCTATACCGGAGCTGAAACCTGACGAAGTCTTGATTCGGGTGCTTGCGGCCGGCGTGAATCGTCCCGATGTATTGCAGCGCAAGGGTCTTTACCCACTGCCGCCCGGAGCTAATCCGATCCTGGGTCTTGAAGTGGCAGGCGAAGTAGTTGGTATCGGCCGGACAGTGACAGAGTTCAAACCAGGTGATCGGGTTTGCGCCCTTACGAATGGCGGCGGCTATGCAGAATATTGCGCGGTACCGAAGCTGCAATGTCTGCCTTGGCCTGAAGCCTACGATGATATCCGTGCAGCTGCATTGCCGGAGACGTATTTCACAGTCTGGGCGAATATCTTTCAGATCGGTCATCTCGCCCAGGGTGAGTCTCTGCTCGTGCATGGCGGCACAAGCGGCATCGGCGTCACCGCCATCCAGCTGGCGCGCGAATTCGGGTGTAGCGTCTATGTCACGGCCGGAAGTCAGGAGAAGTGCAATGCCTGTATAAGACTTGGTGCGGATGCTGCCATCAATTATCGTGAAGCTGATTTCGCGGAGCCTATATCTGAACTGACCAACGGTCGGGGCGTAAATGTTGTGCTTGATATTGTTGGTGCGCCATACACACTCCGCAACCTGCGGTGCCTCTCAATGGATGGGCGATTGATCCAGATTGGTACGATGCAAGGATCAATAGTAGAGAGCCTTGACCTCATGAACATTATTATGCACCGACTGATCGTGACAGGTTCGGCCATGAGGCCCCGTAGTACATGGGAGAAGGGGATGATTGCCAAGGCGTTGAGGAAAACTGTCTGGCCGGTGTTGAATGCCGGACGATGTGGCCCGGTGATCCACCAAGTATTTCCCTTAGCTGAGGCTACTACAGCCCATCGTCTGATGGAGAGCGGTACTCATATTGGCAAGATCATACTCAAAGTCTCCACATGAAAGTTTTCAACTCAAATGATCCGAGATAAGGGAGATCTGCGGTGATTCGAAAACTCAATTCTGAACCGTGGGCGACTCAGGAACTGTACTTGGCGAACCCACCGATCCAGCATTCACAGGGGCTGGTGCCGTTATGCTTATAGTATGTATTGGAAGAAGCCGCGGTTAACACCATGCCTAATGGCAGAGGGTGGTGGTGATTTCTACCGACGGTATCTCTAAGATCTTATAATATAGTTAATCCTACCCCTCCTTACAGTGCAGGCTGCGGTTCACATCATAATCGCAGCCAATGTTTAGATCGACAATTGGAGTTACTATGAAAGGTTTTGTAAAAAACAATGAAGGCATCGCGGTCAAGAATGATAATTTTCGCCAAGTACTTTACACGGCCAATAACTGTCAGCTCGTAGTCATGGCATTGAACCCCAAGGAGGAGATCGGGATGTAAGTTCACAAGCTCGATCATTTCTTTCGCGTGGAGGAAGGTGCAGGCGAGGCCATTCTCAAAGGCGTTCGCACGGTGATCAGCGCGGGTTTCGCCGTTCTCATAAAGTTTTGAAGGTTTTTTTGTGCACCTACATCGTCGCCTGGTAATATATTTATTCTTCCAAGACCCCTCAGGAGAACATACTCTGCTGACTACCTGCCGACTCCCCTAATCCGTAAACCGCTCCGCCAGAAGCCTCAGTCTTCTATCTCCACCTGACAATGAATAAAACTCCGTGAGGTCTTTCCTGATGGGAAACATTTTTTCCAGCATCGCAAATATCCTTATTCTGACAGTCTGCAAATCATCGGTCACACCGACTACTACAACATGCAATTTCGGTTTGTTGAGACCGCCTTCCTGAGATACCGACACCTTTACCGCTTTATCTCCACAGACGAATATCCTCGAATAATTCTTGCCGTTCCACCGGTCAACCTCATTTTTAAGCCTCTGTCTGAGAGCCCAGGCGGTAAATTCAAGACTGAAGGGAGGGGAAGGATTGAGTGTAAAAGAGATCTCCGGCATATTAGATCCTCCCTGTAATCATTCAACGTCGCAGGCCACTGTTCCCTCATAATGAACGAAGGCCTTCGATGTGAAGCTTCTCGTGTTGAAAGGCGACAACTCAAAAACTCGCACCCATTGTGTCAATCACATTAATCGATAGTTAGCGCGGAATGCCCACCTTTTGATGGACGCTTTTTATCCGAAAGGTCAGCCGATCAGCCCGTTAAACTGCTGAGGCCTCTGGTAACGCAAGCAGAGTGACTCGGATGCGACTTCATGCTGTCAAATATGTGCAAAAAAAGCAGTTATTTTCCCTTACCCTCTAATACCTTTATTCTTCCCATGTATATTTCGTGCATAAAATTGCCATCGAATTCCCAGAACTCTTCCAATATCGCAGCCTGCTCTTCTAAGCTCAGATATTCCATGGCTGGCAAGAAGAAGCGGTTGTCTTCCTTTTCAATATGCATGGGATACCATTTGAGAAGGGTTTCCATGCATTTTTTAATTTCGTCGATTGAGTCTTTTTCAATACCCAGCCGTTCTCGCGCATTCCTTAACTTCTCTACAGCATTTTTTGCATAAACATGTTCTTTTATCAGATCGTCCATAATTTGTTTGTGCTCGACTGAAAGCGGTTTCCTTTTGAGCTCTCTAAAAAGTACTCCCTCTTCTTTCCAGTGGTGGAATTTGTCTACATAGGTTGTAAAAAAGTCTATCACAACGTCGATCACCGGACCGTCAACCTTTCCTTCTTTGATTATTTTAGTATGCGCATGGTTAAGAAGAGCGAGCATGCGTTCAATAACCCTGTGTTCTACCATCAATGAACCTACCGGTTTCATAAAATCTCCTTTTGTGTGTGAATTTGAGTGTATTAATAAAGTCTTTATATGTTCTTTTATTTTCGAAAATACCTCTTATCTTTCTTGCATAATCATATCATTACTTTGAGGGGCGCCGGTTCCATATTACCATGAGATGAATATGAACGTTATGCTCGGGCACTTTTCCTTTGCGATGGCAAGCGCAGAAAGACCGTCGAAGCATGGTAATAGGTAGTCTGCAAAAAAATATATCAAAATGGTGCTTAGAGATAGCTTCTATAAAATCATCCCTTGTTTCCACCCTGAGAATATCGCAGGTGATACCCTCATGTTTGAGATAAGCGACCTGTC
>PMYY01000011.1:0-3545 GCA_003170655.1 Nitrospiraceae bacterium
CGGGAACTTCAGAGGAAACTATACCGGAAAGCCAAGCAGGAAAAGGAGTACCGTTTCTATCTTCTCTATGACAAGGTTTACAGGCTGGACATCCTGAATTATGCCTACCGCCTTGTCCGTGCAAACAAGGGAGCGCCGGGAGTAGACGGCGAGACCTTTGCGAGCATAGAGGAGAGGGATGGAGGATTGGAGAAGTATCTCCAAGAGATTGCAGGGGAACTGAAGCGGCGGTGCTATAAAGCTCAGCCAGTGAGGAGGGTGTATATCCCAAAGGCAGGCGGAGGAAAGCGGCCGCTTGGAATCCCAGTAATCAAGGACAGGGTAGTGCAGATGGCAGTTAAGATTGTGATCGAGCTGTAATCATCAAGAGTCGATTCTCACAGCCGCCAAGAAGCAAACAGTGTGGACGACTCTCCCTGTCGTTTGTTTCGGGAAGGAATTGTAAGAACCACATTCTTACCCGCTGCCTATAATTGAGCACCGACTTTTTGAAGATTCATTAATAGAGTCTTTTCAATTACACCACAATGATCCTTTTCTTTGCAAAAAAAAACGGAGCGATAGAAAGACCAGATAGAAGTGTATTGACCTTCTGAGTGTTCCGGGTCAGCGCGATAGATAGCATATAAGGCCACCAGAGATAGCACGCTATAAAGAATCACATCAATCATAGTAAGTAATACCCTCCTTCTATCGACTTTATCCTCGAACGTCTCAGTGCTTTCCAACCATTACGCGCTACTTCCAAAGCAGATGCAGTACTGCAGACAAAACGAATAGACAAACAACGCGGCTAATCCTCCCAACAAAAGCAATGACAGGGCCTCTGAGAATATCCTTCGGGTT
This sequence comes from Nitrospiraceae bacterium, assembly GCA_003170655.1. Lineage (GTDB taxonomy): Bacteria > Nitrospirota > Thermodesulfovibrionia > Thermodesulfovibrionales > Dissulfurispiraceae > Fen-1308. The sequence goes on from PMYY01000011.1 coordinate 847, forward strand.
TGCAAGCGCTGCCTCACGGCAGCAGATTCAATGGGTGCTTGAGAGTGTTCCCTTCGATTCTCTGTTGCTTCTATTAGACGCCAACCTTTCCACGTCCCATATCCTTCTTTCATCTTGAGTTCTGGCATACAACCTCACTTTGCTAACGCATAGCCGTTTGTAAGTCTTGCTATTACCGCGCTCCTAACTCCCCAGAACTTTCTTGATTTGGCCGACCTTTTCCTGAACTTTGCCAGCTATCTTTTCGGTCTTGCCTTTGGCCTCCAATTTGGGATTATCGGTAATTTCCCCTGACACTTCTTTGACCTTACCCTTTGCTTCGTGAAATGCGCCTTCTACTTTGTCCTTCACGCTCGACTTCATGGTATTCCTCCTTAATTCGATTTAAATGCTGACACTTTAGTCGCAGTGCCTAACGGCGCCTCGTCCAGTAGAATCCGCCACCGCCGAAGATCACAATCAAAATAATGATTATCAGTATGGTTTCCATGACTATTCTCCTTTCTATTGAACGTTTAATACACAATGATTAGAGCATAAGATGTGCCAAACCAGTGCTAATGAAAGAGACTCTATAAGGCTTTGAAATAGTTAGGACTTTAGCGAAAATTAGATGCGTGGATAATACTTTGCAAGGCAACGCCTTCTGATATGTCAGGAGAATCCTTATATATCAGAAAACATCCGCATTTCTTTGTTTGTCCTGTTTTTGCAGGTCATTTGATAAGAACAGCTCCTAACAGTCGACATCGCTGGAACCTGCACATTGTGCTTGCCGATTCGTCGAGAGGTTGTTTATTTTAGAACGTTGATGTATTTCCTCCTTTGAATCACCAGTACCGAATATCAGAACAGCTTCTGTTCGCGGCTGTTGGAAAAAAATCGATAATTGCAAACGCGGAGAAAAACCGTGACTTCCTCAACTCGGGACTGCTACCCATAATCCTTATCCGAAGGCTAACAATAAGACGGATAGCAAATAGAAGAAGGCTCCAGAATGATACACCTGATCGCGATGAAACTTCCGAGCGGTAATAATCTGCAGTCGATTCTCACCGCCAGCAAGATGCAAACAGTGCAGGCGACTCGCCCGGCTGTTTGTTCCTGGAAGAAACTGTCAAGGAAGCGCATTCTTACCCACTGCCTACAATTGAGCCACGACTTTTTGAAGATTCTTTTGATAGCATTACACAAAAATGTGAACATTCCCAACACGGTTATTTTGTGAGTTGCTGGTATACTTGTTTTATAGCGTAAAAAGGGAGTTCTTATCAGGGGCGTGATTATCATTGAAAGCTAAAAATGCTACAAAAGACTTTCCTATCGTTTGCGTGGGGGGTTCGGCCGGAGGTCTCGACGCCTATACCCGGTTATTACGGCATCTGCCGGCCGATATGGGTGTCGCTATAGTCATCGTAAATCACCTCAGAACAGTAGCCACCCGGCTCCACGAGATTCTTCCGAGCTACACAGAAATGCCGGTTGAATTGATCACGGAAAGATTACTCATTGAGCCGAATCATGTGTTCATCATACCGGCGCAACGTGACTTGCACATTCTTGCTGGAGAGTTCCGTCTTAAGCCGATATCAAAGCCGCGGGGATGGCCCGACGTGATTACGGTTTTCCTGCGTTCCCTAACGCACCACTGGGACGGCAAACTTATCGCTGTCATTGTCTCTGGTTTTGATGGCGATGGGGCAGCAGCTCTGTGCGGCATAAAAGAAGTGGGGGGCATAACCATCGCTCAGAAGCTTGATACAGCCGCACAGCCTGATATGCCTGAGAGCGCAATAGAAAGCGGGTGTNNAGGGTGTAAGTGCGATGACCTGCTCCCGATGCCTGATAGACTCTACTCGCTGCTTTTGCCCTGCAGCCATGCGTGGTGACTTTTCTCAACTTCTCCAGTCATCTGCCTGGCTTGGGTTACAATAGACCGCACCTTTTGCGGGTTCATTCCTGCTATTCTCTCTAACCCTTTTTCTTGTGCAGCGGCAACCTTGGCAATCGTGTCATAGCTGGCTTCGACTAAGCGCCTCGATAGGACTTCCCCTACCCCTTTGAGTTTTTGCAGTTCTTTCATTTGTTCCTTCATACCGTCCTCCACCGGATTATTCATTAGTGCTAGCTCACGACATTCATTCCTCCTTTGCTGCAGCGAGAGCGCCTATTTCTATCCTCCCACTGATTAAATTGTAACCTCTGTTGAAGAAACGTCAAAATTGGAAATTTCTGATCTCGCAATTATTTGGTTAATGATCACATCCCTATTACTGGCGGACCTTGAGGTGGAGGCATTACTGTCAGAGACGGATATGTAAAAAACTGAGAGTGTTTCGTAGCTGTTTCCTGCGGATTGACAGCATACGCAAGAAGACTTGCATTACTGCAGGAAAGGAGTAATCTGTATTCAGCGCAAGTATAGTTGCATTAACGGCCAGTGGTCGGATGGGAGATAAGTATGACCTCATCAGGAAAGGAGCATCGCATATGATCACCATCCTCGGAGCCGGCGGCGTTATCAGCAACGAAGTTGTTAAGCTCCTATCCGCGAGAAAGCAGTCTTTTAGAATCGTGAGCCGCCATCCACATCCTGTGCATGGTGCAACTGAAGTTTTATCCGCAGACCTCTCCGACAAAGAGCAAACAGTACGCGCCGTGGCAGGCTCCGCTATCGTATATCTTCTCGTCGGCCTGAA
>PMYY01000011.1:3675-5307 GCA_003170655.1 Nitrospiraceae bacterium
CCTAACATTTTAGTTTTCGAGCCCCTCAGCAAGAACCGTAGGGCGTCGTGGCTCGCAAACGATTCTGTGCCACACTCCTACACGTACGCCGTAGACATCGCGCAAGGTCTCGTCATGTTGGCCGAACATGAATCCGCGTGGAATCAGACTTGGCACCTTCCGACCATACCGAAACCACCAACCGGTAATGGGTTCATTGCCATGGCTGCAAAGGAAATGGGTGTCCCGGCGAAATACCGGATACTGAGCAGGCCGATGGTGCGTTTCATCGGATGGTTCAATCCGCTGGTCAGCGAAGTCTATGAAATGTTATACCAGAACGATTCGCCGTATCTTTTCGATTCTTCCAAATTCGTGAGAGCCTTCGGCTTTTCAGGAACTCTCTATGATGAAGGGATTCGCGCTACGGCCGCCTCTTTTAAAAGAGCTGCTTCGACGAATTGAGGCAAGAACTTGCGCCATTTCTGTTTGCGCCAAGTCAAGAAGGTTCTGGGAAATTAGGAGAGCGGTTTCTCATCACCGGTACGCCCTGTGTGAAACGGTCTGGGACACCAAAAAGCGCCGCAAGCGCAAATCACAAAGGAGGTATTTATGAGTATTGTCAACCCAATAACCGACACACCGTTCCATGCTGACTCCAATGCATCGGGAGTATCGTGGTCCGCTGTAATCGGTGGCGCCTTTGTCACTGCGTCGCTTGCATTGATCCTTATCATTCTTGGCATCGGACTCGGACTGTCTTCGATTTCGCCCTGGGCTGGCGCAGGCGCGAGTGCAACGGCGATCGGTTTGTCCGCGATCGTCTGGCTAATTGCGACGCAGGCCATCGCCTCCGGCCTCGGCGGCTATCTCGCCGGCAGGTTGCGGATCAGATGGTCGACCGTGCACAGCGATGAGGTCTACTTCCGCGACACGGCACATGGCTTTCTGGTGTGGGCGGTCGGTGTGGTCATAACCGCGGCGTTTCTTGGTGCAGCGGTTTCATCGATCGTAGGCAGCGGCGCCAAGCTGGCGGCTACGACGGCAGCGGCCGGTGCCATTGCGGCGACGGCAAGCGGTGGCGAAACTATAACGGGTGCAGCGCCAACGTCCGGCCCGCAAAGCGCGCTGGCGACGGCGAGGAGCTATCTGACTGACACGCTTCTTCGGCCGGACCGAATTCCAGCGGTCGCGGCACCTGAGGCAAGGCTCGAAATCGGCCGCATTTTCGCCGAAGCGTTACGCAAGGGGACACTACCGGACGCCGACCGCAAGTACGCAGCTCGGCTGATCGCGGCGCAGACAGGCCTCTCGCAAGCCGAGGCGGAGCAACGAGTCGATGCGGTTTACGCGCAAGGCAAGAGCATCACCGCCGACGCGGAGCGCGCCGCTCGTGACGCGGCCGATAAGGCGCGTAAGGCCGCAGCGAAGGAATCGCTGTGGATGTTCGTCGCGCTGCTGACGGGCGCCTTTAGCGCGAGCCTCGCGGCAACGATCGGAGGCAGGCAGCGGGACTGCGTTGCTTTCCATGTAGTTGATAAGGATGCGCGCACTAGCTGATCGCCATGACCGAAGACGTGGGCGCCACCATCAATAGTCTGTAAAACTCGCAAAAAAACGGAGGTCCTTATGCGTTCAATATTGCTGTTGATC
>PMYY01000011.1:5392-6330 GCA_003170655.1 Nitrospiraceae bacterium
TCATACTCTTTTCGTTCGAATGAGCTAATTCTTCAACAACGGTCGAGCGAAACTGTCACAGGCCTATGAGATCTATCATGCCGAAAGGTTTTTTAAGGCAAGACCCCTTTTCACGCCACTGTATCGACTGAGACCGCAAGCTGCCCAACTGGTTGAAAGACCGCAACACTTATGTTGCATGCAACACACTACAAGTTTTGCTAAAGGAGATCGATCATGAAAAATGAAAAGAAAGCCGGTACTACCTCCCGAAAACGGAAAGCGGAAATAGTTTCATCCTACTCGAACGGAGAAGTCCGCTTGGCTGCCGGCGGCGAGCTGCACCAGATCATTGGTGGAAAACACCCCGCACTCACCACGAATCAGGGCGTCGCGCTTTCCGATAATCANNCGTTCACGCGCGAGCGACGGGCGCGCATGGATTCTTCGAGCTGACTGCCTCTTTGAAGCAATACACTACAGCCAGGATACTCACCGAGGTAGGCGAGAAGACACCAGTGTTTACTCGTATATCNNCTGGTCGGCAACAACATCCCGGTTTTCTTCATCCAGGATGCCATTAAATTCCCCGACCTCATTCATGCCGTAAAAATGGAACCTGACCGCGGGTTCCCGCAATCTGCGACCGCGCACGACACATTCTGGGATTTCATTTCCCTCACGCCTGAATCTATGCATATGGTGATGTGGATCATGTCTGATCGTACAATACCGCGTTCGCTACGGATGATCGAAGGCTTTGGTGTGCATAGCTTCCGGCTGATTAATGATGCTGGCGAATCAACCTTCGTCAAATTCCACTGGCGTCCCAAGCTCGGATTGCAGTCAACCATTTGGGATGAAGCCGTCAAGATTGCGGGTGCTGACCAAGACTTCCACCGGCGCGATATGTTCGAGGCTATCGCGGCGGGTAATTTTCCCGAGTGGGAATTCGCGGT
>PMYY01000011.1:6387-9470 GCA_003170655.1 Nitrospiraceae bacterium
TCGAATGATCCACTGTTGCAAGGCCGCTTATTTTCCTATCACGACACGCAGCTTTCGCGTCTGGGTTCGCCCAATTTTCACCAGATCCCGATCAACGCGCCGAAGTGCCCGTTTTCGAATCAACAACGCGATGGACACATGCAGATGGCGCAACCTGCAGGCCGTGTTGCGTATGAGCCCAACTCATTGTCCGAAAACTCGGCACGCGAAACGCCAGACAACGGCTTTCATAGCGCCACTGTAATTGAAACTGGCGAGAAAGGTCGCATCCGTCCAGAGAGCTTCGCCGACCACTACAGTCAGGCGCGGCAGTTCTATCTCAGCCAAACCGCATATGAGCAGGCGCACATCGCGTCGGCGTTAGTCTTTGAACTCTCCAAGGTTGAACATGTGCATGTGCGTGAGGCGATGGTCGGTCACCTGCGACATATCGAAGAAGACCTCGCCAACCGAGTCGCCGCCGGTCTTGCGTTCGACAAAATGCCAGATGTACCGGTGGCCGCAGCGCCAGTGAAAGAGATGAAGCCTTCGCCCGCATTGCAGATCATCGGCAAGATGAAAGACACGATCATGGGACGCGCGATTGGCATCCTGATCGCGGATGGTTCAGATGGTGCTGTTATCGAGAAGATTAGAAAGGCGGCTATGAATGAGGGTGCTACAGTGAAGATCGTCGCACCCAAAGTGGGGGGCGCGAAGCTAGCCAATGGGTCAATACTGGCTGTTGACGGACAATTGGCCGGGACGCCTTCTGTGCTATTCGACGCAGTCGCCGTCATCCTCTCCGACGAAGGCGCAAAGGCACTGTTGATGGAAAGTGCAGCGATCGATTTCGTGCGCGATGCTTTCGGACATCTAAAAGCAATCGCCGTTGACAAAGGCGGCGAAGCTCTTTTGAAAGCGGCGAATGTCCCACAATGCGCTGGCATCGTGGATAGCAACGACAGAGACGCATTTATTGCGGCAGCAAAAACACGCCAATGGGATCGGGAAAAATCCGTTCGGACATTGGCATGACTCATGGATAGGAGTGGACGGGGTTCTCTTGGGCGAGCCCGAGGCTCACAGACGAGCACAAAGTCCAGCACAACGTCGACCTGCTGGCATTCCTTTGCCCAGCTAGGTCGGCTATAGAAACAGTCCCTGCAGCGGACGGGCTATGAGCAGCGCCCGCTGCAGAATAACGTTTGGTTTCTAAATCAATACATGGGAGAAAAAAAGATGAGCGATGACAAGATTGAAACGCATGTTTTACCATCCCTGCCCTACAAGGATGATGCGCTGGACCCTGTAATCTCTGCACGTACTATAAGCTTTCACTACGGCAAGCATCACAAGGGATATGTCGATAATCTGAACAAGCTGGTTGCAGGAACAAAGTTTGCGAACCTGCCGTTGGAGAAGATCATCGCCGAAACGACCGGAAAGGCTGATAAAACCGCTATCTTTAATAATGCAGCGCAAGCATGGAACCACGCATTTTACTGGCGCAGTCTGAGGCCGAAGGGCGGTGGTGAGCCACCTGCCGTATTGAAACAAAAGATCGAAGCTTCCTTCGGCTCCCTTGATGCTTGCAAGAAGGAGTTAGCGACCATGGCAATGGCCCAGTTCGGCAGCGGCTGGGCGTGGCTCGTGTTGGATGGTGACAAGATCAAGATTGTCAAGACCGGCAATGCAGATACGCCGATGACCACGGGCATAAAACCGTTATTGACCATCGACGTGTGGGAACACGCCTACTATCTGGATTACCAGAACCAACGCGCAGTCTATGTCGACGCAGTGCTGGATAAATTGATCAATTGGGATTTTGCAGCAGAAAACCTTGGCTAATGGCAGACTGAACGGTCGGATGCTTTTATCCTGAAGCTCAGCGCTCCGTCCACCACGTAGCGCTGAGCGCAAGAGAGAAATGATGCGCATTGGCATAGCTGACGAACATGGTGGGTTTGAGTTAATTGTGCACTAAATGAGGCACGGGCATGATTTAGATGATTGGTTAGATGCAGAAAAGATAGCGATGGAAAATAAAGCAGGAAGTTAATGTTGTCAAGAAACCAATAGCGGGGTTTCGGCGGACTCTTAAAAAAGAAGGGTTTTATAAGAAAGGTTGAGAGACGCCAGTTAGAAGGTCGACTAACAGCAAACAGCGGCTCGCCGCGGCACCGATAGAAATACGAATTCACGCGGCAATCAAACCGCATCAACAAGGGAGGTATACGATGAGCATAATCACGACAAAAGACGGCACTAAGATCTATTATAAGGACTGGGGCAGCGGACAGCCAGTAGTTTTCAGCCATGGTTGGCCATTGAGCGCGGATGCCTTTGAGGACCAGATGTTCTATCTGGCCTCCCGGGGCTACCGCTGCATCGCGCATGACCGCCGCGGCCATGGGCGTTCGAGCCAGCCTTGGAACGGAAACGACATGGATACCTACGCTGATGACCTTGCGGAGCTCGTCGGAGCGCTCGACCTGAAGAACGCGATTCATGTGGGACACTCCACGGGCGGCGGAGAAGTCGCCCGCTATATCGGCCGTCACGGTACGAAACGTGTCGCCAAGGCCGCGCTGATTGGTGCTGTAACACCGCTGATGCTGAAGACGGCCGCCAACCCCGGCGGCTTGCCGATCGAGGTCTTCGACGGTATTCGTGCCAATGTCCTAGCAGACCGCTCACAGTTCTTCAAAGATCTAACTATGCCGTTTTATGGCTACAACAGGTCGGGCGCAAAGATCTCAGAAGGTGTGCGCGAGTCATTTTGGCTCCAGGGAATGATGGCCGGCTTTCCTGCCGCGTACTTTTGCATCAAGGCGTTTTCCGAAACGGACCTCACGGAGGATCTTAAAAAATTCGACGTTCCGACCCTGATCCTTCATGGAGACGACGATCAGATCGTGCCGATCGCCGACTCGGCCCTGCTCTCTTCCAAGATCGTCAAGAACGCCACGCTCAAGGTGTACAAGGGTGCGCCGCACGGCATGTGCACGACTCTCAAGGACCGGGTCAACGAGGACCTGCTCGCATTCTTCAAGGCGTAGGAAAAACAGCGCTTTGAATGAACCATCCCACCACTAAAC
>PMYY01000150.1 GCA_003170655.1 Nitrospiraceae bacterium
GTGATAGACAGGACCTTTTCCAAATTCGGCGTTGGACTGCCGAATGCGATCCCCGTGGTGGGCGATTGGGACGGTTCCGGCATCACAAAGATCGGGGTCTACTCAAGCGGCACCTGGTACTTTGACATGAACGGCAATGGTGCATGGGACGGCCCTTCGGTTGACAGGACATTTACCGACTTCGGCGTGGGTCTTCCAAATCCCTTTCCGGTTGCGGGCATCTGGCCGTAGGTTACCGCATAATTGAATAATCGGGATGGGAGGAGTGTGCTTAAGTCTTATCAGCGATATCTTTGAAGATTGGTGTTTATTCCCCTGATAGACCAAGAAGGTAAAATGTCAGATCGTCTATCTTATCCAGGAGTTCTTTGAACGAGCCGCCGTAGCTCTTCGAGGTTGAAAATAGCTCAGAACGTAATCGTAGCATCTGAGGGTCGTCGCTCTTTTCGTAGGTGATTCGTTGACCGTCCTGCAGTGCCATTCTCTCAATAAGTAGAAGCTTCTCAGATTTTTCTTTAAAAGGGAGCAACATGTTTTTGATAGCAAGTACGCGGTTGCGGAAGAAAGGATCCCCTAATGGGATGTTTTCTGAAAAATCGGCTGCGGCTTTGATCATCACATATAATGTGCAGTATTCGAGGCCCCTAATGCCCCGCTTCCACTGAAGCATAAGTCTATTGCGCCAAAACCAGAGGAAGTTTCTTTCACCGAAGGAGATCAAATCCTCAGCCGTCGTCATGATTTCCCCAAGGATTCGCGGTTGTTCCGTGGCAATTTTTCGTACTTCCTTATTTCTGCGGTTCAGCGCTTCGGAGCCGGACAGGTATTTCCACAAGTTTATGAGAACAATTTTGCCGTTGGCATCGTCCGGCGTGTCGAAGTGTATGAGCGACAGTACGACCTTGCCTTTCCCGTAACGGCCTTCGACAAGTGCAGGCTGCCCGATCAGACGGGACGGATCGAGATTGATCCGGTATGAATGTTCGAGGGCTTCCCAGCCACCGTGATATTTCTTAACATCTCCGATATTCAGGTCCGAGCTGAAGGAATCGGGAAGAGCTTCCTCATAAGTCGCTAGGATATTTATTGTCGGATCCGATATTGAGAATTGCGAGGGCCACCAGACATTAAATACGGGCTCTATGCCTTCAGATAGGTCATTCCAAATGCTGTGTTTGCAGAGGCTGAAGCGGGTCCTGCCGCTGAAACTAGGCACCCGGTCTTTCGTCGGTACACGGCTGATATTCAGCAACCCTATGCCGTCGAGCGTTGCCAAGCCGGCGCCGCCGCAAAAGCCCAAATAACTTCCACCGTCGTCTACAAAACTCCGAATCTTCTGCATGCCTTCTTCTCCGAGGGCCTTACGCTTGTTTGATGCCCATCCGCCTGGAACGAAGATCATGGAGTAATCGCGCAGCTTATTGACCCGAATGTCTTCCGACCGGACCAGATCGAACGGCAGTCCCGCAGCCTTTAATGCTTCGAAAGCTGTGAGGCCCCACAGAAAGGATTCGTCCCATAGCAGAGCACATGGTTTGAGCGAATCAGAGCTTTGATTCATACCCTCTCGGAGTTATCATTCGACCGTTCCACACAAAGGTTTTCGAGTTGCCGAAGATGACAGTGGTCTGCATGTCAATGTCGTGATCGAGCACACCGGACAGATCAGAGATTGTCACCTGTTCACCTGCTCGCATGGCTCCTTTCACAATACCGACGGGGGTTTCCGATTTTCGATATTTACCTATGATCTCGACCGCGCGACTGAAATGTTCGACCCGCCCCTTGCTCTTCGGATTGTAAAGCACTATCACGAAACCGGCTGATGCAGCGGCATGTAAGCGTTTCTCTATGAGTTCCCAGGGGGTCAACCTGTCCGACAGACTTATGGAAGCGAAGTCATGCATCAGCGGGGCGCCGAGCCGCGAAGCGGCGGCGTTGAGGGCGGATATGCCGGGTACGATCTCCACGGAAAGCTCGGAAGGGCTCAGCGCAGAACCCTGCAGCTCGGAAGCTCGGGAGTGTGGAAGCCCGGATGTTTGGAACTTCAGAGCTTCCGATCTTAATGTCTCGAATACGAGTCCTGCCATGGCGTAGATTCCCGGATCGCCGCCGCTGATGACCGAAACTTTTTTCCCGATCAGTGCCAATTCGACAGCCTTGCGGCATCGGTCGATCTCCTTTGTCATCCCTGTCGAAAAAATCTCTTTGCCGGCTATAAGGTCTGGTATCAGATCCAGGTAGGTATCATATCCGACGATGATATCGGATTTTTCGATTACTCTTCTGGCGCGTGGAGTGATATGTTCACTACTGCCAGGGCCGATACCGACGACAAAAAGCCTTCCACTCTGCCGCCCCGTCTCAGGCTGATTTCCTTCCGACTCTTCCAGCGCAACCGCGACTGTTACATTGCCAGACTTCTGCTTCGGAACTAGAGGGTTGATCGAACCGGAGGCAAGCAACGCGGCCGGTTCGGCAACCGCATTGGCGCCGGTTGCCTGGAATACGGCTTCGGACTTCTTGATCCCTCTGACGGCATTAAGCTGCCTTGCTGGAAAGGACCGGAGTGGAAAACCATATTTGGCGGCAAACTCCAGCACACCCGGCTCTGCGGCCTTAATGTCGATAGTTGCGAGCAAGTGAATGGCGAGAAACGACAGATTATGCTCAAGGAGGACCGTTCTCACTACATCCTCTATCTCGCTGGCCTCTGTGTCGCTGTTGCAGCCAATGCCGACGACCAGATTCCTCGGCCTGAGGTAGAGCTGATCTTTTACGCAGGAACCGCAGATTTCAACACGTTGCTTCTTTGTTATTAGTATGTCGGCATGTCTGGGGTCTTTCTCCAACGCAAACTCAACAGGCAGTGCGATATCGGATTCAGAATAAACTCGCAGGGACTCTTCATTCATCAACCTCGCGGCCACACGCGGAAGAGTGTCCCAGGTTTCGATAACAAGCCCGTTATTCTTCGCCCATAGATCAATAGAGGGGAGATTGTTCACATCGGATGCTGTTGTGATGACAGGCTCAGTTCCAAGCCGCGATGCGATTTCCCTTGCTAGTTCATTGGCGCCCCCGAGATGTCCCCCTACGAGGCTGATAACATGATGGGCCTTTTCATCGAGAACAATCACAGCCGGGTCTGTTTTTTTATCTTTCAGCAGTGGCGCAATAGTCCTGACCACAATACCTGTGGCCATAATAAAAACGAAGGCACGGCGCTTGGCCCATAAGGCGGCGACAAGCGATGATTCAAATTTCCAGACCTCGGCGCCGGGGGAAAAGTCTGCGATCCGCTTCGCAAGGGCGAGAGCCTTGTCAGTTATATGGAAGATTACCGGAGCAGCCATATGGGTACGAATATCCACAGGCTTTCTGTTTAGGTCGTAGCTATTCAGATCCCCTCCTGTACTCATGGGTAAAAGCCTTGTCGTATAGCAGGGAGGTCTTGCCTAATGATTCCTCCGAAGCCTTCATAGCTTCTCCTACGTAGATCAATGCGGTCTTGGAGATTCCGGCTTCTTTTACCTTTCCAGCGATGTCATGGAGAGTGCCCCGAACAATCTTCTGCTCTGGCCAGGTCGCCTTTTGGATCACGACAACCGGCGTATATTCGGGGTATCCCTTGAGTAACTCATCTCGAAGTGTCTCGATCATGCCGACACTAAGGAATATGACCATCGTCGCTCTGTGTTGCGCGAGACCGCTGAGACTTTCTGTTTCCGGCACGGGAGTCTTTCCGGCCATTCGGGTAAAGATTACTGTCTGGCTTATTTCAGGAATGGTGAGTTCCTGGCCAAGGATGGCAGCGCCTGCCAGTCCTGATGAAACCCCGGGTATTACTTCATAGTTGATCCCAAGCGCTATAAGCCTTTCGATCTGTTCGGAGATGGCCCCGTAAAGTGCCGGATCGCCGGTATGCAATCGCGCCACATTCCTGTCCTCGCAGACAGTCTTTTCCATGACCCGAATGACGTCATCGAGGGTCATCGCGGCCGAGTCATAGATTACAGCCCTTAGTCCTTCCAATAAGGCCTTGTTGACGAGGCTTCCGGCATAAATAATGACATCGGCGCCTTCGAGCAACCTCTTGCCTTTTAGAGTAATCAATTCGGGATCGCCGGGTCCTGCACCGATGAAATAGACCTTAGCCATGTCTCAATTTCTCCTCGGCGTATGAGCGCATGACTGCAACTGAAGCGAGCACCTCATCGGTTTGCGGTAAAGTTGAGGCTATCCGGGTGATGTAGTCTCTCTCTTGGAGAAGCGTGAACGACGACCAGAAATTGAGGTCGAATATCCAGGAAAGCTGAAGAAGCTTGAAATCATTAAGGGTCGTCATGCTTGTAAGGGAGATGACCTCCTTTTTGCGAATCTGGGAAAATATCTCGTTCGAATAAGAAGGAATATTCGGCAGGCCGAGGCTCACCGCTTCAGGCCTTTCTCTTTCAGGGCTTTCATAGAATTCAGTGAAGACCCTCCAGATATCGAGCTTGTCTGCATCGCGAATTAGTTTCAGGAAAAGGAGTGTCTCAGCTTCGGCAATATCGGCAATGGCAAAGGCGTTGTGAAATTTCACCGAATCGATGATGACCTCCTGCTCTTGCCCCGGTAGGCGTTCAAGTATCTTCTGTTCTTTCAATACCGTTGCTCCGAGGAGCCCGTGGTTGACCGAGATGCTATCTCTGAATGTTTTGTATCGGGCATATTGCGGAAAACGTCCGACATCGTGAAAAAGAGCGACGGTCTCGGCTATCAACATCTGCCCGGCATCCAGTGACTCTCCCCGTGCTATGTATAGAATATTTTCGCAAACCTGGCCTGTATGCACCTCTTTCAGCGTAATATTTCTTTGTTCTTTCTCGTCATCCAGGTAAAATGACCTGCAGAAATCTGAAAACCAGTTCTTGAAATATTGGAGATTTCCGCTATTCATGGTTTCGATGGTCTCCTGATGATTATAAGTGAAAAATAGTTGAGGTCTTCTTTCCTGACATCCTTCAAATTCCTTATCACCGCTTCTTCGCGCATGCCTGCCCTCGAAATATAAGTGGCGTTTCCGGCAAGACCTGCCGCGGTCAAAGCTTTCACGATCTCATCGAAAACCCTGTATACCTTCATCAGGACGATGGTATCGAATTCCGATGTCATCCTGCTCAAGTCCCCGGCATAAGTCGCCGGTACGATGGCTATCTTCTCGTCCGCAAGACCCAGCGAGAGGCACGCACGCGACGCGGCTGCCGTGATGGATGAAACCCCCGGCACTATTTCGATACGCATCCCTGGTGCCAGCGCCAGGAGACGGTCATATAAATAGAAGAAGGTGCTGTATATCGCAGGGTCGCCGATGGTGATGAAGGCGACATCTATTCCCTGGTTTAGCCTCTTCAGAATGTTGACGACTGTCTCATTCCAGCGATCTTCGAGTTCGTTGTCTACAACTGCCGTTCTTCCGTCCGCAGCAGCGTGATTCTGCGACGCTTTCACTCCCGCTCTAGTTTTCTTCATCGGGAAAAAAGCCTCGATAATCTCTTTACCTTTGAGATCGACCACGCCTTCTGCTATGGAAAGTGCCAGGCTGCTGCCTTCCTCCCGTCCCTTGGGAACGCAGATGCAGTGCACTTGTTTGAGTATCCGCATAGCCTTCAGCGTAAGCAGTTCAGGATCACCGGGACCGACACCGACTACGTAAAGCGTTCCTGTCATGATTGTTTATTCAAGAGGAATACCTCTAACCCGTATAGATTGATCTTATATGATGGTTTACATGCGCTTTTTTGTCAACAGATCCGACAAAAAAATGTTATCTGCGTAAAAAAAACTGTTCCATGCTGATTTGGTCAATCCGGCTTGTGGAAGCGTGCCGCTTAACCTCCATGCCATTTGAAAAACGTACATTATCGTTATTATGGGAAGGACAAGAAGACATTAGTATTTGACATATGTCAAGGCATCATGGGAGCTTAATCAATATACTGTGATATGGACAAGCGGGCATTATGCGTCATATGTTCGGATGGTGAGACGTAGAATATGAATCCTGTAGAGCTTTACAAGAAACTACCAAGGACAAACTGCGGAGAGTGCAGGCAGAAGGCATGCATGCCCTTTGCCTTTGCCCTTCTGAAGGGTGAGGCCGCACTTGCGGATTGTTCTTGCCTGGCTCAGGAGGAAAAAGCCGACATAGCGGCTTCTCTTACAAAATTCGATTGGCGTGAGGACCTTATAACGAACTTGATGGAAGACATAAAGAAGATACATCTCGATGAGATTTCACAAAATCTGGGAGCAGAGTATAGCGACGGGAAGCTCCATTTTAAATGCTTCGGAAGGGATGTTTCTGTCGGTTCTGAAGGGGAGATACAGTCAAAAAGAGCGTTGACCCCATGGATGCGGATGCTGGTTCTCTTCTATATCAAAAATGGAGGCCACAGCGGCCTGTCCGGCAAGTGGGTCCTGCACAACGAACTGAGGGGCGGTATGATGAAGCATAAGGCCTTTCGCCGCGAGTGTGAAGAGCCGCTAAGGGAGTTATTCGATTGTCACTTGGAAAAGTTGAGTCGCATGCTGGATGGATGCGCTGCGAGATGCCCCGATGAATTCGCTACCCGCAATGCCTGGGTGGTACACGTATTCCCGCGCCTGCCGATCCTTCTGCTTTATTGGCCGCCCGATGTTGAATTCGATTCTCAGGTGACCATCCGCTTCGACTCATCCGCCGACACCTATTTCGACGTGGAACAATTGATCTTCCTGGTCGTAGAGCTATTAACGGACATAGAAGCATCTCTCTAGGTCCTATCACCACCACTGAGCCTATCGCCATTGTACTATAAATATTATTTCTTCGACTCCTCTACCTTCTTTAGCCGGTTTTGCACGAAGGCGTCACGCATCGCCACATAAGGATCGATAGCTGCATCCTTGAAGGACTCGTAATCTCCGATCTTGAAAGACGTGTCGTTCACCTTTTCGTGCGCCGAGATTCCTACCTTTTGTCCGAAAGTCAGGTCGGCACTCTTTACATAGGTCAGAGGGTGCATCAGCTGATCGCCTACGAGACCTATCCCTTCACGGATTGATGATGGCCCGTAGACCGGCAAGACCAGATATATCCCGTGCCCCAGCCCGTAATGACCCAATGTCTGACCGAAATCGGCCTCTTGTTTCTTGATTCCGAGGGCTTCGTTTGCCATATCGCCCATACCGCCGATCCCGGCAAAGGAATTGAATACAAACCTGATGAGCTCATTTCCGGCTGCCTTTAGCCTTAGTTGCAGAAGATTGTTGATTATTCTGGACGGCGCCCATAGATTGTCATAAACATTGGCGATTGCAAATCGGAAATCTTCAGGTACGATATGAGAATATACTTGGGTTACAGGTTTGACGCCCCAGAAGTACAGCTTGTCGTTGAAATGGTACACCACCCTGTTTACAGGGTCGAGAGGGTCGGCGATTTGGGGCGCATCAGCCTCGCCCTCTTCAGGAACATATTCACCCTCAGCCTGTTCGGTCACTGGGGTTGCTTTTTGTTCATCTGAACTTTTCTCAGCCTGTGCGATCACAATTTCATCTATCGGGGCCTGGGCTTCAGGCACCAGTGCGGCATCAGTGACCGCACTGGCGTCCGCCGAAGTAACGGGGGTTTCCGCCTTGAGCACGTCAGGACAGAGCATGAGAACGGAAATGAGTATTAGGCTATGTGCGAATTTCATGGCATTCTCCTTCACGTATATATGCATAAGGTTCAGGCCCTTCCTACCTTTTTCTTGAGGGTTTCGATAAGAGATGTAGGCGGTTTGTTCGAGAGTATTTCTCTGAACTGGGTGCGGTAATTGTTTACAAGGCTTACCCCTTCGATTACCACATCATATACAAGCCATGAGCCATTCTCCTTTATCACCCTGTAGTAAATAGGGACCTCCTGAGTTTTTCTGATGACCGTGCTCTGCACCTCAATCGTTTTTTCGGTGAGGGAAACCTCTTTGGTGAAGACTATCTTCTCATCGGTATATGCTACGATCTTGTCGGCATAGGTGTCTGCAAGAAGGTCCTTGTACAGAGATATAAATTCCTTTTGCTGTTCGGGCGTGAACTTGCTCCAGTTCACAGCCAGAGTCCTCTTAGATAATTCTGTAAAGTCGAACATGTTGTCTCCGATGGCCCTGATTTTGTTTTTCTTGATCTGCTTGCTTGATTCAGACTTGAGCGACGGGTCACGCAGCACGTCGAGTACCTTGTCTACATTCCCTTTGACCGCATCGAGCGCCGCCCCTGCAAAAGCAGCAAGCGGAAAGGCCAAGCAAAGAATTACCGTAATGATTGCGAGACGTTTCTTCATCTTATCCTCCAGCAGTTTATTTAATTTATTTATTGCCTTTGTTCGCGACATCCCCGAATGCATATTTGCCGATCAGGTCCTCTATATCAAGAGGGGACGTAGTCTCGGAAATCCTGTCTCCCGGCTTCAAAAGGTCTCCGCCTCCGCCCGGATCGATCTTTATGAATTTATCGCCTATGAGCCCGGCAGTCTTGATTGCAGCACTTGCATCATCATATACCTTTATTCCTCTATTGATCTTCAATTCTACCACGGCTATCTGTCTTTGTTGATCGATACTCATCTTTTCGACACGCCCTACCTCGATGCCGTCTATCTCGACAGGATTGCCTATTCTCAGGCCGGATACCGTGGTGAAATCGGCATAGATGGGATAGTAGTTGTCTTCGATAAAAGTAACCTTACCGAGTTTGATGGTCATATATGCAATGCAAATTATGCCTATCAATACAAACACACCTACAGCCGTTTCCAGCGAATACTTTTTCATTGCGAACCATCCTCCTTGTCGCATTGGTATCTCGCTATTATCTTTTGATTCTCTTCAGCCCTTTCAATCAGAAGCTCTATATCATCATCCGGACCGCCTTCGGTGATCCCCGCACTCACAGATATTTCGAAGCATGCTTCGACTCCTATTCGTCTGCCGGCCGATGCTTGAATCTCAGGGAGTGCATTTGACTGGAGCCCCTCTGCCATCTCAAGCATCAGCAGCCCGGCTTCTTTGGCCCCAATTCGAGGCAGGATGGTGAAGACCTTTTCCCTGCTATGGCGGGCCGAGAATCCCCCTAGGGGGCCGAAATATTTATGGACATATTCCCCGAGGGCCTTTACGACTTCAATCGCCGCCTGGTGCCCGAGCGCCTCGGACAAGCGCTCGAAATGGACTCTGAATAATATGGCTGTTATCACGTTGTCTGCACTGCCTCCTCCCAGAGTCTGGGAATACCTGGACCTGAACAGCTCCTTGGAGAGCAGCCCGGTGAGTTCGTCCCGCAGGCCCTCGATGCTCTGGAGAAATTCGTCGATCATCGGGTGTTTCAGGTGAGACAGCTCTTCGTAGGTACCGTGAAAGGCGATCTTGCCCTCCCAAAGAAGGAGTATCCGGTCGGAGATGAAAAAGACATCGGGAATATCGTGGCTGATGAGGATGGCAGTAAACCCGAACTGCTTCCGGTAATGGGCAACCATGCTCAGGATTATGTTCTTCCTGATCGGGTCCTGACCGGTCGTCGGCTCGTCGAAGAGAACTATTGCCGGGTCTGTAACAAGGGCGCGTGCAAGGGCGACGCGCTTTTGCATCCCTCCCGAAAGTTCAGCGGGATACTTATTAAGGGCGTCGGAAAGATCCATCTGTTCGCTTCTCGACATCACCTTGCTTTCAATCTTCTTTTTGCTAAGGTCGGTCGTCTGCCTGAGAGGGAGAGCTATGTTCTCGAAGACGGACATCGAATCGAAAAGGGCGTTATTCTGGAACATATAACTTATCTTGCTGCGGTACCTGTCCCACTCGCTCCTTTTCATTTTATTGACAGGCTTTCCCCTGAAGAGTATATCACCCTCGTCGGGCGACAGCAGGCCTATGATATGTTTTAGGAGCACGCTCTTTCCGCTTCCGCTCTTGCCGATGATCGTCGTGATCTGGTTTTCATAAATGGCCAGGCTTGCCCTGTCCAGGACTATCTTTTCGTCAAAGCGTTTGGTGACATCCCTGAACTCTATCAATGGCGTATCCAATGTTCCCCTCTACATTAGAAATGAAGTGACTACGTAATCTGAAACAAGAATCATGATGCAGGAGGCAACAACTGCCGATGTGGTCGATAGGCTTACGCTCTTGGCTCCATAGGCGTCAGTGCGCAGGTGGGTGAAGTAGCCCATATAGCAGCAAGTCACGGAGACGATCACTGCGAAGACGAACGACTTGATGAAGCCCCCCCTGATATCTGTCATGTCGACGTAGGAATGAATGCGATAAAAATAGGCACCCCCATTCACGCCGAGAAGCAGCACCCCCGTGAGATATCCTCCAACAATACCAACCAGGTCGAAGAAGGCCGTCAGCAAAGGAAAGCTGATCAGCGACGCAGCAATACGCGGGCTGATGAGAAATCTAAGCGGATCTATCCGCATCGTATACAGTGCGTCGATCTGTTCGGATATGCGGAGGACCCCTATTTCTGCTGTCATGGCGGAACCAGCACGGGCCGTTATCATTATCGCCGTCAGAACCGGCCCAAGCTCACGGATAAGCGTGAGGGCAACGACTGAGCCCAGAACTCCTTCGGAACCGAATTTTATCAGAGTGTAGAAAAGCTGCAGGCCTAGCACCATCCCGGTAAAAAGAGCGACTAGCATGACGATGTTCGACGACTTGGCTCCTATGTAAAATACCTGCTGAATGATCTCGCCCATCTGCCTGCGCCGGAAGATCTTCAGAAAGGCGAACGCGAAGAAAATAGCCACAGCGCCGAGCCTGTCTATGACCTTCATAGTTCCGGCACCGAGGGTATCAAAGTAAATCCTGAATGAAATATTTCTTGTTGCTGACTCCATCTCTCTAGTATTCTATCTCTTTTAGGTCATACCCACAATGGCGCAGCGGACGACCTCCCGATGGAACCTCCTGGAACTGAAGGAATCGAAGGGGACGCTTATTTTTTTCCCTGGATCACGAAAACCGGATTTTGAGGAGAGAAGAAATGACCCTCTCCAATGGGCTTCATTCGTGATACCGAAATCTGGGAAGCTTCTACCGAATATCCGGCCTTCTTGAGGGTAGCGGCTGTAAGTGAAAAGGTTTCGAGTGTGGTCGCGTTCACAACGATGACTCCGGAAATCATCCGGCTTGCTGCATAAGAAATTATATCGTCGATTCTCCCGCTGCTGCCGCCGATAAAAACCCTGTCGGGGGCCGGAAGTGAGGTCAATATTTCAGGAGCCGATCCGCGAATGATGTCGATATTCGACAGCATGAACCGGTTGCGGTTTTTGATTATGTTGGCTATTTGCTCTTCATTTTTTTCTATAGCATAGATTCGGAGGTCCGGGCAGAGACGCGCAGTTTCCATGGATACCGATCCTGATCCGGCGCCGATGTCCCACAAAACACCTTTCCCAGGGAGCCTCAGTCTGTGAATCGCGGTAGCTCTCACTTCATCCTTGGTAATCAGCCCGCGCGAATGGTCAATTTCACCTTCGGTCAATCCGAACCTGATATCGTGCGCTGTATGAGATGGGCGATGAGGCGCCTCTCCGCTACCGGCTTTTTCATTGGTGATAATGACTACATTAGGATCTGGAAAAGAGAGCGCTGCGATCTCGTATGCCGACCCCTCAGTGACCCGCTCATCGGGATAGCCGATTTTTGCGCAGACATAAACCTTGAGAGAAGAGAGAAGCTCTGCATCGCTAGCCGAGATAAGTACTTGTGCAATAGCTGAAGGATTATTGACCCTGTCAGTAAGGATGCCGATTCTTTGATGACGGGCTGACAGTGCAGGGATATCGCCTACAGCATATTCCAGCTTTCTCCTGCGATTCGGATCAGGCCCCCCGTGGAGGCTCATCAACAATGCATCGTCCCATGGTTCTTTGATACGTGCAAATGCCAGTTGCATACTGGACATGTCCGGCAGGATTTCGCAAATGTCTTTCCCGAAATCTTCCAGTGACCTTCTTCCAATGCCGAAGAACATCGGATCACCGGAAGCGAGTAGGGTGATAGTCGATGTTTCATCTCCATTGAGCGCAACCTTCATAAAATTCAGCGTTTCGCCGATATTGTCGATGACACGGATTCTTTCTTTTACCGCATCGTATTCTTCATAACGTGAAAAGACGTCCAGGAGCCTGCCGGACGCAAGTATAGTTCCCGATTTCAGGACGATCTCGCGTGACCTTTTGTCGAGCGGTTTGTATCCAATGCCGATGATGAATATTCTTGTCATGCCGATGTACTTCTATGGTGCCCGTAGGTTAAGGAGTGCAGCCATGTGATGAGATATCGACCATCTCGAGATCGAAGGTAAGGTCCTCGCCCGCGAGCGGATGATTGGCATCGAGCGTGACCGAATCCTCGTCAACTGCCGTGATCATCGCATCGATCGTTCCGCCGTCAGGATGCCTCAGGCAGATCATGACTCCTTCTTTAGGTTCGATGTCGGGAGGGAATTGCGTTTTGCCGACATTCATTGCGAGGTCGTCACGGTATGTTCCGTATGCCTTAGCCGCAGGTATTCTTATTGTTTTTGTATCGCCTACCGTCATTCCCATCACCGCGTCTTCGAATCCCTTGATGAGGCCCCCGCCTCCTATTGTAAATTCGAGAGGCTCGCGCTCCCTCGAAGAATCGAACACCGTGCCATCATCGAGCTTGCCCGTGTAGTGTACTTTTATAGTGTTGCCGGTTTCCGCCTGCTTCATTAAACTCTCCTTTGATCGGATATTGAAGACATGAATAAACTTGGCCGTTGTGCTGATTCTATTTTAAGCTTTTGCCTGAATTTTTGTGAAGCGCGAATTTGACTTGGTTTTGGATAAAACCGGGTGATGACTGCCAAGGCTTGATAATAAAGGGTTTCAGCATTGTGATGCCGAGCGGCGGAATGTGTAAGCATTTGATGTTACAGATGAAATCAATTGACAAGAGGATGATAGTTCGGCGATAATTCTGCATATAGTGATGTTGCGACAACATCAGAATTTATCAATGATCATGGAGGTTGCATAATGGCAGTAGCAAAAAAGGTTGTCAAGAAAGTCGTTAAGACCGTTAAGGCCGCTGAGAAGAAAGTCGTTAAAAAGGCGAAGAATGTTGCAAAGTCCGCTGAAAAGACAGTCGCGAAGAAGACAGCTGCTACCGTTAAAGATGCTAAGAAGGTTGTGAAGAAGGTTGTGAAGAAAGTTGTGAAGGTTGCGAAGGCAGCCGAGAAAAAGACCGTAAAGAAAGTGACTGCTGCTACCAAGGCAGTAAAAAAGAAAATTAAATAGATTTAATGGAGGCTGGAGAGGTCCCCTGACGGTTAAAGGTCGGTGTTTCAATTGCTGTACGCGATGACCTCTCCGTCGTAGGCAACAAGAACTGCACTGAGATTTACAGGGTCTGCGATGTCCGACGCATATGACTTTGCGGCATTGCAGACCTTAATCAGTGCCTCCTGAAGATCTGCCGGGTTTGCAATCAGGTAATCGAATATTTCGCGAGCGGTATTGAACTCAGCTGCCTTAGGAACTCTCACTCCGATACCGTTAAGAAAGTCCACTGTTTTCCCTAAATCAATTGCTCCGTGTCTCACATGTGTCTGCGGCGTCGCCATTGCGATCTTGAGCATTTTCGCCCATTGGGCACAGAGATAAATATTCGAAAAGCGCCGCGCTGCGGCCTCGCGCAGGGAAAATTCCAGGTAGTCTCCCATCATCACATATGATTCCTCAGGAAGACTGTATTTCTTCATATGCGCCTTTTCGGAAGTCCGCCCAGCCGAGAGAACTATTTCGGTTTGTCCCATGGCCTTGGCGACATCCATGGATGAAGCGATAGTCGCGGTCCATGCCTCGGAGGAAAGAGGGCGCACAATCCCGGTTGTACCGAGGATGGACAGGCCGCCGATAATGCCGAGTCTTTCATTAAGGGTCTTCTTTGCCAGCAACTCGCCATTCGTAACCGATATGGTGATCTCGACAGCAAGATCGGAAGATCGGAAGGGGGTGCCGGAAAAAGCTTCGGATATTGCATCAGCGATCATCTTTCGCGGAACAGGGTTGATAGCCGGTTCGCCCACGGGGATCGCCAGGCCGGGCTTCGTCACAGTCCCGACTCCCTTGCCTCCCTTGATAACAAGCGCGGAAGGCAAGTACTTTCGTGTTATTATGGCTTCTGCAACTATCTCGGCGCCGTTGGTTACATCCGGATCATCACCGGCATCCTTGATTACAGCAGCAAAAGCCGTTTTGTCCGGCCTGCGATATCCAGAGGCATGGATCGTGAAATCAACCCTGCTGCCGTCCGGAAATGGAATAGAGACCTTGCCGGGAGGCGTTGGCAGTGGTGTTGCATGATACGCTACTGCCAATNNGCGGCAGCGCAAGCGCCTGTGGTGTAGCCTGAACGAAGTTCTCTCTTCTTCATTTACATCTCTATGCCGGTCCGGGCCTTGACGCCTTTTTTCATATAATGTTTTATCTCCCTCATCTCGGTCACCAAGTCGGCCTTCTTGACGACCCGCGGGTCGGCATGCCTTCCCGTAAGCACGATCTCAACCGACGGCGGTTTGGCGTCGAGGATTCTCAGCAGGCGGTCGACATCGACAAGCCCAGCATGCAGTGCGACATTAATCTCATCCAGTATGACCACATCGTATGCGGTCGATGAGATTGCCTGATCGGTCTCATCCAATCCCTTGAGCGCCGCCTCCAGTTCGTCCTCTGTGCGTGCAGGCCCTCTCAGAAAGCCTGTTCCGAATTGTTTGACGGTGATCAGATCGCTGAAGCGCCCGAGGGCCTTATGCTCGCTGCATATTCTCTTCTTGACGAATTGGGCGAAATAGACTCTGTGCCCGGCGCCGGCAGCGCGTATCGCGAGACCGAGGGCCGCGGTTGTCTTTCCTTTTCCTGCGCCGGTATAGATCTGGATGTATCCTTTTCTCATCCCTTCAATCTTTCGATTTCGAGGCGACCTTCAATATTTCCCGCCTCGCCTCGCCTATAGTCAGAGGTAACTTATCAAAGGGCAATTTGTCCTTATGCTTGAGGCTGTGGATCAGCTCCGCAATATGGGGCAGTCTGAGCTTCACGTTCGCCATCTCTTCTGGTGCGGTGAATACATCCTCCGGCGTGCCCCCCCTCACAATTGCACCCTTGCTCAATATGTAGAGCGTATGCAGGAAGAGCGGAACGAGATCTACGCTGTGCGTAGCCATGACTATCGTAACTCCGTTCTCTCTGTTCAGTTTCTGCAGGAGGTGCATCATCCTGTATTCACCCATGGGATCCAGTCCTGCCGTGGGTTCATCGAGTAAAAGGATATCGTGCCCCATGGCGAGGAGTCCCGCAATGCAGATCCTCTTCTTCTGGCCAAAGCTGAGATTATGGATCGATTTCTTTGCATATCCCGACATGTCTACGGCTGCAAGGGCGGTATTTACCCGCTCCGAGACATTCTTTTCGGGGAACCCCATGTTAGTGGGGCCGAATGCTACATCTTCGAAGACAGTAGATGCAAATAGCTGATCGTCGGGGTTCTGGAATACCAGACCAACTTTTCTGTATATTTCTTTTGGCGAGAGTTTTCGTAAATCCATTCCGTCGAGGAGAACATTGCCCTTGAAATCTTTCATCAGACCGTCCATCACTTTAAGCAGGGTCGTCTTCCCGGAACCGTTAGAACCAAGTATGCCCGCAAATTCACCCGCCCTTATATCAAGGGCCATTGCCGACAGGGCATTGGTTCCATCAGGATACGTGTACGAATCGATCCTGACCGACAGCCGCGTCCTCAGTCCGCGCTCATCGCTGTCACTGTTCCGTCCGGTCATATTTTCCATATTGCCCCCATGATAATGACGAATATGATCGAACATGCAACTTCGGAAGACCGGAACGGAGCATGTTTCAACATCGGTATGTTTCCGTCATAACCACGCTGGACCATCGCAATGGTGGTGTTCTGACTCGTCTCGAAGGCTTTCAGCGTTAAAGAACCTGCAAGCGTACCGAACGAGGTCAATCCGCGCCTGATGGACGAATAGCCGAGCCTGTTCTTTTGGGCATTATAAATTACAAGGGCATCTTCAAGCAGCACGAAGATATATCTGTATGCAAACATCAGGACTTCGATGAATCCCTTGGGTACTCTAAGCCATGAAAGGCCTGCCATCAGCCTGGTAAACGGGGTCGAGAATCCGAGCACCGCCGCAATAGAGACCGCTCCTACTATTCTGCATGCTATCATGAGGCCGTCGATCAGACCGTCTTTGTGCCCCACTATATCAAGGCCCAATAAATTAAGAGAAAACATGACATCACTGCCCGAGAAAAAACATTTCAGCGCTACCAGGACCAATGCGATAAAAAGAGGCTCGGAAAAGCGCAGGGCGAATACCTGGAACGGTATCTTCATGCACAGGCACAAACCGAACCCCAGAATTGCTACGACCATGGGAAAGGCAAAGCCCTTGTAACTCAATACCAGCATGAGCAGGACGATTGCGACGATCAGCTTAATCCTCGCGTCGATGCCGGAGAGCAGGTGGTCTTTTTTTAAATGTTCGAAAAATAGTTGCATCAGGTTTTTTCTTTATTAAATTTAGGCGCTCTTTCAACCATGAGTATCCTCCAGTAATAACCTGCCGCGAATCCACCTATTGTCCCCGCTATCAGGAAAACAAAGAGCAGCAAGTCTCCCTGGTCAGTGTCAATGAGCGGCGTATGTGCTTTCCTGCCATGCTCCTGCGCTATTTTTTGGACTACCGATTCATCAACTCCAGGCCATCTGTCTTGATCAGCAATGGCAATCGATAGATTACATAAGATAGACAATAATAAAAATATAACTGCAGCAGCGAGAGTTTTCATAGTGCTGCCTCGCCGGACTTCATCACGTTCATCTTTATGAGGAGATCAGGTCGTCTTTTTGCGAGCATTACTACTAAGCTTGCGGTCATTGCACCTTCCAGAATTCCCAGCGGCAGCTGAGTTGGGATGAAGGAAATGACGATCTTGGTGAATATAGGCATAAATGGATCAGCACCTTTTATGCCTAAGGCAAGCATAATAGATGTGCTCAGGTAGGTTGCCCAATCGGCCAATAAACCCGCAAAGAAGCCCGCAACCGACAGATTGATCCGCAATGCTCTTAATAGTCTGAAAGTGCCATATCCTGCAAATGATCCCATTACTCCCATAGAAACAATATTAGCTCCCCATGTGCTCAAACCGCCATGCGAGAGGAAAAGCGCCTGAATAAGAAGGGCCGTTGCGGCAATCAGGATGCTGATGGGGGGGCCGAGCAGTATGGCTGACATTCCAGTTCCGCAGGGATGGGAGCATGTGCCAGCGGTCGGCACGGGGATAGGCATGCAAGAGATAATAAAGACCACAGCCGTCATGAGGCCTACCAGCGGTTTGAAGGAGATATCGGTTTTAGATATTTTCTTTAATCGGTACAATCCATAGGCTAAAAATGGCGTGGCGACAGCAAACCATAATGCAGCCCAGTTAAAAGGCAGTAAACCCTCAGAAATGTGCATTGCAAGCGCGCTGCCGGGCAAACAAAAGAGGAATACGGCGATAAATGCAACGCATGCATTTGAATATATCATTGTCTGCTAACTCCCCTCTTCAGCCATTTTCAGCAATGCGTTTACAATCGCGACTGCAACAGTGCTGCCGCCTTTCCTGCTGAGGTTTGTTATGAAAGGAAAGTCCTGGGATGCGAGCAGTGCCTTGGATTCGTATGCCTTGACAAAGCCAACGGGAACACCGACCACTAAAATTGTATGGGCGCCCCCATGTGGTCGCCCTGTCGAGATCTCAGATTCTGAATTGAATATATCGATTACCTTCAACAGCGCCGTCGGAGCATTACCGACAGCAATGATACCGATGTTATGATTTTCTTTCAGGGCGAGTTCGATCCCTCTTTCCGACCGGGTTCTGTTGTCTGAGTGTTCGTTCGTTTCAGGCATTTCG
Source organism: Nitrospiraceae bacterium (assembly GCA_003170655.1). Taxonomy (GTDB): domain Bacteria; phylum Nitrospirota; class Thermodesulfovibrionia; order Thermodesulfovibrionales; family Dissulfurispiraceae; genus Fen-1308. Next base: position 18,041 of record PMYY01000150.1, read on the forward strand.
GATGGGTGACCATTCGCCGTGGGCGGAGTTGCCTCTACAATATTGCAAGTGACCTTCCCACCCCATTTCGAGAGCAAGCGCTTGTTTATGCCGGTACGCACCATCTCGACGTCGGTGAGTATGTCTTTGCCCGACCGGATTGCTTCTATTCCGGTCTTTATCGCGTCAGGATGAAATTTAAGCGTCTGCCCCAACTCGAAATCCGCAGTTGCATGGATGACCCGCTTTATGATCGGTATGCGCTCCGCCGGAACGCCGCTCAGATCACCTTCTTCCCCGATGATCTCGAAGCTCCTCTTTTCGATGTCTGCAGGCGCATAGCCACGGCTTGCAGATATACGTTCTTTGACAACATCCACAAGTTTTTCGTGCATGCCGAGAGGTTCCGTGTAGATGAAGTCCACTCCGGGATATTTCTGCTTTGCACTCTCGATCAGTTCAGGGATGTCCTTCGTCACATGCATGCCGGCATTCAGAAAGAAGGGGTGAAGGATAATGCGCCCGGCGCCTTCAGCGACGTTTTTCTCTATTACCGTCTCGATATCCGGATCCGAAAACTGCAAGTAGGCCCCTGTAACGCAATTATCACTGCAACCGGGATGCAATTCAGTATGAAGGGATTCTGCAAGTGAATCGATCGTATTGGCCTCCTTGCGGGGGCTCCCATGTCCTATGATGATGATCCGTTCGGGCTTTGAACCGACGGTATTATATACGGTCACAATGTTTCCTCCTGAGATTCGATATTATGATTGGCCGGACCATGTATTCTCCTTGATGAAATTTATAAAATGGCGCGCCGACCTCTGGTTGCTCGCGAAATGAACATGAACATAACTGGCCAGCACCTGGCCGATGCGGTACCCCGTGCATTCTTGCGGACGGCCTTGCGCGTCGACTGCATCGTATATAGTTTCGACGCCGGATTCTTTCATATCCTGTCCAGACGGGATGTTGGAGTAATGGAATTCGTGTCCGCGAAGTATTGCTCCTGCGCGGCCGAGGATGCATGATTCTTTCAGCCTGATCTCTCGATAGCCGAGATGGCTTCTGCGTCGCTGCATTGCTGTTTCGAAGGGGAATATGCCCGCCATTTCGAAAAAACGCCCTTCGAAATCACGGATTCCCCTGGATAGGTACATAAGTCCTCCGCACTCCGCATAGACCGGTCTGCCCGCGGCGACCCATGCTCGAATGGCGGACAGTATAGCGATGTTAGCGGAAAGTTGACCGGCGTACAGTTCCGGATACCCGCCCCCTAGATAGACAGCATTGATATCGGGGGGGAGCTCACTGTCCCCTAAGGGGCTGAAGAAGACGATCTCTGCCCCTGCGTCACGAAGGAGGTCTAGGTTCTCATCATAATAAAAGGAAAAGGCAACATCACGAGCAATCGCGATTCTCATGGTCAAGGCAATACGTCCCGGCCTCGAGACAAAGCGTTCGCAAGTGTCTTCATCTCCGGCATCCGACAGATCGAGGATGCGTCCGATACTCACATGTTCCTCTATTTTTTCGGCGAGCGATTCGACCTGTATCCTGCTCATGGGCATCTCTTCTGCCGTGGTAAGCCCGAGATGGCGGGAAGGCATTTCGATATCCGCATCTCTCGGGAGATATCCAAGCACTTCGACATCCTGCACGGCGTTATTCAGCCGTTCGAAATGGCGTTCAGACCCGACGCGGTTGAAGATGACGCCTGCGAGCATTATCCCGCTCGATGACGCCCACGCTGAGTATCCCTGTACCAGAGCCCCAGCGCTTTCAGCCATTCCGTATGCATCCACCACGAGTATCACGGGTAGCCGGAGCATGCAGGCTAGGGACGACGTTCCCTGATCGCCGTCAAAAAGCCCCATGACACCTTCGATAACAGATATCTCTCCCATTCGTGCGTATCTGCAGAAGGAGTTATGTACGCCCTCTTCGCCGCACATCCAAAGATCGAGATTGATCGACTGCCTGCCGGTTGCGAGCCGATGGATTCCGGCATCGATGAAATCGGGTCCCGCTTTGAATGACTGCACTGATATGCCTCGTGCCGTCAATGCTGCCAGAAGGCCGAGGGTAACTGTAGTCTTTCCGCATCCGCTGTGGGTACCGGCTATTACGATGCCTTTCATAGTTTTGCTAGCGCCGCAAGCAGACGCATATTTTCCCTGCGCGTCCTCACTGCTATCCTGATATAGGAACGGTCAAGACCGTTGAAGTTCGAACAATCTCTCACTAATATGCCCTGTTCTCGCAACTGTAATACTATATTATACGCATTGTCATGCCTTATCAGATAGAAGTTCACGCGGGACTGGTAATAGTCTAATCCTAGGCGTTTGAGTCCCTTTTCGAGATAGGCCTTCTCTCTTCTGAGCACATTAAAGGTCCTGCCTTGGTAAGCAGTATCCTTAAGCGCGGTTATACCTGCAACCTGGGCCAGGCTGTTCACCGTCCATGGTTCCTTAAGCCTGGTGATCGCACCTAGTAGATCGGGATTGATCACGGCGTATCCTATTCTCAACCCCGAAAGGGCGAAAAACTTGGTCAGGGACCTGATGACAATCAGGGAAGGATTTTCCGCGACCTTTTTAATAATCGATTCGCCAGGGATGAAATCGATGAAGGCTTCATCGACTACAAGGCAACACCCCGACTTCCATGCCGCATCTGCTATCAGTACTATGTCAGATTTCCTGATGAGTTGGCCGGTAGGATTGTTAGGATTGCAGATGAACGCCATATCGCGATCTTTAATGGCGTCGATAAAGGCATCCACATTAAGGCGAAACTTGTCTTTTGCCTCTATGTGATAATATTTAATTCCCTCGGTGTTTGAGTGGTTCCCGTTAAAGTGAGAAGCCGCGATGCATGCACGCTCGTACTCTGCGAATGCCGGAGCCGGAATGAGCACCCGTTCCGGCCGCAAGGCCCGAGCTACGAGGTAGATAAGCTCTGTGCTTCCGTTTCCGCAGAGTATCATCTTCGGATCAAGACCGGTCGATCTCGCTATCTCATCGACGAGTTCTGCAACTGACGGGTCAGGGTAATGGCGCAGGTCCTTCAGATGGCGACGCAGTTCGGACATCACGCTCGCCGGTGTTCCGAGCGGGTTTATCGAAGCGCTGAAATCGATGATACTGTCCGCAGGCATCACGAGCTCTCTTGCGGCAGCATAAACATCTCCGCCATGCTCTACCATAGCAGGCTCCTGATAAACGTCATAGCAATCGAGACAGCGAGGCCAAGGAAGGATGCGATCAAAATAATTACCAGCGTGCGCTCAGCGGCGGCAAGGTAATCGGTATTCACTTCCTCACCGATATATGGCTTCTCTATGAGAATGCCTCCGTATGTCGAAGGGCCTCCGAGCTTGACTCCGAGCCCTCCCGCCATCGCCGCCTCCGGGATGCCGCTATTGGGGCTCGCATGGTTCCGTCCGTCGCGAAGCATAACACCAAGGGCACTGCCGGCTGTCGCTAAGGAAGAACTTGTCCGCGAAAACGAGCGGTAAATTCCGACCGACATCACTATCAAACCTCCGGCGATGCGCGCCGGCAGGTAATTGGCGATATCATCTAGCCTTGCAGACGCCCAGCCGAGGTCGATATATTTATCGTTCTTATATCCCACCATCGAATCTAGGGTATTTACAGCCTTGTATGCCATTGCGAGTGGCAGCCCGCCGACAGCAAAATAGAAGAGAGGAGCCACGATGCCATCAGACAAATTTTCCGCCAGAGTTTCAATCGTAGCCTTCAGCATCCCATTGTCAGTAAGACACGCAGTGTCGCGGCCCACGATCATGCCAAGATTTTGCTTTGCCTCATCGGCAACCCCGGCTTTTACCGAGGCGATTACTTTCTTTGCCGAATCGAGGAGGTCTCTTACTGCAATTGTGGTCGCAGTTAGAATAACAGAAGCTACAAATCCGAAAACCGCCAATGAACCGCCGGTCGTTAATCCTTGCAGTATCAGTCTATTGAGCGCGAAGGTCAAAAGGAAGACAGCAGTGACGATTGAAACCGCCAGGAAGGCGCCCCCCGCTTTCAAAAGTTTCTTTGTCTTGCCGCATCTCCTGATGACGTTTTCCATCACGTTTATACTCTTGCCGATTATTCTCACGGGATGGGGCAGCCCGCGCGGGTCTCCGACAGCGAGATCCAGAAAGAAGGCCGCAATGAGTATTAGCATTTCAGTCATAGTTTCAGAAGCCTGTCGACGAATTCCATGTGGATATTTTCTTTTACCATTGCAGCTACCCCGTCGATAGCCCTGTCCTTAATAGCGGCATAATTAATCCCGCTTTCAAGGGGGGGCAGATGTTTCTTTGCTCTCAAGCCATTGATGACCGCGCGTCTTAACAAGTCATTATCGAAGATTCCGTGGATATAGGTACCCCAGCAATGGCCCTTAATCGACCCGTCAAAGACCTCGTCTCCATTATCAGGAAGACGGCGCAGCCTGAAGATACCGATATCGCCGCTGCTCGTTCCCATGTGGATCTCATAACCGTGTAAATGCNNCGTTTCCGATATTTGAAGCACCGAACGGGCAATGGTCGCCGGTGATGGATGCCTCGACCCGGCATGATGTTTTTTTGTTCTCGAAGTTAGTCTCGATATCCAGCAATCCTATTCCGTCTATTTCACGGTGATGGCTTTCGACGCCGTGCGGATCGCATATGTGGCGACCCAGCATCTGGTATCCGCCGCAGATGCCTACTATACCGATACCCTTTACATATGCTCTCTCGATGCTCCTGTCCAGTCCCGTCTCTCTCAGGTGGAGAAGGTCTTTAACTGTATTCTTAGTCCCCGGGATTATAACCATGTCACAATTTTCTATGTCGGTAGGATTGTCGGAGAAGATCACCTCTGCGTCGGGCTCATGCATCAAGGCATCGAAGTCAGTGAAATTGGAGATGTACTTGAGCCGCACGATCACGATGCGGATGTCTTTGCCGGTTGATGCATTAATGGAGGCTGCTCGTGAAAGTGCCAGGCCGTCTTCCTCCGGCAGTCCGGTGCAATCGAAATATGGCAGCACTCCGATCACCGGTATGCCGGTCTTTTCCCTTATCATATCGAGGCCGGGGGTGAGGATATCGGCATCACCTCGAAACTTGTTGATGATAAAGCCCTTGATATGACGGCGGTCTTTTCCGAGTAGCTTCACCGTCCCATACAGGGAGGCGAAGACCCCGCCCCTGTCTATATCCCCCACAAGAAGAACAGGCGCCTTCGCATACTTCGCGACATGCATATTGACGATATCCATTTCCATCAGGTTTATCTCTGCCGGGCTTCCGGCTCCTTCGATAATAATAATGTCGTGCTTCGCTGAGAGGGAATCAAAAGAGGCCTTTGCCGCCTCCCACGCTTGATTTTTGAACTCATAATATTCGCGGGCCTCCATGCTCTTGTACACCTTGCCGTGGATAACGACCTGGCAGCCTCTTTCGCCCTGGGCCTTGAGCAGTATGGGGTTCATGTCCACAGTCGGATCGATCCGCGCGGCTTCGGCCTGCAGCGCCTGCGCCCTGCCGATCTCGCCCCCTCCGGCCGTGATGAATGAATTTAGAGCCATGTTCTGGGATTTGAAGGGCGCTATGTTCAGTCCTCTGTCACTCAATATACGACAAAGGGCTGTAACGAGCAGACTCTTGCCTGCTCCGGACCCCGTGCCCTGGATCATCAGTGCCTTAGACAATAGGCCCTCCATTGAGTAGTTTCACCACTGGATAATTGTTGTAAAAGTTGATGATATTCACTGCTGCGTTGTCCTGTTCGATGCGAAATATTTGATCGAGAGGCACATTCATTACATGACAGAGGATGATTCTGTTTACGCCACCGTGAGCTGCTATTGCTATCTTATCATCTCCGCCGTGGTGCATCAATATCAGTTCAAGCGCGCCAATCGCCCTGTCACGTACTTCGAGCGTGCTCTCTCCGCCCCTGGGGTTGTGCTTTAGCGGATTTTTGGCCCAAGCTGAGAATTCATCTGGATACTTCTCGCGTATCTCATTGAAGGTCATGCCCTCCCATATGCCGAAATGGCGTTCCCTGAGATCCGGAATTATCACAGGCGTCAGCCCGAATGGCCCGGCCAATATTTCGGCGCTCTTCAGTGCTCTCGAAAGCGGAGACGCATAGACGGCGGACAGCGAAGAGCCGCGCAGCGTCGTCTGTATGAACTCTGTCGAGCGTTTGATCTGCCCGACTCCATCGTCTGACATCGGCACATCTATACTTCCCTTGTATCGCTTCTCCTCATTGCCCACGGTCGCGCCGTGGCGTATCAGATAAAGTGTTGTAGCCATATGAATGACCCAGTGAGATAAAATATTTCACCTATTTCGCTCAATGATCCGAGCGTATCGCCGGTGAGCCCGCCGAATCTCCATGTGAAGAAGCCGACTCCCGACAGTGCAAGCAGATATCCTGCAGGAAAGAGTCCGGCGAGAAGCAAAACATGCAGGCCGTAGTAACGCGAAACCGGAAGCAGCAATGTCAGAATGAAGAGCACAAGCGCAATGGCGGACGAAATAATCAGAATATTCGAAGATGAAGGTCCGATGAACAGCCTTCCTAGGCCGTCATTCCTAGCGGATGTCCCGTGATACATGGCCGGCACCATGAGCCACTTTGAGAAGACAGGCATGAAAGAGAACACGAGGAACGCCGTGAGCGGAACGGGAAAGGAAAGAACGTTCTTTATCAGGATAAACTTTAGGAGGATGACCGTTACGATCGCCACGACGCCTATCGCTCCTGTAACACTGTCTTTCATAACGGAGAGCCTCTTTGCCCCGTCCCTCGCTGGATCGCCGGAAGATTTCACTGCAAGGGCATCAAATGTATCTGCCAATCCATCGAGATGGAACCCGCCGTTAATTAGGATTGCAAGCGCGATAACGAACCCGCTCACGACATCAGCAGGGAATATCATGCTGAGCATAACGGCTGCTGTAAACAGCATGAGCCCTTGCACTGCCCCGGCCAGTGGAAAGAAGGCGGCACAACGGGCTATATCGCTCTCAGAGATCTCTCCCTTGAGCCTGACCGGTAGAATGGTCAGAAATTGTATGGCTAATAAGATTGAGCGCATAGCCCTTCCGTTTGTTGCTGAAATATCAGTTGATGATCTCCGACGACACCCCTGCTTCGCCGAAGGTTGCCATCTCCTTGTATATCTTAAGCCCGGCGTCGATGAGAAGCATGGCGAGTGCTGCACCTGTGCCTTCGCCGAGACGCAGGTCGAGTTCGAGGATCGGACGCAAGCCCATCTTTTCCAACATGGCGTTATGTCCGATCTCAACTGAATTGTGCGCTGCAAACATGTATTCTCGTGTCTTCGGTTCGAGGCAATATGCGATGAGGGCACCGGCTGTAGATATGAAGCCGTCGATTACAACCGGTATCTTGTTGGCCGCAGCGCCCAGAATGATCCCGGCTATACCGCCGATCTCCGTCCCGCCTACTTTCGCCAGGACGTCCAGAGGGTCTCCCGCATCAGGCTTGTTCAATTTTATCCCTTGCTCGATCACCTTAATCTTGTTCTTAAGGGAGTCGTCGGATATTCCCGTCCCTTTACCTGTAACTTCTGCAACAGGTCGCCCGGTTAGGACCGATGCAATTGCGCTTGACGGCGTTGTATTGCCGATTCCCATTTCTCCGGTGCCGAAAATCTTGTAGCCTTTTCCTGCATAGCTGTTAGCGAGGCTGATGCCGGTCTCTATGCAGCGCATGGCCTCCTGACGTGTCATAGCGGCTTCGCGGGCAAAGTTCCTTGTGCCGTTAATGACTTTCATGTTTACAAGCCCCTTGACATCGCCGAAATCGTAATCTACGCCAATATCGATAACGACTACCTCTGCGCCGGCATGTCTCCCTAGAACATTTATGCCCGCTCCGCCGCGCAAGAAATTGAAAACCATCTGGGGTGTCACCTCTTTCGGATATGCGGAAACCCCTTCAGCCGTTATGCCGTGGTCGCCGGCCAAGGTGAAGATGACTTTCTTGTCGAGCAGCGGACTTTTATTTTCGGTGATCGTTACGAGCCTGCGCGCGAATTCTTCGAGCCTGCCAAGGCTGCTCGGCGGCTTCGTCAGATTGTCGAGATGCTTTTGTGCGGTAACAGCGAATTCCTCATTCAGCGGGCCGACCCTTTTCAGCGTTTCATTCAGCAGATCCATTTCCAATCTCCTTAGACTCTTTAGACTGTAGGGAGGGGTTCGACCCCGCCCTGGCATTATTTAATCTTCAGCGGTATCCCCGCTGCAACCAGGTAGACCACGTTTGCAATCTCCGCAACACGGCGGTTCAAGGTCCCGGCGAGGTCGCGGAACCTTCTCGCCAGCGCGTTCTCCGGCACGATCCCCATGCCGACTTCGTTCGAGACGATAAAAATGCAGGAGGGGCATGTCGCCGCGGCGGAAAGCAGAGATTCTATGTCCGCGTCAACTGCGGTATCATTCATAATTAGGTTCGAGAGCCAGAGGGTCAGGCAGTCGACGATGATTACATCATGATCCTCGCTTATGCGGCTGAGGATTTGCGGAAGAGCAGTAGGCTCTTCAAAGGTTTTCCAATCCACTGACCGCTCTTTCTTATGTCGTTCTATGCGCTCCTTCATCTCCTCATCGAAGGCCTGGGCTGTTGCTATGAAGGCCTTGCTGCCCCGGAGCTTCGATGCACAATCGAGAGCGAAACTGCTTTTGCCGCTTCGCGACCCCCCGAGTATGAAGGTGATTCTTCCCTTGCCCATTACTGCTTGTCGGTATCCTGCATTGAGGTGTCGAACATGCCCTTAAGCATTTCATTTGCGCAGAATTTGCCGCACATGGTGCATGAGTGTTCGTCGCCGTTTCCTCTTTGTGCCTTTATCTCCATTGCCCTTTCGGGGTCTATGGCAATTTCGAATTGCTTGTGCCAGTCCATATCTCTCCTCGCCTTTGACATGAGCTTGTCTTTCTCGGTATGTTTGAGCTTTATCATGTCCCCGATGTGGGCTGCAATACGCGATGCGATCATTCCGTCTTTCACATCGGAGACAAACGGGAGTCCCAGGTGTTCTGAAGGCGTGACGTAACAGATGAAATCCGCACCGTAGGCGGATGACAATGAGGCGCCCACGGCAGCGGTGATGTGGTCGTATCCCGGCGCGATATCGGTCGTGATCGGGCCGAGCATATAGAAGGGAGCCTCCCCGCTCATCTTCTTCTGGATGGTGATGACCGCTTCTATCTCGTTGATCGGGATATGGCCGGGCCCCTCCACCATCGTCTGGCAGCCCATCTCCCTGCCGACCTCCGCGAGTTCGCAATTGATGAGTAGCTCCTGCATCTGCACGCGGTCATTTGCATCATGTATAGCGCCCGCACGGAACCCGTTTCCGAGACTCAGGACTACATCGTGCTTTTTCATGATCTCTACGACCCTGTCGAAATGTTCATATAGAGGGTTTTCCATGTTGTTGTGCTCCATCCATGCCACCATATATGAACCGCCTTTCGAAACGAGCCCCCCATAACGATAGTGCTGTCTCCTGAGCATCTCGACAGTCCTGCGGTTGATGCCGCAATGGATCGCCATGAAGGCCACGCCTTCTTCACACTGTCTCTCGGTTATTTCGAAGAGGAGTTCGGCCGGCATCTTTACGGCAGCGCCGTATTTCTTGATGGCGAGGGAGAAGGCCTCGTAAAGCGGCACCGTCCCGACGGGAAGGTTAATGTTATCCATTACGGCACCTCTGATCGCAGCGATATCTCCGCCCACACTCAGATCCATAAGGGTGTCTGCTCCGTACTTTTCGGCGGTCTTAGCTTTTTCGACTTCCATCCCGATGTCGGCAATGTCGGTCGAGGTCCCTATTGAGGCGTTGACCTTGGTCCTGAGTCCCTTGCCGATTCCGACTATCCTTGCTTTCCTGTTGCGGTTTGCAGGGACTACGATCTGGCCGGAAGCGACACGGCCCCTGACCAACTCTGCTGACAGCATTTCATCGGCAGCTACCTTCTCGATTTCAGCTGTAATCTCTCCCTGTGCAGCCATCTCAATCTGTGTCATCGCCATCTCCTTTAAAATAAAAAATCCCCAGAGCGAATATGCCCTGAGGATTGCACCCTGTTTCCTTCATCCCCACCTTCCATCCGCGAGAAGGTCTCAAGATTGCATATTGATGATCGCAGATTGACGATTTACAAGGAGTATCGTCAATCATAAATCAAAAATCTACAATCATTAATCGTTCTCAGGCAGGTCTTCTGGCTCCCGGATCATCCTACCTGCCGGCCTTCCCGTCCAATTCTTCGGACAGTGGCTAAGTCGGCTCTCGTACCCGGTTACAGCGGCGGGACCGCTCCCGAATTGGGCAATGCGCCCTCACAGGATTCCCTATTAAGCGTCTAGCGCCTGATGGGTATATTCTCCCCATATCATCCGAAAAAGTCAAACGCGCGAGCCTGGATGGAAGTGATGTGACGAAGTCTTTATAATGCGATATAAAAACCTATCCAGTGGGGAATTGGATTTTAGTGCAAACCTGTTTATTGTTTGGTGCGCGGGTATGAAAATCTTCTAAGATATCGCTTTAAAGTCTTCGGTACATCATTCCCCCCCGTGTACCGAACTTTATGCCGCGCAGCATAAAGTTTCGACCAGGGATTCCTTGCTGGGTTATAATAAGCATTCGAGATGATCATTAATGAATGCCCCTGAAAAAAAATCAATAGAGGCCATCATGGCACGGTGGCCTTTTTTCCGTCTCACTATCGCTGTCAAGATACTTATCGGCTATCTGGGCCTCGCGGTAGTGGTAGTGCTGATTTCCGCCATGACCCTTCGTAGCCTGAAGAAGCTGAACGACATCAACAGTGATATCATCTCCGGGGACGCGCCGATAATTGAACTATCAGACAAGCTGATCGATACAATACTTGCCCAAGAACTCTACGGAAGGCGTTATTCTCTCTTGAGAAGTCCCGAACTGCTCGACCTCTACAATAAAAAGACTGGTGAATTTGATTCCCGTATGGATGAACTGAGGTCGTTACCTGGCGGAAAGTATTTTTCGTTGGACAAGCTTGTATCGCTCCATAGTGAGTACAGTGCGGCTTTCCAGGAAATGTTTGAATATAAGGGACCTCAGGCTTCCTCCCGAGCCTCGGAACTTGATAAAATCCTGCGGGAGAGGCAATCGGCACTGACCGATTTCGTTAAGAAGATTTCGCATGATGCGCTCAGGAGCCAGAACAAAAAGAGCCGGCTCTCAGCCAAGACCGGCGAGGATGCATACAGGTTGATTATCGGCTTGGGTATTATTTTTATAGTGGTCGCCCTGATCACCACCATACTGATAACTCGAAACATTGCAGGATCGATAAGGAAACTGAAGATTGCAACAAAGAGGGTAGCAAAGGGAGAGTTCGAGGATCTGCCGCAGGTGAAAAGTTACGATGAACTTGGCGAACTTTCGGTCCATTTTTCAGAGATGGCGAAGAGACTGAAACAGCTCGAGCAGATATTGGTAGATATGAGTCCGCTTACTAGAATGCCCGGAAACATCGCAATAGAGAATACGCTCAGAAAGAGACTAGATGACGGAGAACTCCTTGCCTTTTGCCATTTCGATTTGGACAATTTCAAGGTCTTCGGCGACAAATACGGGTACGCGCGGGGCAGTGAAGTCATCAAGGCGACTGCCCAGATTATAGAGTTTGCCATTTCGGAGTTCGGCACGAAGGATGATTTCATGGGGCATATCGGGGGCGATGACTTTGTAGTGATCACGACGCCGGATCGGTACGAGAGGATATGCTGTGCAGTTATAGATGCCTTCGACAGCACGGTTCCTGATTTCTACAGCCCTGAAGACAGGGAGTTGGGATTTATTATGGGCAAGACTCGCCAGGGCACTGAAATGGCTTTTCCTCTCATGGCTATCTCCATTGGAGTCGTCACCAACCGCGAGCGTGAGTTGAAGGACACTCTGCAGGTAGGAGAGATAGCAGCCGAGCTGAAGGAATGTGCCAAGTCGAGGCACGGCAGCAACGTAGTTGTAGACAAGGTTGAAGAGGAAACGCTTTGATAACGGACGGGCTCAACAAACAGCAAAAAGAAGCGGTAGAGCATTTCGGCTCGCCCCTGCTCGTGCTTGCGGGCGCCGGGTCCGGCAAAACCAAAGTCATCACGACAAAGATCGCGTGGCTGATAAAAGAAAAGGGCATCAGGCCGAACAGGGTCCTCGCGATCACGTTCACCAAGAAGGCTGCGCGAGAGATGCAGGAGAGGGTTGAACGCCTCCTGTCCGTAAAGCCGAAGTGGATATCGACATTCCATTCCTTCTGCGTTAGGATACTCAGGGAAAATATCGCCGCGCTCGAAAGGAATTACAACAAGACCTTCGCGATCTATGACGAGCACGACAGCATAAAGGTGATCAAGGACATCCTGCGCGAAGGCGGCATGGATATCAAGCACGCCGACGCGGCAAAGGGCGTCATCTCGAAGGCAAAACAGGATTACCGCGGCGATATCATCGATTATATCGCAGGCCTTCCCTACCCGATGTCAGGTTTCGCGCCAGTGGCGGCTCAATATCTAGCGGAGATGGAGAAGAGCAATGCATTGGATTACGATGATATCATCTATCTCGCCGTAGATCTATTATCGAGGAAGCCGGACCTGAGAAGGCATTGGCAGGAGAGGTTCGATTATATCCTTGTCGACGAATACCAGGACACCAACAAGATCCAGTATATGCTCATCAATCTCCTTGTCAGCGAGAATCGCGACATCTGCGTGGTTGGCGACCCCCAACAGTGCATATATACGTGGCGCGGGGCTCATCCTCTCAATATCCTGAACTTCACGAAGGACTTCAGCGCCGCAGAGACAAAGCTCGAAAAGAACTACAGGTCTACAAAAAAGATTCTCGACGTGGCGAACAAAGTGATCGCTAAGGCCGATATGATGTGGGAGGGTAGGATACTGCAACTCTCTACAGACCGGCGAGACGACGGCGAGGTTATCTATACCAAGAACAGCGATAACATCGCAGAATGCGGCAATATTGCATCAAGAATCAGGAAGCTCACGGACATTGGTTATCAGTATTCTGATATGGCGGTGCTTATGAGGATGTCCTTCGTGTCGCGCGGCTTTGAGCATACCTTCATGAAAATCGGCATCCCATACGACATCATCGGCGGCGCTGCTTTCTACGAGCGGGCCGAGGTTAAAGACCTTCTGGCTTATCTGCGCCTGATGCTGAACCGCAAGGATAGAGCCGCCTTCGAACGGAGCATGAATGCCCCACCGCGGTCGATCGGCACTAAGACGCTGGCCAATATCAGAGAAAGCTTTACCGATGACTGGATACAAGCACTGAGCGACACTAAGCTCCCGCCAAAGCAGAGGGCCAATGCCGACCGGTTTGCCACTCTGATAGATTCCTATTCGCCGTCGGTCGATGATAAACCTTATACCGTCCTGATGGAGCTCCTGAAGGACATCAGGTATGAGGAATACCTGGCGATGCATTATAAGGAAGACTTCGAGGAACGGCAGGGAAACATATCCGAATTCGTCAGCGTCCTCAAATCCCTGGAATTGGAAGGCAAACCCTTCTCGCAGTTCCTTGAAGATACGATACTCGCCTCCGAGCAGGACAAAATAGGGCCGTCCGATTCGGTGAAGATCATGACCATCCACGCTGCAAAGGGACTGGAGTTTCCGGTCGTTTTCGTCGTGGCCCTGGAAGAAGCAATATTCCCGTCGGCTAGGTCTCTCGATAATAACCAGGCGCTCGAAGAAGAACGACGACTGTTTTATGTTGCCGTTACAAGGGCGAAGGAAAGGCTATATCTAAGCTCGGCATCATACCGCAAACGGTACGGTGATGCTGTATACGCGACAAGGTCGAGGTATATCGAAGAGATCGAGGACGACATCCAGACTGTGCAGAATATTTCTTATTGATCGGCACGCTGATATGTAGTTGCAGACTTTCTAAACAAGGAGGAAATATGTTCAAGAAAATTATCATTGCAGTTGCGGTCTGTATGTTTGTTGGCGGAATGGTTGGCGTAGTTGGTGCTGCTGAGAAAAAGTCGGTGGTGTTAGTGAAAACATCCCTTGGAAATATCAAGATCGAACTCATGCAGAGAGAGTCTCCGATCACCGTCAAGAACTTTCTTTCTTATGTAGAGGCAGGGTATTACAGCGGCACCATCTTACACAGGGTAATCCCCGGTTTTATGGTACAGGGCGGCGGCTTTACCTCCGATATGAAGGTGAAGAAGACCGGGCAGCCGATCAAGAATGAGGCATCCAACGGACTGAAGAACGACCGGGGGACGATTGCAATGGCCCGCACCTCCGCACCTGACAGCGCAACATCGCAGTTCTTCATCAACCTTGTGAATAATGACAATCTCAACCGGCCTATGCCTGATGGACACGGATATGCAGTGTTTGGGAAAGTGATAGCGGGAATGGATGTCGTAGATAAGATAGCATCGGTAAGTACAGGCGTGACAATGGGCTTCCCTAACGTACCGAAGACTCCGGTGGTGATAAAGTCGATTACCGTAGTCGAATGATCAGCATTTGACCGAGTCCTGCTTTCAAGCGCATTCGTTTGACGGCACCAAAGGCATATTTACTATAATGTTATGGCGCGATGATCTATTACCCTAATATGGTAGGCATATGATAATGAACAGCCAAGCATTCGACCGGCTCATCAAGGCGTTGCTGGATGGCGACCAATCAGTGGCAGTTGCTGAGGCAGTGGATCTGCGCAATGCCGGCGTTGATAATGAACAAATCATTATCGGCGGCATAGAGACCGCAATGGGAAAGCTCGAGGCCAAATGCACTGTCGAACAATTCAATCTGCTCGAAATAATGCTTGCAGGCCGCGCGGTGACGGGAGTGATCAAGGCCCTCTATCCGGATGGGCCGCCGCCAGCCACGCGGGAAACAGTCGCATTGGCGAGCCTTGAGGGTGATGTCCATGATCTGGGTAAAAATATAGTCAAGACGGTACTCCTGGCCAAGGGATACCGGGTTGTCGATTGCGGCAAGGATTGTCCTCTTGAGACGCTCATAGATAAGGCAGAACGAGAAGGCGCTAGGACAATTTGCATAAGCGGACTAATAACGAGTATCATGCCACTGGTCAGGCAGGTCCTCCCGATGTTGCAGATTCGTGGTTTGACAGGCATAAAAGTCTTGGCGGGAGGCGCGGCCCTGAAGCAGGCGTCGGCGAATTCGCTCAATGTGCATTATGTCGCGGATTCCGTCTTTGACTGCGTGCGATACCTTGAAGAATCGACTGGGCAAGCTCCCGTGCAATCTCAATGAACAGCTTGCAACGCATTCAGGCCGCAATCCATTTTGAACAGACAGACCGGGTCCCGGTCATTCCCCAGGTCTTCGCGCATGCAGCGGTCCTTGTAGGTAAGACTTTGGGCGCATATATCAGAGATGGTGAAACCCTTGCTCAATGCCAGTTGAAGGCTATTGCCCACTATGGCTATGATGCTGTCTTCGCGCTCATGGATGCAGGTCTCGAGACTGAAGCTGTCGGCTCAAGACTGTTATATCGGAACGATATCTACCCATGTGTGGAAAGGTATGCGCTTGATAATATCAGGGACCTCGACGGACTAGTTGTACCCGACCCGAATCTCAGCGGTCGCATGCCGGAGCTGCTCAAGGCTGCAAACATACTGCGCCGCGAGCTCAGGAATGAGGTATTGATTGTCGGCTGCGTATTGGGACCAATGACACTGGCGATGCAATTGATGGGACCCGAAAAAGCCCTCTTCCTGGCGGCAGACGAACCGGATTTGTTTGGCCGCGTTCTTGATTTCGCAACAGACGTCGCCATTTCATTCGGCCTGGCCCAGATCGAAGCGGGAGTGCATACCCCGTTTGTATTCGACCCTTCAGCATCCCCGGCGGTCGTGCCTCCACAGTTCTTTCGCGAATTTCTGCTGTCACGGCTCAAAAGGCTGTTTTCTGCCTTGAAATCCGGTGGATCGTTGTCCAACTGGCTTCATATAGCGGGGCCGGCAGAGACGATATTTCCATATTATCCGGAGGCAGGCGTGGAAATCGCCAATTTTGATTACTGCGTTAACCCGATGCGCGCTCGTAAGCTTCTTCCCGAAACCTGCCTCAACGGCAATATAAAACCGCTTTCCTTTGTCGAAGCTACGACAGGTGATATCTCTGCTGAATGCGCAGGGTTGCTGGCTCAACTCGCCCCGGGCCGTGGCTATATCCTCTCTTCCGGTTGCGAGATCCCGCCTGAAGCCAAACCTGAAAATGTGGCTGCCATGGTGAGTGCCTCACGCGCGAAGGAGTGACGCAGTGCCCATCCTCACGATTAAGATTCCGGGTAAGGATCGGCACCTAACTTTTATAGCGGGTCGTTCGGTCCGCGATATTCTGGATGAAACCGACATCCGGGTCCGCGCGGGTTGTAACGGCGAGGGGGCATGCGGTATGTGCCGCATAAGGATCGCAGGAGGCGACGCGGGGGAGCCCACTGTGAATGAGACAATAAGCCTGGACGTCGGCGCGCTTTCTCAGGGGGTGAGGCTTGCCTGCCAGGTAAAAACGGACTGTGATCTGCAGATAGAGATTATCAACCCTGCTCCCACCTCATCTTGGAGGCGGATGGAAGAAGGCTGGGTCGAAGACTTCAGCCAAGGCGGGCCGCCGGTAGCCGACGCGGATTTGTCACACCCCCTGGGTGTAGCTATAGACCTTGGCACCACGCATATTTCAATTACCATGCTGGACCTTCTGACCGGCCGCCGCCTTGCAGGAAGGCGCGGCCTGAATCCTCAGTCGTGCTCGGGCACGGATGTCCTGACCAGATTGATGTCCACGGAATCCGAGGGGCGGGCCGCAAAGTTGAGTTCTCAGGTTGTTCAGGCAATAGGTGAAGGACTGCATGATATCGGGTCCCGGGAAGGAATCGATTTGCGGAGGGTGTCTCATGTTGTCTTGGTGGGCAATACCGCGATGCTGACGCTTTTGTCGGGACACAACTACAACCTGTTGCTTCAGCCCAGCTACTGGAGCCGGACTATCGATTGTTTGCCGCGGGAAACGGCCCCTTGGATTGGCGCATGGCGAATCAACCCTGAAGCGGCCGTCGATGTTGTCCCTCCGCTTGCCGGGTTTGTGGGGTCGGACCTGCTCTCTGGAGTTGTATCAACGCGCTTGATCGAACGGGGTCGCGGAGCTCTGCTGCTTGATTTTGGGACCAATTCGGAAGTCGCCCTTTGGGACGGCGATACCCTGTGGGTCACATCTGCTGCCGGAGGCCCCGCTTTTGAGGGCTGCGGGATGAGCTGCGGAATGCCGGCGGACTCAGGCGCTATCTTCCGGGTCCACGAATTGAGCGAAGAAGTTGGAATCTCCTTTGAAGTCGTCGGGGGCGCTGACCCGCACGGTCTGTGCGGCACCGGCATGGTCGACCTGCTGGCCTGCCTTATAAAAAGCGGGACGTTGAACAAAAAAGGACAGTTTGCGCAGTCGGTTCCCGCGTTTGGGTTTCCTCTTCAGCTGGAAGGCCGGACGATTGTTCTTTCCAAAAAAGATGTCGATACATTCCAGCGCGCAAAGGCGGCCATTGGGGTTGCCGTCAAGGTCCTTCTGGCGAAAGCCGGCATGGGGTATAATGAGTTGAAGCGGATATGCATCGGCGGTATATTCGGGCAATATCTGGATATCACCAATGCCATGGAGATCGGGTTATTGCCTTCAATCCCCGGGATTGTCGAAACATCGGGAAACACCGCCCTCGCCGGGTGCGAGGCAGTACTGATATCGTCTGAAAGAAAGGAACAATTGCAGGAAGTGATGAGACGCGCAGTCATAATAAATCTATCTGACTGCGCCGATTTTGAATCACTCTTCCTGGAACATCTCTACCTTATGCCGATCTCCGGGAACAAAGGCCATGACTGAACCGTTCTCTGATAAGCAGCAAATAAAAGCGTTCATAAACGCTGCGCAATACATTGCTGGCCTGACATCCGGCCAGGATATTTGGGAGGAAGCCGGAAAGGTCCTGCTCAGATTTTTCGATGCTGACTTTGCCGCCTTCGGACGTTATGACACCGATGGGAATATAGATATCGGTTACCGGTTATTTTCGGACGACGCTGCGTCAGTGCTACTGACGGAACAGGAGCTGAAAACGGCGGTCAGGGACGTCTTCGAGAGCGGATTTCTCACCTTCGTTTCGCTTCCATACGACCCGCCGATCACAGTGGCTTTCTTTCCTGTACTCCACCAAAATAGAGTTGTCTCTGTTATGCTTGTAGGGCACTTGGCGGACAAGCAGATGGAAAAAAACATGCTTGATCTGTACCTCGCGGCGGCTGGTCTAATCGGGTCGACTTACTCGCGAAACATGTCAGCGATGGCCGTCCTCCAAGCAAAGGAAGATTGGGAGCGCACCTTTGAGACCGTGCCGGATATGATTGCCTTGCTCGATCTCAAATATCATATCGTCCGTGCGAATAAAGCCATGGCTGCCGGATCAGGTTTGACCTCGGAGCAATGCATCGGTGGGATCTGTTATCGTACATTTCAATGTGGCTACGAAGTGCCGTCCAACTGTCCGTACACAAAACTCCTGGCTGACGGCTTGGAACACACGGCCGAGATATACCATGATCGATTGCATCGGTATTTTTTTGTGAGTGTGTCACCGTTGAAGGATAAGGACGGCAAGCTTTCGGGGGGGGTCTATGTGGCCCGTGACATCACCGAGCGCAAGCGGGCCGAAGACGAAATCAGAAGGCTGAATGCCGAACTGGAGGAGCGCGTTTTAGAGCGGACCGCCCAACTCACGGCTGCCAACCAGGAACTGGAGGCCTTTGCATATTCGGTTTCCCATGATCTTCGAGCCCCGTTGAGACATATGGCCGGCTTCGCCAAATTACTCCAAAAAAGGATCGAAGGCCTGCCCGATGAAAAGAACATCCACTATACAAACATGATTGAAGGTGCGGCTAAAAGGATGGGGATGCTCATAGATGATCTTCTCTTTTTTTCCCGCACGGGCCGCGTCGAGATGCGGAAGGTGGAATTCAGTATGAAAGGGCTTATGCTCGATTCCATCGGGGACCTAGGGGATGAGACAGGGGGGCGCGACATTTCGTGGGACATAGGCGAACTGCCCTCAGTATGGGGCGATCCATCTCTGCTGAAACTGGTGTGTGACAACCTCTTCTCCAACGCAATTAAATTCACGCGCACTCGGCCAAGGGCTGAAATCAGGATCGGCTGCAAAGAGGACGGGGATGAATTTATATTTTTTGTCAGGGACAACGGTGTTGGTTTCGATATGGGAAATGTCGACAGACTCTTTGGGGTCTTCCACCGCCTCCATAGTCAGGACGAATTTGAAGGAACCGGTATCGGCCTTGCCAATGTCAGGCGAATCATATCGCGACATGGCGGGAGGACCTGGGCCGAAGGTTCTACGGAGGAAGGTGCTGCATTTTACTTTACCCTCCCCAAAACAAGATAATGATTGATTATTCGTGGAGCATGGATAAGGCAGATACAGCACGGTGGTCTATACAAGTGGTGCACGCCGATTGTCCTTAGACGATACTTCAGTTTTTGCAGCGTCAGGGATTACTTTGAAGACAGCTAGGCAGTGGTATTCTTGGCTCCTGTTGATGCGGTTTCGACCTGGCTGGCCTGTTGTTTTTTTGAGTATTCGGCTACGACCATTCTCAGATCATTTACCCGGTTCATCCAGCCGTTGAGATACTTGCCGAATCTCTGCGGCCGCAATGTCGCCAGATGGATGTAGCGCTGTTCCCGCATATGCAGATAGATATCTATATCTCCGCCGGACTGTTTCAGGAGTTTTCCGGCGGCGGCGGGGCTGTTCACATAAGTGTCGAAATGGATAGCGCTCAATGGATAAGGCAGGGTGGCGGCCCCTGATTTGACCCAAATCTTTTTATAGATCGCTTCCGCCTGTGACTTGGTAATATTCTTGACATCGTCAGTGTATCCGTATTGCCTAGCAGTCGACTGGAGAATGCCCATCTTCGATGACTCCCTGCCACCGTCCATTCTGACATAAGCTGTGCCTTCGTGCTTCATTACAACTTTCAGGATGTCTTTGAAGTCGGAGCCCGAGGACTCCCCAGTTGTTGAAGCCGACGAGGCTGGTGCCGTTGTAGCCGGCATCGGGATGATCGAATTGAAGAGGCCCTTTTTGAGGCTGATCTGCATATTACCCATTTTTGAAAAAACAGACTGAGAATCGTTGATCTGTTTGAATGCCGCAGTGAAGGTATCGTCAAATGAATTCTTTTTTATTTTTGCGCGTGACGTGCCTGTCTTTTCCTGGGGGGTGGCGCTTTCTGTCGTCTTTCCGATCTTGACTGAATGGTGGGGCATGATGATATCCTCTCCGACGAACCGCTATTAATTTAATTGTAGCATAGACTCATGGACTAAATACATGCGAAGGCATGGCAGCGACCTAATAAAAACCCCCCTTTGTAAGGGGGGCAGGGTGATGAATCAGAGATATCAGCGGCGATTTAAGGAATACCGGCGGTGATGCGATATTTGAGCTCGCTCATCCTGGTCGCCATCATCTTATGTTTCTTCTCGTCTTCGAGGATAAGTTTCAGAAGCTGCTTCGTGATGCTGTCGTGTGTCATTTCGATCGCCTTGTTAGCCATATCGATAGCTTCCTGTTCGATATCGATATGCTTGTTCAGAAGGGAAGATACGCCGGCCAGGTCGTCGGGAGAAAGCTCATAAGCCGTTTTGGTCATGCTGTCGATGATCAGCTGCAGGATTGCTGCGTGTTTTTGGGAATCGTTCCTGATCGCATTCGTCAGTGTAGTCATGATGGGATTCTTCGCCTTTTTGAGGATCGAATCGCAGCTCTTGATGGTGGTCGCCTCGACCCCTTTCCATTTTCTTAAAAGGGTCAGCAGTTCCCGGTCTCTCTCATGTGCCTTTGGTGCAGCCATGATAAAACCTCCTTATGATGTGAGTTATTTTAAAAAAGTATAGCAATAAACCGGTGACAGTCCTAGAGCGAGCGTGAGTCTTGAAAAGGGATCGATAATTTGCATAGATATAACAATGATTCATGGATGATGGCGATAATCATGATTGGCGGTACTGCGGGACTGGTTCTCATTTGGGCAAACTGCGCGATGCTAAGGCTACCTTGAAAGGGTGATAAAGTCCGAGCGGCGACTAACCTCATATAGGGACGGCCGATTGATTAAAAGTTATGCCATAGCGCTTGGCCGCAGTCCCATCGGCCAAAAGGAGGGAGAAGGAGATGGACGCACCCCTGAAGGGATGTATAATATCGATTCTTGGAAGCCGGATAGTGCTTTCCATCGGGCATTGCATATCTCTTATCCCAACCTGTGTGATATTGGCGAAACGAAGCAATAATATGTTGCACCATATTTGACTAAATATTTCCCTAAAGCATCCGATATTAGTTATTATATCGTGTGTTTAGTTGGATGGAAAACTAACGATGAGCATATTCCCGGTCACAAATACCAAAGAACAGGCACTCAAGGCCGTAATGGAAGGACTCAACATCAAAGAAGCCGACATACAGGAATCTTTTGTTCGCTCTGGAGGACATGGGGGCCAGAACGTTAACAAGACATCCACATGCGTCTACCTTAAGCACATTCCTACCGGCATCGAAGTGAAATGCCAGAAAGAGCGCTCGCAGGCCATGAACCGCTACCATGCGCGAGTTCTTTTAGTAAAGAAGATCGAGCAGCAGATCAAGGGGCGGCAGAGCGATGAGATACAGAGGATCGAGAAGCTAAGACGTCAAAAGCGGAAGCGTTCGAAAAGGGCTAAGGAAAAAATGCTCGCCGACAAGGCTGCCCAAGGGGACAAAAAAAGATTAAGGGCCGCAGTATTACGGAAGGAAGAATGAGGGGAGGAACGGTATCATGCAACTGTTATGCAGTGATTGCAGCAGCAAACTGCGGCTTGTGATTGGGTGAGCAAGGGTAATCTTAAGCTGCACGTCGTGCAGCAACATCTATAATCCCCTTGACTTTCGGGAAGCCTTTGATGAGGAAACCTGGAAGATGATCCAGCGGAGGAATTGCAGCACAGGCAGTGTTTGTGAAAGGTAAGGCTGCTAGTCGTCTTCAATATCCGGAAGATGAAAAGAAGCAGCCGTGGTTGCGGCTTCTGCTCGATGCTTACGCCGTGATCGACGAAGGAGTAACATCAGGCATAAAAGAAGAGGAGAAGAAACGCAGCATTAGACTGGCTTGCGCCAAGGGCTGCGGCAATTGCTGCACCACCCATCGGGACATCCCGGTATATCCACTCGAACTTGTAGGCATCTACTGGTTTGTCATCGAAAAGCTGCCCCACCAGGTGAAAGGCATTATTAAGAGGCAGCTCCTTGATCATCAGAAAGGGGACGCCTGCCCATTTCTTGTTGAAACTGCCTGTTCCATACATGCAATGCGCCCTGCTGCGTGCCGGCAATTCAATGTCTTTAATAAGCGCTGCGAAACAGGCGAAGACCCATATTACACGAGAAGGTCTGATGTGCTTACACCCCGCAGCGATTACATTGACAAGGCTTTTTCTATCATGCTTCCGTTCTACGGCGTTACCGACAAAAGGCAGATCGAGAGGGCATCCAAAACCAGGCTCATCAACTCTCTCGCCCGTCCCCTGCAGCTATGCCAATGGCACGAACTGCCGGTCCGGATGGATGAATTCGAAATCGTCAACCGGC
>PMYY01000121.1 GCA_003170655.1 Nitrospiraceae bacterium
ATTGACAATCGTTTGGAAATTGATAAGCTATAGCTATAAGCTATCGTGTGATTATGTTAGATAGCTTATAGCTATCTAAACTGAAGGAGGTGAAGACAGGATGAAGAAAGATCTTAGCAAGAAAGCCCTTGTGAAAGAGGCGGCCCTCTGGGACAGGATCAAAAAGACGTCGCCTGGCAAAGTATGCCGCAAATGAAGCAGTTGAAAGAGCTGAACGCTGTCGGTCCGGCAGCCACAATGTGAAGGCAGATACGAATCGATAAGTCGAGTTATGGCGTGTGGAACGTATCTGCTTTCCGTTTTCACCTCATCATGTTAAACACTAACCACCGCGTCACAATATGTCGACAAACGATACTCATGATTTTTTCATTCAATGGCACATTACCGAACGATGCAACCTGCGCTGTCTCCATTGCTACCAGCAGGAACGGAAATCCGTAGAACTTCCCCTCGCTACTATAAAAGAAGTAGTCGACGAAGCAGCCGATATGATCTGGGACTGGGAAGAGTCTTACGGAGTGAAGCTTTCCATGAGTTATAACGTGTCGGGTGGCGAACCTTTTCTTCGTGGAGATATATTTGAAATACTCGAAGAACTTGCCTGGAAAGGGGCTGACATCTATATTCTATCCAACGGGACTTTGATAGATAAGGGCATCGCCCGGAGGCTTGCCGACCACCGGGTGAATGGCATTCAGGTGAGCATCGAAGGACCTGAGGGCATCCACGACGAGATAAGGGGGAGAGCGGCTTTGCCGGGGCAATTGGAGGCGTCAAAAACCTCCTTGAAGCCGGGATGACGGTGACTTTGAACTCCACTCTTTCGACTGTCGACGCGAAATATTTCCTTGAATTGATAGATTTGGCGAAATCGGCCGGAGCACAGCGGCTCGGCTTTTCGCGACTTGTCCCTTATGGCAGGGGGGCTGCCATAAGGGACAAGATGATTACTAGGGATGAACTGAAAGCTCTTTACTGCCAAATCTTTTCACTTGACACCGGACCGCTGAAGATCGTGACGGGTGATCCGGTCGCGTCTCAGTGGTCGTTGCCTGATACCGGCGAAACCCTTGGGAATACAGCCACAGGAGGCTGTGCCGCTGGGGTATCGGGACTGACCATTCTTTCGGATGGTACCGTCACCACATGCAGGAGACTCAATGTCCCTATCGGAAATGTGACGACAGACTCCCTGCGCGAGCTTTGGGCCGCATCCCCTGTTTTGGAGGCATCAGGGACAGGAGCAAATACGAGGGCAACTGCCGCGCCTGTAAAAGATGGGCAGATTGCCGCGGATGCAGGGCGATCGCTTATGCCTGCTCAAAGGCAATTGGAAACGACAATTATTTGGCCGACGACCCGCAGTGCATCATGGTGGAATGAGATTGGAATATCAAGGTGCCTATGTTCGCCGGTTCCGGGATGCGCGTGAATGGTACCCTGCCGTATCCTGATCTCTTGATCGGACGGGTAAAGGTATATGTGTCCGGGGAGCAAAGGTTGGCTATCGGCCATTTCTTCCAAATCAAGGTCGGCTCTTTGAGTGAGCATCATTTCAGGCATGAGGCTTTTGTGAGTGGAGGAAAGATGCTGCATGAAGATAATTGCAAAGCCGAATTCACGGGGCAGTGCCTGCAGCAGAGCCAATCTCAATAATCGTAAAGAGTGATTTGTCTCTGCTTTTAGAATCAGTTATCTCAGTCCCAACTCCCCCCCCCGCGTTGAACGATTGCCATACTTGCATGAGGTTGCATCGGCCAAAAATAAACACTCATCAAAATTCTGGCATAAATTGCAATAGCTCTTATAACAGCCTATTTTGGGCTTTCTTGCAACAAGCGGGGCAAGATCTTCTTCATGAAATCGATCTCATCATTTTTTGCAGGCAATCTTTTCAGCAGTTTTTCGTTCAGGACCTCGGTGAATATCTTCGAATAAAGCGGTCCGGGAGGCACTCCAAATGCCTTCAGGTCTGCGCCTTTAATCAGCGGTTTCACGGTGCGCAGTTCGAGCAGGAAATGGGATATAGCTTTTTTCTTCTCATTGTCCTGGAGAACAGCCATGCTGAAGAGCAGCGCTTCGATCTCGCACTCTGCAAGCAGATGATAGATCATGACCGGGTTGCCGGGAATTATATTTCGTGAAATCTTCTGAGCGGCCTGAAAGACCCTCAGGATAAAGTCACGGATCTTGTCGGACACCGCAAGACGGCTCAGGGCTGCTTCACGCTCGTCCCTGTTCAGGCCGTGAAGCAGGGCTAGGATGTATAGCAGCCCTTTGTCATATTTCTCTTCAAGGAAGAGAAGATCAAACCAGGAGATGACATCGTGAACGTATTGCATGATAGCTTCAAGCTCTGGCGTGAATGCCAGCTTTGGATGTATCACCTTGGGCAGGTCGTAATCCCCGAGTCTCTTGAGAGACTTGATGGGATCTGTTTCGTTGAACATGAGCGCAAGTTCGTCATAAAGCCGGGTGCCTGCCAGCTTGTCGAAGATGTTCATTCTTACAGCCAGTTTGATGAGGTTCTCCGTATGTTTGGTCAGCTTGAAGCCGAAGCGCTCCGAGAAGCGGATTGCCCTGAAGGCACGAGTAGGGTCTTCTACGAAACTCAGGTTGTGGAGCACCCTGATTACCTTGTCTTTCAGATCTCGCTGGCCGCCGAAAAAATCGACGAGGTGGCCGAAGTCCTTCCGGTTGATCTTAATCGCGAGGGTATTGATTGTGAAGTCCCTGCGATACAGGTCTCTCTTGAGAGAGGACGTCTCGACTTTCGGCAGAGCAGCCGGAGATTCGTAATATTCGGTCCGTGCAGTGGCGACATCTAGCTTGAAGTCATCTTTTTTCACCACAGCGGTCCCGAAGGTCTGGTGGACCGTAACTTTGGCGCCGAGTTTCTCTCCTAACTTTTTTGCAAAGGCGATCCCGTCTCCTTCGATGACAATATCTATGTCGAGGTTTTCCTCTCTACGAAGGATGTCGCGCACGCACCCCCCGACGATGTAGGCCCCATAACCGAAATCATCCGCTACACCGCCTGCCATTATGAGAAAGGCATAAAGGCTTTCAGGCAGGGTGTCCATTAGGAGCGACGCCACATCTCTGCCGAATCCATGGAAGCCCTCGCCCGGGAAGGTTTGCTCCGTGGTTATGCGACTTTTTCTGAGCACGTCCTCATAGAGAGACCGCAGGATATCGGTCCTCGTGATCGCGCCGACGATTGTTTTTCCTTCCATGACCGCAACAAAGCGCTGGTTGTGCTCGACCATAGTTTTCTCTATCTCCGACAGGAATGTTTCGGGGGTGACGGTTGCAGCATCCGTGGTGGCGAAATCGAGGCAGCGGCTCTTTCCGAATCCGTGGAAAAGGGCCTTTTCGACTACCTCGCGCGTTATGATGCCGTTGTAATCGCCGTCTTTCAGGACAGGCAACACATTGACACCGTAACGAGTCATCATGTCTTCGGCTTCCTTCACCCTGCTTTCTCCAGAGATTACCACGACCGGCTTCGTCATAACATCAATCGCCAGCTTCATCGGCCTGATATTCTTGTTCAGAGAGGCGACCAGCTTGTCTTCAGCTATTTCGAATGGGACGTCTTTGATTGTCGCCGAAGCTGCCGTTGCATGTCCGCCTCCGCCGAAGTCGGCCAATAGATGCGACACGTTGAGTTCGGGTACCTTGCTCCGGGCGACTAGTAATATCTTGTCGGCCATTCCGATCATCATGATAATCGCGTCCATGTCGAGATCTTCCATGTCCATTATTTTATGAGCTAGGTATGAAACATCGCTGAACCCTTCCATTGTGCCTCTGCCTATACGAATGCGGACCCCGTGGATGACCACTTCTTTCAGTGACTGTACCAGCTCATTAAGGAGGGCCACGGTGTCCTTGCTTAACTCTTCTTTCAGAAAGTCTGAAACAATATTCAGGTTCGCCCCCCGTTTCAGCAGGAAAGCTACAGCGGTAAGGTCTCTGGGTGTTGTCGAGGTGAAAATCAAAGACCCCGTCTCTTCGTATATTCCCAGACAAAGGAGTGTTGCCTCCATCGGAGTGATCTGGTATCTCTTTTTCTGTATGATCTCCGCGAAGAGCGTCGATGCTGCGCCTACCGTGTCTAAGACCTTGACCACCCCATCGATATCGTTGTGGGTCACGGGATGGTGATCGTAGATATGGACAACGACATCAGTCCTCGCCAGAAGCTCTTTGAGCGGCCCGATCCGGTCCGGATGCTTAGTATCAACTATGATAAGCCTTGTGACCTTATCCAGCTGGATGTCCTTGACTCTTTTTATGTCAGCCGGATTGAAGACCTCGATGAAATCCCTGACTCGCTTCTCCATCGACCCCGGAAAGACGATCACCGCCTCAGGGTAAAGCTTTTTGGCCGCAACGGCAGAGGCGAGGGAATCGAAGTCGGCGTTAATATGCGAAGTGATAACATCCATATATGAACATGATTTTATAAGGTAGCTTGGAAAATAGCAAATACCTCATTAAGTCTGACGACAAAGACCATATCCGATTCTGCCATAGAGGAAATACCGTTCGGAATGGCAGCCTCAGCTACATGATATCATCGCTTCAAAATTTTCCTGACTGCCTTGCCTGCGAGCGTCTCTTTTGTAGACAACGCGCCCTGAGGGCAGATCTCTATGCAGCAGTAGCAGCGGATGCATTTTTCATAATTGAAGACTATTTTCCCTTTATCGTGGGAAATAGCCCGCGCCGGGCAGTATTTCCAGCATGCACCGCAGGCCATGCATGACGTTTTGTCAACTTCCGGCCTTTGCAGCAAGTGTCTTCTCATAAATCCATGGAGTCTTGGTGGCCCGAATATCAGGGGCGTTATCGACGGGAGTCTGAAGTCATAGATCCTAGGCAGATCGCCCTCGATCTCGATGTTATCAAGAAGCCCTTTCTCTGTCACCCCATTGGTAAGAAGATCTTCGGAAGGGAGTCCAAACATTCGGCAAACGGTCATGTCCAGAGCAACGGCACTGTTGCTACCCATTATGACGCCGAGATGCCTGGGGGTACCACCCCTGCCGGGTCCCTGTCCTTCCATTGCAAGTATTCCGTCGAGGATGGTTACGGTCGGATTGACTGCCGCATGGACCCTGAAGAGCAAGCGAGCAAACATTTCTCGGTCGACACCGGTCCTGAAATGCCATTCTGGTTTCCTGAGACCGACAATGCAGCCGAAGATGTTTTTGACGCCGAGTGTCAGAAGCATCTGAGCATGAGTCTTTAGTTTGGGAAGGTTGATGAGAACCTCAGCATCAAGCGCTTCCCCGGCAATCTCGATCTTCCCGAAGGGTTCACCTATATCGACCACAGTGATTTTCTTGAATTCACGGAATTCGATATCGAGTCCTTCAAGTGCACTGAGAAAGCCCCCAGTGCGCAGAACTTTCTCGAAGGAGCCCATGGCTTGACTGTCGGAAATCACGGGCCTGGCGCCCTTCATGATTACGTATTCAGCCGCTGCCCTGACGATAAAAGGGTGGGTCAGCATAGCCTTTTCAGGGGGGGCCGGAGCCAGAAAATTAGGTTTGATAACAACGGCGACCTTCGGTCGTATGGATGGACCCGCAAACCGGTCAAGAAATGAGAAGATATGAGGTCTGAGAACATCGTAATCATACGACGAACGCTTTATAATTACGGTCGGCATCCCGGTATGCTATCAGTTTCGCATTCGTATCTTCAAGGTTGCTACGAATTGAATTGGCGTGAAGCAGTCAGGTATATTAAAGCATTGAGTTAATCCGGCGATAAGGTATTGATATCATGAATGCTCCGTTGAATAATCGGCTGGCGCCTATCGAGGTTTTATCAGAGGGGCGGCGCTACCAGCGGTTCGTGAAGGAAGGTGCTGTTGCACTCACCTCTCGAGGGCAGACCGTAACAGGCAATATTGTCAATCTGAGCGTTTCAGGACTGTTGGCTATTTTTTCTAGCAAAGATCCCTTGCCAGGCATGTCTGAGGCGGTCGATATGCGTCTGGAAGCCGGAGGCAAGGACAATATTCTTGAGTTCCACGGTACAGTTGTCAGGATACAGGTGCCCAGGGAGTATGGACAACAGGACCTGATCGAGATAGCCGTTAATTTCGGCGAGCTGCTGCCCGCTGCGAAGCACGGACTTCAGAAGCTGATCAAATATCTTTTAGTGAAAGCCATACGATACAAGTAGGATAAAATACCCACCGCTCAGCTGGAAATGAAAAGCTGCTGATGACCTTCCATACGACAAAAAAATATACCATGATCGTGCGGAGAATATACAGGCTACTACTTCTTATCCCCGCGAGCATTCTCTTTCTCGTGGCAGGCGTATGCGTCAATCTATCCATGGCTGCAAACGAACGGGGCAGGGCACGTGCCAATGCCCTTTCCACTATGCTGTGGTCGCGTGCAATGTGCCGTATCCTCGGCATCCGCGTGATCAAGCGCGGAGCGGAGAAGGCGATAAGCGGTTTTGCGGTCTGCAACCATGTCAGTTATATTGATGTGATCGCTATGGGGAGCGTGCGTCCTTCGTCTTTTTTGGCCATGCATGAGGTGAAAGGATGGCCGCTCATGGGGTGGCTTGCCTCTCTCGGAGGGACTATATTCGTTAACAGGGAGTCAAAAAGGGCCGCCGTCGGAGTGATGCAGGAGATAGAGCGCAAGATCGATCACGGAGTCACAGTGATCATCTTTCCTGAAGGGGCGACCTCTGACGGCAAATCGATAAGGAGATTCAAAAGCACTTTTTTTAGCGTCCCGGTACGCAAAAATATCCCAGTCACCCCGGTCGGCATCAGGTACACCAAAGCGTTGCTCGGCACCGTGGCATGGTATGGCGGTATGAAACTGGTCCCGCATTTCTGGAACCTGCTCGGATGTAAAAGCATAAAAGCCACCCTGCATTTTAATCAGCCTGTTTATAGTCTGGACGGGCAGATTTCTGCAGTTGAGGCGAGAAAGCGCCTTTGCGCGCTTGCTTATGAAAGCATTGTGACAGGATGCTTTGTGCAAAAGGGATTATGAAAATATCCAAAAGTGTCGATGTAAAGCCTCCAATTCATTCCCAGTATCCTTAGTTATACCATGCAAGTGTGCTAAAATTGAGCGACATATAGTCAGGGAGGAGCAATAGATGGGAGTTTTCGATGCTGTCGGCAACACCTCTTTAGTAGGAATAGAGAATATCAACCCCAACCCAAACGTGCGTCTTTACGCAAAGCTCGAAGGCAACAACCCCGGTGGATCGGTCAAGGACCGCATCGCGCTGTACATGCTGCAGAGCGCAGAAAAAGAAGGACTTCTAACGAGAGATAAAATTATCCTCGAAGCCACGTCAGGCAACACTGGTATCGGCCTTGCGATGATAGGGGCCGCAAAGAAGTATCGCGTAAAGCTGACGATGCCAGCCTGCGTGAGCGTCGAAAGGAGAAAGGTGCTCGAAGCCTTCGGGGCCGAGCTTATCCTAAGCCCTGCCAATGAAGGCACTGACGGGGCGATCAGACTTGCCCACAGGATAATGGCCGAGAAGCCGGACCTCTATTTCATGCCGAACCAGTTCGACAACCCGGCAAATGTAAACGCTCATTATGAAACGACGGGCCGCGAGATCATTATGCAAACCGAAGGGACGGTCACGCACTTTGTTGCAGGCATGGGCACTACAGGTACCCTTATGGGCGTTGGCAAGAGGCTGAAGGAGTACAACGAAAAGGTATGCATAATCGGTGTCGAGCCTGTGAAAGGGCACAGGGTCCAAGGTCTGAAGAACATGGCTGAAAGCATCGTCCCGAAGATCTTCGATCCATCCCGCCTGGATGAGAGGCATATAGTTACAGATGAAGAGGCCTTCGACACGACCAGGATGCTTGCGGTCAAGGAAGGTATCTTTGTGGGGATGTCGAGCGGCGCGGCCATGCAGATAGCGATAAGGAAATCGAGCGAATTGCGCAACGGTGTGATCGTGGTCCTTTTGCCCGACCGTGGCGACAGGTATCTCTCGACGGCGCTCTTTACGTCCGTCTGCGGCAAATGCCCGCCGTAAGGGCGGGTTGCCCCGCATCTACATAAAAACATATGACTGATATTATCATTAATCTTACCCGCTCACTTTGCGGTGCCTGTGGCCTCTGCATTGATGTCTGTCCCTTTAAGAATCTGGAGCTGGTTGAAGGTGAAGTTGCATACACCGGGGAGACCTGCATCTCCTGTGGGCATTGCGCGGCCGCGTGTCCCAATGGGGCTATACAGGACCCTGTTATTGATTCCTCGGAAGGCGAGTACGAGACCTTCATTGCCGATAAACAGTGGCTACCGCACGGGCAGTATGACACGCCCGGACTTGTGCGGCTTATGGCATCACGGCGCTCATGTCGTAATTTTATCGAAAGGACTATGGACCGTGCGCTTCTTGATGACCTCGTGAAAATCGGCATTACCGCTCCGTCCGGCACGAACTGTCAGCTCTGGACATTCACGGTCATTCCTACAAGGAAGGCGGTTATTTCCTTTGCCGGCCATATAGCATCGTTTTTTTCAAAAAGCTGAATGTCATGGCTGAAAAACGCTTTTTGCGCGCAGCTCTTAAAATGATGGGCAAAGGTGAGCTGGACACTTATCACCGGGAGTATTACCCATTAGTAAAAAAGGTGCTCGAAGAGTGGGAAGTTTCGGGCAAAGACAGGCTGTTTCACGGTGCCACTGCGGCAATTATCGTCGGCTTCAAGCCCGGCGCGAGCTGCCCGACTGAAGATGTTCTGCTTGCTACACAGAACATTCTGCTTGCCGCGCACAGTATGGGCCTTGGGTCACGCCTCGTTGGATTTGCCGTTTCCACCCTGAAGGAATCACCAGCGATCAAGCGTTCGATAGGCATTCCCGACGATGAAACTGTCTATTCGGTAATTGCACTGGGATATCCGGACGAATCGTACGAGGCTGTCGCAGGACGAAAGAAGGCTGAAACGCGTTATTTTGAAGGATAGCGACTTCAGCCAATTATGGGTTGTTCTGCAGCACCAAATTCCTGAAACCATCTATGAACCGTTTCGTCATCGATCCAGGTTTTCCGTCTCCTACCGGCCTTCCGTCAATTTTGGTAACTGGCATTATCTCCGCGCCAGTGCCGGTCATAAAGCATTCGTCGGCAGTGTACAGGTCGTAGCGGGTAAGGGCCGTATCGCGCTGGGGTATTCCGCAGGATTGGGATATTTCGATCACCGAAGCCCTTGTGATGCCGTCGAGCGCACCGTAATGGGGAGCAGGAGTAAGAAGTGTCCCGCGGCTGATAATGAAGATGTTGTCGGCAGTGCATTCGGAAACATATCCCTCGTGATTTAGCATGACGGCTTCGAGACATCCTGCCTGCTTCGCCTCGACCTTGGCCATAATGTTGTTCAGGTAGTTGAGCGACTTGATCCGCGGGTCCAGGCTATCGGCCGGCACCCGGCGCGTCGCTGCCGTAATAATCGCAATGCCCTTTTCATAATATTCCTGAGGATAAAGTTGGATGTCCCCGGCTATAATGATGACCGACGGTTTTTCGCATGGCGCTGGATCGAGACCGAGAGCGCCTTCTCCCCGGGTGACAATAAGGCGGATATAACCATCGACCTTTGCGTTTATGCTTACTGTTTCCTGGACCGCCTGCTCCATCTCGGCCTGCTGCATCGGGATATCGAGCAAGATTGCCTTTGCACTGTGATATAGCCTGTCGATGTGTTCTGTCAGTTTGAAGATCTTCCTGTTGTAAATCCGTATGCCTTCAAATACGCCGTCACCGTAAAGGAGTCCGTGGTCTAAGACCGATATCTTGGCTTCGCCGCGATCATGGAATTTCCCGTCGATATATATTTTCATGTCACTCCTCCTCATCCCTGAAAATATCACGCAGTTTCGCGTATTTTCCTCCGAATTTTTTTACGAGCGGCCTGTCGAAGCGTCTCACTATTTTCATTATGTAGATGTCATGTTTGATGTAATCTTCAGCGACTGTTACAAAGCCTCTGTTGGAGCTCCAGGCCCCTTCCACCCTGTTATCGCTGAATATGGTGCCGATCAGCACCTCGTTCGAATCGGCAACAAGCGCCAGAACGCGCCCCCCCTTTTCCTGAAAGAGCGTATCTTCTATGGGATGGCTGAATATCTGCCTAAGGGCCGATTTATGCGGGCCGAAGTGGACCACCGCTATGCGGACCATCCTCCTTGTCGCGACTTTCAATGGTAGTTCAAGTAGGGGGAAATCGTCCTTCCAGACTGAAAGAAGCAGGGTCTTTCCAGCGCCCGCAATCATTCTGGCAGCCTTGTCCATAAGGTATTCGTAACCGGCTATATTCCATATATGAGATACGTCGCTGCCACTGCTAATTTGGTTGAGGTCGTCAGACAGGGAGTCGATGAGCGCATTCATAGATGTTTTGTAGCGGACCAGCAGTTCTCCGGGGTCGATCGGGATGTAACGCCTCTTCTTGCCCTCGTCTACAGCTGATACTATACCCTTTTCTACAAGCCTGTTTAGCGCCTCGTAAACCTTCGAGGAAGGTATGCCGGAGGCGTGCGCGATTTCGTAGGGTGTCGACGGATTTCTTTTGAGCAGTGCGATATAGGCCCTAGATTCGTACTCTGCAAGGCCGATCCCCGAGAGGCGGGCGGTTATCTCGCTTATATTGACTACCATAGTAGTTAATATAAATCCTAATATGGGTGATTGTCAAGTAAACTAACAATAATGTAGTAAATAGTACAAAAGAGTATTAAAGCAAAATAGTAACTTATGGAGTATTTAAAGCATAATCAATGACTTGTCCATGTGGCATCCGGATTGCAACTCCAGCTATGGGAATGAATATGAATCGGCAAGGAGATAAGGCGATGAGCGAAGATGCAAGGTCCTGCAAGAACAGAAATATATTGAAGAGTCACCCATGCTTTTCCAAAGAGGCCCATACTCGCTTCGGTCGGATCCATCTGCCGGTTGCCCCGGCGTGCAACATACAGTGCAGATATTGCATAAGAAAATACGATTGTGCCCATGAATCAAGACCGGGAGTCACGAGCATGGTGCTCAGCCCCGATGAAGCTCTCTACAGAGTCAGCGCCCTCGTCGAGAGAAATGAACGCCTGAGTGTCGTAGGTATAGCCGGTCCAGGCGATCCACTGGCGAACGAGGCCACGTTTGAGACCTTCAGGATGATAAATAGGCAATTTCCGGATTTGATCCTTTGCGCGTCGACGAACGGGCTTTGCCTGCCGGACAGGATAGACGACCTGGTAAAGTGCGGAGTGAGGAGTATCACCGTAACCATCAATGCAGCTCTGCCCGAGACCGCTGAAAAGATTTATTCATGGGTCTCATATAGGGGGAAAAAATTGACCGGCAAGGAAGCGGCATATTGCCTGTTTACAAACCAGTGGAGAGGACTGCACAACGCCATTGATGCAGGATTGATGGTAAAGGTCAACAGCGTTCTGATCCCCGGCACAAACGAGGACGAGATTCCTCATATTGCGCAGCTTGCGGGTACAATAGGTGCTGATCTGCATAATATACTGCCGCTCATTCCGCAGGCTGAGTTCGAACATATCAAGAGGCCGTCACGTGAAATGATCCATGCATTGCGGACTGAATGCGGCAAATACGTGGCGCAGATGACCCATTGCAAGCAATGTCGTGCCGATGCCTGCGGGATACTCGGCGAAGACAAGGACATGGAGCTGGAAGTTCTGTCCGCCGCGATTGGAGAGCAATACGAGATGTTGAATTAAGGAGGTTGCCATGATAGCGAGCGTGTTGATATTCGGAATGTTGGTATTTATAGTGTCGCTGCTGATATCAAAGAGATCGGCAGTTTGCGAAAAAGGCGAGATTGCTACATATATAGCAGTAATCGCTTGGGGTTCGATGGTATTCGGGCTTTTCATTTCTAAGTTCGCAGTGTGAATGTGTGAACAGATGAGAGGTGGAATTACGATGATCGGAAAGATATGCGCCCTGGTTCTTTCTGTCCTGATGCTGTCGGAACTTGTAACAGCTCCGGCATCCGCTGGGCCGGGGACAGAGATAACCGTTTCCGCAGCCATTAGCCTTAAGAATGTCTTTGAAGAGGCCGGAAAAGTCTATGAGGCTAAAAACCGGGGAGTCAAAGTCGTCTTTAATTTCGGAGCATCAGGCGACCTGATGCAGCAGGTCGAAGGCGGCGCCCCAGTCGACGTATTTGTCTCNNACTAATTCAAACAGCCGGATCAAATCCGTCGACGGGCTAGCGTCGGGTGAAATAAAAAGAATCGCAGTCGGAAATTTCAGGACAACGCCGGCGGGTCGTTATTCTGAAGACGTGTTCAATTACTATCGGCTATTGCCTGCAATTTATGATAAGCTGATATTCGCGGGGAATGTGAGGCAGGTGCTCGATTACGTTGCCCGTGGCGAAGTCGATGCAGGGATCGTCTACTCGACCGATGCGCAGATGAGAGCATAAGAGGTCAGAGTTGTTGCAACTGCTCCACCGGCAAGTCACAAGCCGCTCGTGTATCCCATTGCCGTCGTGAAGGGAACGGGTAACGAGGCTGCGGCGAAAGGTTTTGTAGCTTTCATCCTGTCGTCAGAAGGTAAAAAGATTCTTGAAAAATACGGCTTCAAAGTGAGAATGTAAGTGCGACTCTTTGTGGTCGCCCAGTAGGACGCAATCAACAGGAGCGGGACCCATACAAAGGCGCCCCTATGAAATCAAATGAACAGCCCAACTCTCTTTTCTATGAGACTTTCACTGCAAGTTGCAACAGAGGCAACGGTATTTGTCATTATTGTCGGAGTAGCTGTTGCTTACCTTCTTGCGAGAAAGAAATTTTTTGGTAAAGAAGCACTCGATGTGCTCTTTACCCTTCCGCTTGTTTTGCCTCCTACTGTCACAGGTTACTATCTGATCATTGCCTTTGGCAGGAACGGATTTATCGGCAGGCATATCTATGAGGTGACCGGTTGGAATATCATGTTTACGTGGTATGCGGCGGTGCTCGTCTCGTTTGTGGTGGCTTTACCACTCATGGTCAAAACGTCGCGCGCGGCGATCGAGGCCGTGGACCACAATCTCATCAACGCATCGTATACTCTCGGTCATTCCGAATTCGAAACAGCGACAAAGGTGGTGCTCCCGCTTGCAAAAAGAGGGATTGTGGCTGGGGCGGTATTATCATTCGCGCGCGCTCTCGGATAATTCGGAGCCACTCTTATGTTTGCGGGCAACATCCCGGACAAGACTGACACTATGCCGCTGGCCATTTATTCACTGGCCGGGAGTGGAGACTGGGCCCAGGCAAGCGGAATGGTAATCCTACTTACACTTATGGCCGGACTATTTCTTTATATGGCTAACCACTATAGCAGGAGAGTAATCGGATGGGTTTAACGGTAGCCGTCCGAAAGAGAGTAAATGGGTTTGCACTCGACTCATCGTGGAAGATCGGTAATGAACTCGCGGTCCTCTTCGGCTATTCGGGCGCAGGCAAATCTCTTGCGTTGCAGCTCATCGCCGGACTTATGAAACCGGACAGCGGCATAATCACAACAAACGGAAAAGCTTGCTTCGACAGCACAAAGAAACATTGACATTCCTCCTCAACATAGGTCGTTCGGCTATGTCTTCCAGGACCTAGCGCTTTTCCCTCATATGACGGTTAAAGACAATATATTATACGGGGCGAAAGGCGTCGCGAAGGATGAAGGGATGGCGAGGCTCTTCGGCATGATAGGAAGTTTCCGCTTAAACGATCTTGAGAACACGTTTCCCGCCGAAATATCAGGCGGCCAGAAACAGCGCGTCGCCTTTGCTCGTGCGATGATCCGCAGGCCTGGTGTGCTGCTGCTCGATGAACCCTTTTCGGCCCTCGACAATCCTCTCAGGGTCGAGATGAGGGCATTTCTCCTTCAGATTAGAAAGGACTTCGATATACCCGTTGTACTGGTCACTCATGATGTCGTCGAAGCAAACACAATGCCAGTGCGCTTATTGTCTACGTTAACGGCAGGGTTGTACAGAAAGGCGCACCACTTGAGGTCTTCAGCAATCCGCTTACAGAAGAGGTGAAAGAGCTGGTCTCGGCGAGGGACCACTGCAGAATGGACACTGTTTCCGGCCATTAAGTCTTGAAGCACCCAATCAGGAAGCAAGCCCTTGTTTCAAGAAGCCGGGGAGTAGAATTACTTTTTTGTCCCTTCTGAGTACTTTTATACACTTATCCTTTTTTAACGCATCAAGCGTTCTTGTCACTGTTTCGCGGCACAGGCCTGTCATGGAAGCCAATGTTTGGTGGGTCAGCCTGATATTCAATAAAGTCCCTTCTTCAACCGGCTCGCCATGAGTGGCAGATAGTTGCTGAAAAATCATATTTACACGCTGCTCAGAATTCTTAAAATTAACCAGCTGCACTCGTTCCCATGAATAACGAAGTTTCTTGCAGAACATTTGAATCAAATTATCAAGCACCTTTTCCTGTGTGCGAATAATCGTCAGGAAATTTTCTTTGTTTATGATGGCAGCGGAAGTTTCTTCTATTGCCACAAACTCGGCAGGGGAAGCCTCGCAGTCAAGCAACGACAATTCTCCGAATGAATCTCCAGCCGCATGAATGGCCCTAATAATCTCTTTCCCGTCTTCTGCAGCCTGCACAACCTTGACACGGCCGGACAATACCAGATAAATATAGGAATTGGTATCACCTTCCCATAATATCACTTCGTCTTTCCGATAATTTCTAACTACAATTTTGTCAACGACCTCTCCAATCTCTGCATTATCCAACGACGAAAATATCTGCATTTTTCTAAGGTTTTCGAATAAGCCTGGGACAACCTTCATCATTATGGTACCTCCATTCACTTGCTGATTGTTAACACTCACAAGTACTCACGCTTGTGCCTTTGCCATAGGGTGTCTGGCATAAAAAAGCCCGCCCCTCTATGCGAGGTTGCGGGCGCAAATGATTTTGTCAAAAAAATAAATCCTGGCAGACCGGCAATCCTTCTATGTCAAAGGACCCGTATCTTTGCGCCCTATCCTTGCAGATAGTTAGCCATTTTCAGAAAAGTTTTCTAAGAGCGAACTGCTTAATCCATTGTTATATATTAATGCGACTTAATTAAGACTTCATTAGGAAAAGATTAAATTTTCTTAATAAAAGCGTGCTCAATATTGACTTCTACTTCCATAACTGTTCCATTTAATCCAAGCCGATGCGTATAATCCTCGGGCGTCTCCTTGTTGGAGCATCATCCACTGCGCTTCAACATAGTCTTTTGCATGACCCAGTCGCGAAGGGAATTTAGATTGCCAAGATAAAGTCTTTTCTGCAGAGCAAGTTTTATATGAGCAGCAGCGCGTGTAATCTTTCGAGTAACGAAAGTTTCCCCTCGAATGGGTGATTCATGGTTGAAGAGGATGCCATTACAGGCGAAGAAATTATAGGCCTCACGGTAATTTACTACAATCCAGTAAGAGTATAACTTGGCAACGGCATAAGGGCTTCTAGGATAAAATGGGGTCGTTTCTTTCTGAGGTACTTCGTGTACTTTGCCGTAGAGCTCCGAGGTCGATGCCTGGTAGAAGCGAGTCTTATTGCTGAGCCCCAGAATCTTGATTGCTTCAGCAGCCTCAACATACCCAGGGCGTCCGAATTTGCCGTGTATTCGGGAGTCTCAAAGGACACCTGCACATGGCTTTGGGCAGCCAGATTATATATTTCGTGGGATTGCACCTCCTGCACTATCCTAATAAGGTTTGTTGCGTCAGTCAGGTCTCCATAATGAAGTTTAAACCTAACATCACCTT
>PMYY01000151.1 GCA_003170655.1 Nitrospiraceae bacterium
TGAGATAAGCTATCTGTTTGTAGCTACCATTACCAGATTGATTGTTTATTTTATGAAATTCGTTTGTTTGTATGTAATCACCCCAAAACTTGCGAAAAAAACCCCAAGGGGGGAAGCTATCTGCTTTCCAATTAGCAGTACCCTCTTCTCAAAATAAGCTTTTCAATTTAGGCGCGCACGGCACGTCCGAGGTACAAATCCCAGCGGTTCCAAACCTTCTACTTAGAGTCAGAAAAAAGGTTAACTGCTTTAATTTAAGCAATGGACTCAGACCGAATCAGGGATGAGCCCGGTCCGACTCAGCCTCAATAACTTTTTACTGTTAAAATGGGGCTATGATCCCCTACCAATCTTTGGTTAACACAATGTCACATTGTAGCCAAGCGCGCACACAGAGTTTAAAATCGCGCATTACTCAGTAGATTATTTGTAGGGCGCTGAACTAATCTCTTTAGAGCAAGCACACTTGCGCGCATAAGATACGAAGGAAAAATTAATGGCTGAAAAAAAGAGTTACTACGAGATACTAGGAATTCCAAAGGGCTCGTCCAAAGACGTGATAAAAGACGCCTACAGGAAACTAGCCATGCAATATCATCCTGACAGAAACAAGTCTCCGGGAGCTGAAGAGAAGTTCAAAGAGATCAACGAGGCCTACACATGTCTGAGTGACCCCGACAAGCGCGCCCATTACGACCGTTACGGCAGCGTTGAAGGCTTTGGGGCCGCCGGGGCAGGCGGCTTCGGTGGCTTCAGCGGTGGCGCCCCGTTTACCGACATCTTCGAGGACCTGTTCGAGGACTTTTTCGGCGGCTTTGGCGGTGCGCGGAAGCAGCGGCCGACAAAGGGTTCGGATCTCAGATACAATCTCACCATTACCCTCGAGGAGGCCGCCTTCGGGATCGAAAAGAGCCTGAATATCCCGCGCTGGCAGACTTGTGATTCCTGTAGCGGCTCCGGAGCTCAGCCGGGCAAGCCCCCTGTTACGTGTGCCAACTGTAAGGGTACGGGCCATATCCGTTTCCAGCAGGGCTTTTTCAGCGTTTCGCGGCCATGCAGCAAATGTCACGGAGCAGGCACGATCATAACCAATCCATGCTACACCTGCAAGGGAGAAGGCAAGGTAAGGGTCCAGAAGGAAATACTGGTGAAACTACCCGCAGGAGTCGATACCGATTCACGCTTGCGTGTAAGCGGAGAAGGGGATTTCGGCAGCTACGGAGGCCCTCCCGGTGACCTTTACGTTGTCATCACTATCGAAGAACATAAGGTGTTCAAGCGCGAGGGACTGGACATCTTCTGCGATATCCCGATCGCCTTTGCCACCGCAGTATTAGGTGGAGAGGTCGAGGTTCCGACATTGG
Source organism: Nitrospiraceae bacterium (assembly GCA_003170655.1). Taxonomy (GTDB): domain Bacteria; phylum Nitrospirota; class Thermodesulfovibrionia; order Thermodesulfovibrionales; family Dissulfurispiraceae; genus Fen-1308. The sequence goes on from PMYY01000151.1 coordinate 1,365, forward strand.
ACGGCAGCGCAAAACTGAAGATCCCAGCCGGTACGCAATCCGGCAAGTTGTTCCATCTGAAAGGCAAGGGTATTCCCAGGCTCGGAAGCCATCATCGTGGCGATCAGGTTGCAGGCATCTCCATCGATGTGCCCAAGAAGTTGACCCAGCGCCAGAGGGAACTTCTCGAGGAGTTTGCCGCACTAAGCGGAGAGGTCCAAGAGGAGGAGACAAAGGGCTTCAAGGGTAAACTGAAAGATATTTTTTCAATGTAACTTGCACTGGTGACCCTGGCAATCCTCCCCTTTGATAAAAGGGAACGAATTTATACTGGCATGAGAATATATATTTCCCCGGAATCGATAACAAAAAAAATCGGAATTGCCGTTCCACCTGATAAATCGCGCCACCTTATGACCGTGATGCGATGCAAGTATGGAGATGAACTCACTGTCATAGACGGCCGCGGAAAGGCTTATTCAGCCCGAATATCCGATATTCGGAAAAAGACCGTCATGATAGATATCCTTTCTGAAACCATTCAGGATGCTGAATCGCCGGTCCCAATAATTCTCTGCCAGGGAATATTGAAGGGCGATAAGATGGACCTTGTTGTTCAGAAGGCTACCGAGCTTGGGATAAGCGAAATAATCCCCGCAATCTCCGAACGATGCCAGGTGAAGGAAACTAGGAAAACGCAGCGGTGGCGCAAGCTCGCCGAAGAGGCCGCAGAGCAGTGCGGTAGGGCTGTGATCCCCGATGTTCGTGAACCACAGCCATTTGCTGGGATATTTGAAATGCCTGCAATCGAGCATGCGGCCGCGCGCTTGATTTTTTGGGAGGGGGGCGGAATGTCTCTGGATGAAGCGATGGAGAAGACCGCTATTTCTTCGGGAATATCTGCCGGGACAACTGATATTACGGCTGATGTTACGACCGAACGGGCGGTTGTCATATTCATAGGCCCGGAAGGTGGATTCGCATCTTCGGAGATCGAGGCGGTGGAATCCCGCGGCATTATCAGGGCGACTCTCGGCAAGCGGATACTGCGTGCAGAGACGGCTGCAATCGCGGCTGTAACGCTGGTGCAATTCCTGGCTGAAAAAAAGGCAAGCCATAACCGAAAAGTTTGATATAATAGTTACAACATGCAGCGAAAGGAGCGTAGCCAGATAGAAAGCAAGGCGAAGAGCATACAGGCAGCGAAGGCAGCACTCGACAAGAAATCAATAGATACGGTAATCCTTGAATTAAAAGACATCACGGTGATCGCAGACTATTTCGTGATTTGTTCGGGCGCGAATATCCCGCAGGTCAAGGCGATCGCTGACCATATCGAGCATGAATTGCGGGAACGCGGGATAAGGCCGATCGGCGTTGAAGGCCGAGGCAATGCCCAGTGGATTCTCTTGGATTACGGTGATGTTGTCGTTCATATCTTTGAAGAGGAGACGCGGGCATATTACGAGCTCGAAAAATTCTGGCTCGACGCGCCGAGGATATCCTGCAATGGCGAAGATAAAGATAGTCTGGGTCGGAAAGACAAAGGAGCGATATCTAGCCGAGGGAATTAACAAGTACCTCAAGTTTCTGATGCCTATGGCCCAGATTTCTATAGTCGAAGTAAAGGAAGAGAAGGGCAGGCAGAATAAAGATGCTCTGGACGAAGAGGCCAGAAAGATTATGAGGCAGACCCGGGATTATTACATTCTGGATGAAAGAGGCCGGGAATTCAGCTCGGTCGGGTTTGCACAATTTCTCAAAGACAAGGACTCAATCGACTTTGTTATCGGCGGGCCTTTCGGGGTCTCTGCTGAGGTGAAGGAAATAGCGAAAGGGAGCATCGCCCTGTCGAAAATGACCCTGACGCATGAGATGGCGCGGTTGTTGTTCCTTGAGCAGCTTTACCGGGCCTATACAATCCTGAAGGGCAAGGAGTACCATCACTGATGGGCAAAGTATCTATTTTATTTTTTCTGGTGATCCTGCTGGTCATTGGATTTTTTGGTATGGAGAACAAGGATGTGGTCCTCGTTAAGGTTCCCTTCGGCAGCACTTATGAGGTCCTCAAGTTCGTGCTTGTGCTGCTTTCGACCGTTGTCGGAGCTGCGGTGGTGCTCGGTCTGGTCTTCATACGCGACACGAAAAGGGTAATCGATACGATGCAGCTTCAGAAGCGCCAAAAGAAAGAGGCGAAGATACAGGAGTATTATGCCAAGGCCCTTAACTCCATCCTCAGCAACAGGGATGAGGATGCAAAGGCGGCCCTTAAGGACATTCTAAAGGAAGATCCTGAATATACCGATGCCATGCTCAGGCTGGGCGACATCGCATTTAGAAACGAGGAATATTCCGCAGCCCTCGGCTTTTACAGGAATGCGCGGGACATCTCGCCCCGGAACCTCCAGGCTCTCCTTTCTATGGAGGCCGTGCTTGAGAAGTCGGGTCACAACGACAGCGCCCTCAAAATTCTCGAAGAGATCATCGACATTGACGGCAACAATCTTACCGCGCTTTATAAAAAACAGGCGATCCTTGAGAAAAAGGAAAAGTGGGACGATCTTCTCTCTCTGCAGAAAACGATAATAAAGCTGGCCCAGAATGACAGGGAAAAGCAGAGGGACGAAAAGAAGCATCTTGGGTACAAATACGAATACGGAAGAGCGAGTCTGGAAAACGGCGAGATAGAGAAGGCAGAAAAGGCCTTCAGGACACTACTCAAAATGGACGCCTCTTTTCTTCCCGCCTACCTTGGCATTGCCGAGGTGATGGTAACCCAGGGCGAGCCTGAGGAGGCGATAAACTTTCTCGAAAAAAGTTATGACACCCTCAGCTCGGCCATCATACTTGCGCGCCTCGAAGATCTGCTTATCTCTGTCGGAGAGCCCGGAAGATTGCTGCGCTTTTACAGGACCGCCCTTTCGCGGTCACCCATGGACAACGGTATGAAGTTCATGCTCGGGAAACTCTACTACAGGCTTGAGATGGTGGATGACGCCATCCAGACACTTGAATCTATCGATACAAATGTTTATTCCAACCCTGAGATCTTTACGGTCAAAGGAGAACTTTTCAGGAAGCGCAATCAGATTGGGCGGGCAATGGAGGAATTCCGAATCGCCGCCGAGTTGAAGTATCCTGCCTCTGTACCCTACCGCTGCAATGCCTGCGGCTTGACCTCTCCGGACTGGTCGGGGAGGTGCTCCGGATGCGGGTCATGGAATACCTTTGCTCTGGATGTATAGCTCGCATCCGTCTATTCACATATATGAGTGAAATGCCGATAGATAAGAATGTCGAGGGTGTGCGGAGCGAAGATGCCCCCGCATATTCGCTGCTGCCTATTTTCCGGAAGGAGAAAGTCGTCCTGGATACGAGCCTCTTCGTGAATCCCGACGTAAGGAATAATCTAGGCAGAACACCGACCGAGGCGCTCGAGACCTTTCTCTTCCTCGCAGCCCAGATTCATATACTCGAATTCTATATGCCGCCTTCTACTTTTCAGGAACTCCTCAACTTCATTGACAAGGACAAGATCACTGGTGACATGCTTCTTTTCCTGCGCCAGAAACCACCCAAGAAGCACGAGCTGAAATGTCCGGCTTATGTTCTTTATGAACTTATCGAGGATATGAGGGACAGGATCAACCGTGGGCTCAGGGTAGCGGAATTTGCGGTGCGGAGCACGGAAAAGAAAAAGATCGACGAAATCATACAGGACATGCGCAAAAAGTATCGCGAAGCTTTAAGGGAAGGAATCATCGACAGTAAGGAAGATGTCGATCTGCTGCTGCTGGCTATGGAACTCGATGCCCTACTCGTGACGGCGGACCAGGGGCTGATCAAGTGGGCCGAAAAGTTCGGCATCAGATGGCTCATCCCGGAAAAGTTCAGCGAATATCTGGCCAGCGCAGTCAGAAGGTCCAGCCTTAGCCGAGAGTGCTGATCAGGGATTGTTTCTCTCACAATGATTATTCTTTCTGCTCCGGTATTTATGAAAAAGCCAAAGCCCTAGACCTAATACTGCCATTCCTATCATAATTACCTGTTCATAGTGCTTGATGTCGCTGAGAACCAGTTCCAGTGCATGACCGAACAGATATCCGCCGCCTGCGACCACAACCGACCATATCGCTGCTCCAATTGCATTAAATACGAAGAAGCGGCCAGTCCTGATTCTGGGATTCATGCCCAGCACGAAAGGTGTCATGATGCGTATTCCGTAGACGAACCTGAACGCCAGCATTATCAGATCGTGATAACGTTCGAGATAACAATGCACCTTGCTGACTCTTGCGCGCAACCGCTGGTGTTTCGTAAGCAGCTCCGCACCCTTGAGTCTTCCGACAATAAAATAAAATTGGTCTCCCGAAAAACTTCCTATAAATGCAACGACCATAACCAGGGACAGATCCAAGTGTCCCAACTGTGCACTAAGCCCACCCAGCATCAGGATTGTCTCCCCTTCGAGAAAAGTGCCGACCAGCAATGCCCAGTATCCGTAGTTCCTTATGAAAGAGTCTAAAATATCCGTAGAAATCATTTTCCTGTGTGCTAAGCCTTGCCAAAATTATCTTTTATGATACAACATATAAAGGAAACAAACGAAAAACTTGTTAAAGAGGGGACAATGTTAAGCACACAAGATCTGTTGGTGATCCTAGCGATAGTAGCTGTCCTTTTCGGCGGGCGGAAATTGCCGGAAATAGGGAAAGGCATTGGAGAGGCGATAAAGAATTTTAAAAAGGGTGTGGCGGATCAGGAACATATCGATGTGACGCCTGCCAAGGAAGAAGAGGTCAAGAAGCCGGAAGAAAATAAAGAACATAAATCTGTGTAGGCCCAAATAGCTGCCTGGCGGCACCTGGTACAGCATAATCCAGGAGGAGCACTGGTTTCTTGATTCCTTTGACTTAGAATTAATAGAGAGAATTGCGCTGCAAATGGCTCAAGGTTTGCTGTTCGGCCAGCAGGCCGGTCATGCGCCGATCGGGGCCTTCATAAAGATGCGCTCCACGCGATTTCCGAACCGGGTCCACACCTATAGTGATCCATCTTCTTTCGGATCCGCGATAAAACATCTTGATCTTGTTGCATTCGATGCCCAACTGGAGAATAAAGGCGGAAATCATGTGATATGAATTATCATGGTAAACAACTCTTACAGTCATTGCAGTCGACCCCCCAGTTAACTCAATCTGTAAAAGCATATCATCGTGCGGATTTTTTTTCAAGCAGATTTTGATAAATAGTGCCATAAGCTATTCCCGATAATTAATATTCGCCTTCTTTTAGCATGTCGCGGCTAAACCTGACGACCCGGTTTCTTCCTGATGACTTGGCCCGATATAGTGCTGTATCGGCAAATTTAATGGCCTCCCACAGGTTCTGCGTGTCCGCAGGGAATTCGCTTATCCCTATGCTGATCGTTTTCTGAAGAACGCCAGCGACAGTGTTTATCTTGTTCAGCTCGACCGCAACCCGTATTTTATCGGCGATCTCCATCGAGCGGTCCGGTTCCATGTCCATAAGAAGGATAATGAACTCCTCACCGCCGAATCTGATTATCAGATCTGCACCGCGGATGCATTTTTCCATGCTTGCAGCGGTCTCGCTAAGGACCCGGTCTCCGATATCATGGCCGTATGTGTCGTTTACATCCTTAAAGAAGTCAAGGTCACACATCAAAATTGCCATGACAGTGCCTCTTCTCAGTATTCCCTCGGTCAAGTTGTCTGCAATCTCCTGGAGAAATCTTCTATTGTACACGCCGGTCAGAGAGTCCTTGATGGATGATTCCTTGAATGCCCGTGTGATCAGCTTTGCGCTTAAAACGGGTTGGGCTTCGGTAATATACTCCGATGCCATGCTCAATCTTCTGGACAGATCGGATGACTGCGATGTCTCCTTATCGGCGATTATTTGAACTACGCCGCCGACCTTTCCGGAAATCATAATCGGTATGCAAAAGTGCCCCCCGCCCCCCGCATAGTCATAGTTTCTGCATATGCCTTTATAATCCGCTGAAGAGACAGTCTGGCCCGTTCTTTTTACCCTGCATAAATCGCTGCTGATTAGCATTTCTGAGCCGCAGGGCAAATCCGCAATGTCGGCGTTCAGCGGGAAGACAGCTTTGACGGAATCATTTAAGGTCGATATCTCATAGATATTGCACTTGGAGAAGCTCAATTCGCCGGTCATGATATTCCCCAGACGCAGATAGACATCCTCAACGGTCTCATCCTCTTCGATCATCTTCTTGAAAGAAGTGACCACCTTGATTGTCTGTAGCAGCCTGTTGTATTCAGTGGCCAGCGTGCCAATCTCGTCTTTTGACATTACATCGAGTTCCTTGGCGAAGTCCATGTCACGTGAAGAGAATGCTTTAAATTTGGCTATTATCGCTCTTACGGGCGTGACGATATTTCGGGATATCAGAAAGCTGAATATGACTGCCAGCGAAGCTCCCGCAACAAATGTCAGCGAGATGAGAAGCAATGCCAGACTGAACTTCTTTTTGATGATGTCCGACACATTCCCCCATTCACGGCTCAAGTTGACCGAAAGTTTAGTCACATCCGTCACGGTTCTTTCAGAGATAGAGTCGAAATCGGACGTCTTCACTTTCAATGCATTCATCAATTTTGGTTATTCAGCTTTGATTTTAATTATCTCCGGCGCGAGATCATCCATCAGTTCTATGTTTTTTAGAATGTTTTCAATTTCGATGCGTTTCGAATCGAAAGAAAGTGGCGCAACCGAGTATTCATCGTACGTCTCGTCGGTCGTCCTTGAATAATCTATTATTAGCCCCCCGGTTTTCAGGGTGACGAGAAATAAGCGACAATCTTTCAAGTTCATTTTTGCCCTTACATATGCATCATTGATCTCTCGAGTATCCACCGCCAGCACCATTTTATGGATTTCGATGTCGGCACCTCTAAGTTTTCGGGAGACACTGTTCAGCACCTTCTGCTCCGGGTTGATGACATTGCCCAGCTTTACCATTTCCGACCCCAAGCTGGAAATCATAAAAAAGCCGACCGCCGACGTGGCCACCAGCCAGAAGAGCGTTCCGGCTGAGAATAACAAGAACTTCATCCGGATAGAAAGATTTACGAATGCCAATGTGTTGAGAAAACGTCTCAAGAAATGCTTTAGGCTGATTTTAGAGGGCAGGTTTATTCTCTTCATAACATGGCCGATCAAAAGAGGCGTGGATGTCTTGTCCTGGAATCGATCATTTTGAGGAGATCGGTGTATGAGATCGTCGCAATGCCGAGGGATCGAGCTTTTTCGAGCTTTGTGCCCGGATCATTGCCTACTATCAGGTAGTCGGTGCTCCTTGAGACAGAGGACGATGCGTGTCCGCCCTCAGACTCGATAAATGTTTCGACCTCTTTTCTCGATTTAGGAATGGTGCCGGTAATTACGAAGGTCAAGCCTTCAAGGGGAAGATGCTTCTTAAAAGCAGCGCCGTAATCGGGATTTGTCACCGTCAAGCCGAGCGACTTTAGTGTTTTAAGTGTCCCCAGGTTCTTTTCGTCACTGAAAAAGGACGAGACCGATGAAGATATCTTCTCACCCATCTGTTTGATCCACCCAATCTGTTCCCGTTTGACGTGATACAGGTCATCCAGTCTTTCGAAGTTCTTTGCCAGCAATTTTGCAGCGTATTCTCCAACATGAATGATGCCAATTGCGAATAGAAATTTTGCGAGCGTCGTCTTCTTGCTTTTCTCTATCGCATCGATCAAGTTCTGAGCCGACTTTTCTGCGAAGCGAGGCAGTTTGAGGAGGTCTTCTATTTTCAGGCGATATACGTCTTCGAAATTATTGATAAGCCCCCTAGAATAGAGGAGTTCGACATTTTTCTCGCCGAGACCTTCGATGTCCATACCCCCCCTGGAGGCGAAATGCCCGATCTTCTCTTGCACCTGTGCCGGGCAATAGAGCGATACGCACCTGACAGCAACCTCTCCCTCTTCTCTCGATACGTCCGATCCGCAGACCGGACACTTATCAGGGATAGGAAAGTCTTTTTCGTGTCCAGTGCGTTTTTCCTTTATAACCATGATCACATGGGGAATGACATCACCGGCCCTCTCGACGACAACGGTGTCGCCGATTTTGATCTCTTTTCGTTTTATCTCGTCCCAGTTGTGCAGAGTGGACCGTGATACTGTGACGCCACCGATCCTGACTGGCTCGAAGACTGCAAACGGGGTGATGACTCCGGTTCTGCCGACGCTCCCCCGTATATCCTTTATCCTCGTTGTGCCCTGATGTGCCTTGAATTTGAAGGCCATGGCCCAGCGCGGCTCACGGGTCTTGGTGCCAAGCCTCTGCTGAAGTGAAAATTCATCGACCTTAATCACTGCGCCGTCGGTTTCGAAGGGAAGGTCTTTGCGGACTTCCTCGATTTTCTTGATTTCCTCGATGACCTTTTCGATGCCATTTACGCGCGAGACGGCAAGAGGGGCGGGAAAACGCGACTTCTTGAGCCAATTGATGAAATCCCACTGGCCCTTGAAGGTTATGCCTCTTGCCACGCCGACACCGTAAGCCGCCAGAAAAAGCCGTCTGGACGCCGTAATCGAAGGATCGAGCTGCCTGACCGACCCCGCTGCGGCATTGCGGGGATTTGCGAAAAGGGGTTCACCTTTATCCTCTCTTAAACGGTTCAGCTTGTCGAATTCATCCAGGTTCATATAGATCTCTCCACGGATATCTATTTCATCAGGCACCCTGTCGGAGGATTCTATCCGAAGCGGAATTGCGTTAATGGTCTTGATGTTCTGAGTAACGTCCTCGCCCTCGTACCCGTCGCCGCGTGTCGAAGCCTTGTAAAGGATCCCATCGCGGTAAGTCAGCTCGATGGCAAGCCCGTCGTATTTCGGCTCGACGGTATACTCAATCTCCCGTTCATTATCGAGGAGCCTGCGGATTCTTTTATCGAACTCGCGCACCTCCTCATACGAAAAGGCATTGTCGAGGGAGAGCATAGCTTCGGAGTGCTTGATCTTTTCGAATTTATCGAGAGGGGCGGCGCCGACCCTTCGTGTCGGTGAATCGGGCAGGACATATTCATATTTTCCTTCAAGGTCGCTGAGTCTGCGGAAAAGCCTGTCGTACTCTTCATCCGCAATTAGCGGGGCGTCGAGAACATAGTAACGGTAATTGTGATAGTTTATGTCGTCGGTTAGCTTTTCAATCTCTTTTTTTATGCTGGAGGGAATGTCTTTCATGCTGCCTTTAATGCCTCCAGAAGGAACTTCAGCGCTTGTAGGGAGGCTGCTTCTTTGTTCGCTTGCCGGTCGCCGCTCAGCCTTAGTGCCCGCACTTCGGTGCCGAAGCTTCCGCTGACCGCAATATAGATAAGGCCCCGTTCTTTTCCCTCGATTGCGTTCGGTCCGAGGTTGCCTGTCGTGGCTATTGAGAAGTCGGTTCCGGTCAAGGCACGCACCTTCTCGGCCATTTCCTTCGCTGTTTCCGAGCTTACTACTCCGTAACTCGTAAGCGTTTTGCGGGAAATGCCGAGGATTTTTTTCTTTGATTTGCCTGAATAGACGACGATGCCTGTTACGAAAAAAGCGCTCGATCCGGGTAACAGAGTTAGAAGGTGGCTCAACATGCCGCCGGTGCAGGACTCAGCAACAGAGATGGTTGCCCCTCTCATGATGAGCATCTTGTGGATCCTGCCTACAATGTCGATTGTCTTTTGAAACATATCTAAATTATAACAGTTTACACATACCCCGAATTGGAGTCGAAGCAAGGATTAGCTACATAGGATAAATTGCCTGTTAAGACACACAATAACATCACTGATGTGCCGCTGTTTCCGACACTTCAAGGCGGGAAGTCCAAAAATAAGTTAAAGCAGGTGGTGCATACGCTCGCTCGTTTTTGTCTCGATGTCGCCGAGAATCTCCTGCCACTGCAGGAAGAGGGCGCCACCACCCGTTAGTCTTATAACAATAAGAATAACGCTTTTATAGTCGATTGTCAAATGAAATTTCAGGGGATGAGGCGGTTCGTGTCAAACCGCCCGATTCGATCTGTTCAATGCACTCAGGATCGCCTTGAAAGATGCCCGGTCGATACTGGTATCAATACCGGTACCCCAGTATTGCCTGCCGCCGCTTTCTATCTGGATGTATGCCGCTGCCCTTGAGTCCGATCCCTTATCGATGGCATGTTCGTAATAAGAGAGCAGTCTAAACTCCAATCCGAACTTGGATTTAAGTGCGTTACTGAAGGCATCAATAGGGCCGTTGCCTTTACCACGGATATCTTCGATATTGCCCCTATTAGCTACTGATGCACTGATTTCAACAGAACACGTATTATCGTAGCCGCCGTTTTGTCCGATCTTGCAATGAGCAAGGGAGTAAGGCGCACCAGCGCGAAGGTATTCAGCGTCGAAGGCATTCCATACAATTGATGCTGTAACCTCGACTCCGGTTCTATCGGAGATATCTTGTATGATCCGCGCAAATTCCGAATGCATCCCCTTGGGGAGCGTCAGGCCGTACTCCCTTTCCATCAAATAGGCAACGCCGCCCTTTCCGGACTGGCTGTTTATGCGGATTATCGACTCATATGTTCGGCCGACATCAGCCGGATCGATTGGTAGATAGGGTACTTCCCAATAGTCCGTTTTGCTGGCGAGCGCCTTCATGCCTTTGTTGATCGCATCCTGGTGAGAGCCCGAAAAGGCAGTGTAGACAAGCTCTCCCGCATAGGGATGGCGAACATGCACAGGAATCCGGGCAGTGCGTTCGTACACCCCAGTGATCCGATCTATGTTACTGAAATCGAGCCTTGGATCTATGCCCTGCGAAAATAGATTCAAGGCGACAGTGACGATATCAACATTGCCTGTTCGCTCGCCGTTACCGAAAAGAGTCCCTTCAACCCGGTCCGCACCAGCCAGAAGCGCCAGTTCGGTCGAGGCAACGGCCGTGCCGCGGTCGTTGTGGGCATGGACGCTGACTATGACCCTTTCGCGGTCTTTGATCGACCGGCAGAACAATTCTACGCGGTCGGCGTATACATTGGGAGTCGACATCTCAACAGTAGCGGGAATATTCAATATCATCTTCTTATAGGATGAAGGTTTCCAAGTGTCCATCACCGCTTCGCATATCTCCACCGCAAAGTCATGCTCTGTTCCCGTGAAGCTTTCCGGAGAATACTGGAACCTGATGTCTGTCTCTGATATCTTCTCAGCTTCAGTCTTTACCAATGCAGTTGCACTGACGGCCAACGCAATGATCTCTTTTTTTTCCATCCGGAAGACAACTCTTCGCTGGAGTTCAGAGGTCGAGTTGTAAAGATGCACGATGGCTTGGCGGGCACCTCTAATGGCCTCGAAGGTCTTTTTAATTAGGTGCTCGCGCGCCTGTGTAAGGACTTGGATCGTGACATCATCGGGGATAAGATGGGTCTCGATCAGCAGACGCATGAAGTCGTATTCAGTCTGGGAAGCCGATGGGAAACCGATCTCGATCTCCTTGAATCCCATATCGACCAAAAGGCGAAACATCTCCTTTTTTTCATCGACACTCATCGGTGCGACGAGCGCCTGATTGCCGTCACGCAGATCGACGCTGCACCAGATGGGGGCAGTCGTTATTGTACGCGAAGGCCATTTCCTGTCGGCCAGATTGACAGCTGGGTAAGGTCGGTACTTATGCACAGGCATTCGATTCACTTCACACCTCCAAATAAAAAAAGCCGCGGGTGTAGAGCCCGTGGCCTTTGTAATGAGTATTTTACTTTCTAATCGATGCAAAAACTAAATCGAAATCCTCCCAGCCAGGGCCGTGCGATGGCGCGCGGCGTTGCTAAGTCGATTGGCAGAAAGGATTAAGTGTTCCATAATTCAACTATAGACGACACAGCTTTTACGTGTCAAGTCCGAATGCGGTCGGTCTGCCGAGAAACTATTACATCTGGCTTAAATTGTTATACAATAAATCATGGAAAAAATCGACCTCAAGTCCCTCTCGAAGGATGACGTAGAATCCTTTATCAAAGATGCCGGACTTCCGTCCTTCAGGAGCAGACAGATATTACACTGGATATACGAACGCTATGCCCAATCGCTCGAAGAGATGACGGAATTGTCGAAGAAACTTCGCGAAGAACTTGCCGAAAGGGCATATATCAGCAATCTTACTCTCCTCAACCGGTTGACCTCGCATGATGGCACGGAAAAGTTCTTGTTCGGACTCGAAGACGGCGAGACAATAGAGAGCGTGCTGATCCCGGACGAAGAGCGCCTGACACTATGCATCTCTTCACAGGTCGGCTGCGCCATGGGTTGCGTCTTTTGTCTGACCGGAAAATCAGGCCTAAAGAGAAACCTCGGCCCTCATGAGATCATCGACCAGGTAATCAGCGTGAACAGGATGATTCTACCAAGGCGAATTACCAACATTGTACTTATGGGGATGGGGGAACCGCTGGCCAATTTCGATAATGTTGTCGAAGCACTCAGACGGATGACCGGAGTGATGGTGATTTCTCCAAGGAGGATTACTCTTTCGACAGCCGGGATCGTACCAAGGATTGCAGAGCTTGGCCAGCTGGGTCTCAAGGTCAACCTCGCAATCTCGCTCAATGCTACGACTGATTCGGTGCGAGACGTCATCATGCCGATCAATAAGACATATCCAATCAAGGCGGTGCTCGACACTTGCCGCAAATTACCGTTGCAGCAGACAAGAAAGATCACCTTCGAATACGTAATGCTGAAAGATATCAATGACTCGACAGCTGATGCGAAAAGACTCGTCAGACTCCTTCACGGCCTCCAGTCGAAAATCAACCTTATTCCGTTCAATCCTTATAGCGACTGCGAATACGAGAGGCCTGATGACATTGCGGTGTTACTGTTTCAGGAGATTCTGGCCAAGGCCGAGGTGACGGTCATAATCAGGAAAAGTAAAGGCAGGGACATACTGGCAGCTTGCGGACAGTTGAAGGCGAGATATAAGTAGGGGCAGGCATGCCGTGCCCCTACAGGTTATTTTTTCTTTAGCTTCAGAGTCTCTTCCATTCCAATGACGAATTTTATATAATCTACGCCGAATTTCATTAGTTCGATTTCGTCGGTCTTGATCTTTTCGAGCTTTGCGGGATCAACATCGAAGTGCTGGAGAAAGGGACTCTCAAAGACGAAGCGCCGCAGGCGGTCCACGTCGTAGCTTGCCATGTAAAATGTTTTCTGCTGTTTTTCGTCGAAGTCCTTGCCCGGCAGGTTTCTTATGAAGAGTATTTCTTTCCAGCCCCGGTTCATCTCATCGTAGATATCCACGCCCTGGTCGTCGCGCCATTCGCCTATGGTCCATTCCCTGTCTTCGTTGAAGCCCAGGCAATGATCTTCCTTGACGAAGAAATAAAACTCCTCGGTGATGAGTTCGTTTATAGTATCGTCTTTCTTTTTGAGCGACGCTTGTCCAATAGGATAATATCGGCAATTGGCGGGCCTGTCGTCATAGATAGAGCATCCGGCTTCAGTCACGAATGAGCATTTGCGGTCTTTGTCTTCGTTCATCTTCAGGAACACAAAGGGATAATTCGATTTTTCCTCTATCTCGACATAGGTGTGATCATTCAGGAATTCGCCCGACGATAATTTGAGACGGTTCTTGAGCCGAATGATATCGTATGGGGTGAGCATGATCTGGATATTGCTGCAGCACTTGGTGAAACAGTCGATATTTTTATGGCACTTAAATTTAAATTTAGAATTTGTGGACAGTCTTACCGTGTCCACCGACTTCATGTTCAACATAACAGCCTCCTAAAGCAATTTTTTAATTTTAACATTTACTCGTTCTTTTAGGACAATCAGCGCCGCCGCACACAAAAATGGTATATTTAATAACATGGTTACAGTGAGGAAAAAACTGGGGGAATTGCTGATGGAGCAGGGGTTGCTCACAAATGAGCAGCTTATTTCAGCGCTCACCCACCAGAAGACCATCAAAAAGAAGCTGGGTGAAACGCTTGTTTCCCTCAACTATGCCACAAAGGAGCAGATAATCGAAGCGCTGGCAAAGAAATTTTCGCTGCCGATTATCGAGTTCCTGGACAATGTAGACTGCGAACTATCCCTCGAGCTCAAGACCATCATTCCCAAGAAGATGGCCAAACAGAGGGTAATCTTCCCACTCGAGAAGAAGAACTCGACGCTCCTCCTGGTTATGGCAGACCCCCTTGATTATCGCGCGATAGACGATATCGCATTCAATACCAAGCTCAGAATATCGCCGCTCATCTCCCACGAAAGCTCCATACTCGATGCGATAGAACGCTACTATGTCGAAGGTGCGGACAGTCCTGAACTTCTCGATCTCTACAGCTCAAACATAAGTGCCGACAAGGAAATCCAGTTCTCCGAGGTTCCGAAAAGTGAAGAGACGGATTCGAATATCGAGTCCCTTTATTCTAAAAGCAAAGCGCCGCCTATAGTGAAGCTTGTAGCTATGATGATTGCCGAGGCGATCAAGATGAGGGCCAGCGATATTCACATCGAGCCACGGCGGCGTATAGTGCAGGTGAGGTTCAGGGTCGACGGGGATCTGAGGAATATCTTCACCTATGACAGGAATATCCACGAATCGGTCATATCGCGCATAAAGATAATTTCAAGCCTTGATATTACCAATCGCCGGTTGCCGCAGGACGGTAGCAGCCATGTAACGCTGCATGATAAGGAGATCGATCTCAGGATATCAACGATTCCGTCCATTTACGGGGAGAAGGTTGTTATCAGGCTGCTCGACCAGAGTTCTGGTGTCGTAACTCTCCAGGAACTCGGCATGCCTGAGGAGATGAGACATTCGGTCTCGGGCATTCTCAGGCGTCCGCAGGGGATGCTCGTCGTAACAGGACCGACGGGGAGCGGAAAGACAACGACTCTATATGCCGCTCTCAATCATATGAAGTCGGAGACCAGGAATATCGTTACAGTCGAAGACCCGGTCGAGTACAAGATCGAGGGCATTACACAAATACAGGTCCATGATGACATTGGCAGAACCTTTGCCAATATCCTCCGGTCCGTTCTGCGGCAAGACCCCGACGTTATAAAGGTGGGAGAGGTTCGCGACCGTGAAACAGCAGAGATAGCCATGAGGGCATCCATGACGGGCCATCTGGTGTTGACGACGCTGCATACCAACAGTACGGCTGCAACAATCACGCGCCTTCTAGATATTGGCATACCCCCGTATCTTCTCGGATCGTCACTTAGCGCTATACTTGCACAGCGTCTTGTAAAAAGGATATGTATCCATTGCAAGGTCGAGCTGGCTGTGGACGAGGAACTTGCGGTATTTATGGACAGTTTTGGATTGCCTGAGATAAAGAAGCATTACAAGGGAGAGGGTTGTCAGCATTGTTACAATAGCGGCTACCTTGGTAGAACCGCAATTTACGAGTATCTTCCAGTTAGCCTAGCGATTAAAACTGTGCTATTCAAAGATGCATCCGAGATAAAGATAACCGAAGTTGCGCGGCATGAAGGCGTCAAATTATTGTTTGATGATGCATGGGAAAAGGTAGGGTTTGGTATTACTACCGTGGAGGAAGTCTTGGCTAAGATCCAGCTCGAAGAAAGCGCAGTCAAGAAAAGCCCAAAGAAGACGGCGAAGACGAAGAAGATTACAAAGACATAATCCTCCGCAAGACAATCAACGCGAGTCTCATACGATTTTAATGGTAATGTTGCGGGTCCTGGGGCCGTCGAACTCACAGAAGAAGATCGCTTGCCAGGTTCCTAAGGCCGGCTTGCCGTCTTCTATCAGACAAATAGCTGAAGTCCCCACAAGCGTCGCCTTTATGTGTGCCGCAGAATTCCCTTCACCGTGATGATAATCCCCATCAAAGGGTACGAGTTTGTTAAGACTCGCCAATATGTCCAGCTTGACCGAGGGATCGGCCCCTTCATTTATCGTGACCCCCGCTGTTGTATGAGGGACATATATGCAGCATAGACCTTCTTTTATACTTGATGCACTGACTGCGCTGCGAACCTTCTCAGTTATATCGATGAGTTCGGGTCTCGATTTGGTGCTGATCGACAGGAT
The DNA here is from genome assembly GCA_003170655.1 of Nitrospiraceae bacterium. Classification (GTDB taxonomy): domain Bacteria; phylum Nitrospirota; class Thermodesulfovibrionia; order Thermodesulfovibrionales; family Dissulfurispiraceae; genus Fen-1308. The sequence goes on from PMYY01000151.1 coordinate 17,450, forward strand.
CTTTTTCATTGCAAATTCACCTTTCCCAAGTTCCCCGCCAATTGTTTGATCGTGGCTTTTAAAACGGGGTGGACGAATTCAGCCGCAATCTCAGCCAGCGGAAGCAGCACGAACTCGCGTTTGTGCAGGAGCGGATGCGGAATTGCCAGTTCATCACACGAAATTACCAGGTCATCATAAAAAAGCAGGTCGAGATCGATGAGACGGGGGCCCCAGCGCACGCCGTCCTGCCGTCCCATCTCTTTTTCGATAGTTTTTAAAATCGGCAAAAGTTCCGATGGATTGATGTTGGTCTCGGCTTTCACTGCCATATTCACGAAATCGGGCTGGTCTTCAACACCCCAGGGTTTCGTGCGATAGGGCGACGATGTTTTTTTTACCGTGATGCCATTTTCCGACAATCTTTCGATAGCAGTCTTACAGTTACCTTCTTTGTCGCCGAGGTTCGACCCGATGCCAATGTATATTATGGCCATCTAGAGAACTTTTTTGATTCTGCCGACCGCTTCCCTGATCCTCTCGGCATTTTGAGTGAGTGCAAAGCGGATATATCCCTCACCTGGTGCACCGAACCCGACTCCCGGCGTGCCCAGGACCCCGGTTTTCTCAAGCAGATGCGAAACAAAGGTTGCAGAAGTATAGCCGGTCGGCACCTTGGTCCATACGTAAAAAGTAGCCTTCGGCTTCTTAACGCTTATTCCTATCTCGTTGAGACCGTTGCACAGTACGTCTCTTCGCTCCTGATATGTATCCCTTATCCCCGACAGAAGTGAGTCTTCGGTACTAAGTGCTGCTATTGAGGCCTCCTGCACAGCCTGGAATATGCCGGAATCGAGGTTGGACTTGATCTTCCCGAGGCCGGCAAGGACGTCCTTGTTGCCGACCGCAAAACCAATTCTCCAGCCAGTCATATTGTATGTTTTGGACAGGGAATGGAACTCAATACCCACCTCACAGGCGCCTTCCATTTCGAGGAAGCTCAGCGGTTTTTTGCCGTCATAATATACTTCAGAATATGCTGCGTCATGGCAGAGGATGATATCGTATTTTGCTGCCAGCTCTATCGCCTCCATGTAAAACTCTTTGGGAGCGAGCGCAGCTGTCGGATTGTTTGGATAATTCAGGAACATCAGTTTTGCCCTTTTGAGCACAGACTCAGGGATGGCCTTGAAATCGGGCAGAAAAGCATTGTCCTCAATCAGGGGCATCAGGTACGATTCTCCACCGGCAAAAAGTGTTGCGACCGGATAGACAGGATAACCCGGAGACGGCACGAGCACTACATCGCCAGGGTTGACGAAGGCAAATGGTATGTGGCCAATACCCTCTTTGGATCCGATCAGCGAGAGGACCTCGGTTTTCGGATCGAGTGTGGCGCTGAACCTTCTCTTATACCACCCGGCAACAGCCTCACGATATGAAAGCATTCCTTCATATGAAGGATAACGGTGATGTTCCGCCTTTTCAACAGCCTTTTTCATTGCTTCCACGATATGCTTCGGTGTCGGTATGTCAGGATCGCCTATGCTGAGATCTATGACGTCAACGCCCCTGGAAATGGCCTCCTGCTTCATCTTGTCGATGGTAGCGAAGAGATAGGGTGGAAGGTTTTTTACACGGTCGGCAAGTTCGATCTTGATCATCTGTCTCCTCCGAAAAGCAGTAAAATAATTTTCGATATTCCAAGTAATCTGGGGGTTACGAATAATAACCAAATATTTTATAGCAGTGACAGCTCAAAGGTCAAAGATTCAAACGATGCTGAAGGATGACCTGAAAAATAAAAAAGGGCGCTCTTTTAGCGGAACACGCTTTTGAGGAAAGCAGGCTTCTTCTTTTTTAGCAGCCTTCTACGCTTTTTTTCTTCTTTGCGGGCTTACTGTCCTGAGCTGCCGGTTTTACTGCGGGTTCAGCCTTTTTTTCTTCTTTCTTCGGGGCCTTAGCAGCCTTGATGCCGGCGGCGGTCGCTTTTCCGTCCGACTCGGTATACGTTACGACGATCTTATCGCCGACCTTTACATCTTTCAACATCTTCTCATCGGCAGAGAAGGTCATCTCCTTCTTGCCCTTGATCGTCACAGTAGCAGCCGCGGCATCTACGGCCTTAACCTCACCGGTCAGCTGATGCTTCTTGGCTGCCGACTTCTTTGCTTCCTTCGCGGGAGCAGCTTTCGTCTCTGTGACCTTATCGGCTGCGAAAGCCGCAGTCAATGAAAATGCAAACATAAGCGCGACAATAAGTGCTAAAATCTTCTTCATTCGATACATCCCCCTTTTTGACTCGATTTGGAGATCTCCCGTTATTTGTAATTCTATAGTATCATTTTGCACGCCGGAAAGAAAAGACAGGCTATTGCTGCGTAATGTGAGAGAAACGCTTCTAGGTTCGCAAATCAGGATTATTTTCCCCAATCTGGGAACCATCGTTAAGGCCGAATTTTTCGAGCCTGTACCAGAAGGTCTTATAGCTCATCCCGAGTAGCCTGGCGGCCCTGGCTGCCACATTATTCGTCTTGGCCATGGCCTTTTTGATGAGCATCTTCTCCATTTCCTCGAAATTGATGCCCTCATCCGGTATCTCAATGTCAAAGGGACTGCTGCTTCCGGGCATTTTTAGTTCGCCCCTGATATCAGCCAGTGATATCGACTCGCTGTCGCACATCAGGACCGCACGCTCCACGACCGACTCGAGCTGCCTGATGTTGCCCGGCCAATAATAGTCATTCAATGCCTTAAGGGCACCTTCGCTGGCGCCTTTGACTCTTTTGCCGAATTCCTGGTTGTACTTGCTGATGAAGAAATCGACCAGTGGAGGTATGTCTTCCTTGCGCTCTTTCAGGGAGGGCAGTTCGACAGTGACAACCTTCAGCCGGTAAAAGAGGTCCTCCCTGAATTTGCTGCGTGAAACCTCTTTTTCGAGGTCCTTGTTGGTTGCGGCAAGGATCCGGACATCTATCTTTATGCTGTCATGTCCTCCTATCCTCCTGACTTCCTTGTCCTGTAATACCCGTAGGAGTTTCGTCTGGGTAAGGAGGGGAAGGTCCCCGATCTCATCGAGGAAAAGAGTGCCCTTATTGCTGGCTTCGAAAAGGCCGATTTTTCGGTGCGTCGCCCCGGTGAAAGCACCGGGTTCATAGCCGAAGAGTTCGCTTTCGATAAGGTTGTCCGGGATTGCGGCGCAGTTAATGGCGGTGAACGGCCCAGTTTTCCGCAAGCTGTTGTAATGGACCGCCCGGGCGATCAACTCTTTTCCGGTACCGCTTTCACCGAAGATGAGGACCGTTACCGATGTAGGCGCCACCTTTTTGACGACATCCATGATCTCCTGCATCCTCCTGGAACTGCCTATGATGCCGTCCATGCTGAACTTCTCGTAAAGGGCGTTCCTGAGGGTGATATTCTCCCTGATGAGCTGCATCCGCTCGGCGGCTTTCTGCACCGTCATGACGATTGCATCTTTTTCGAGCGGCTTTGTGAGATAGTCGAAGGCGCCCTTTTTCATCGCTTCTACTGCAGAGGAGATGGTTCCGTATGCTGTCATAATGATTACCGCAGGTTTCACGGATCCATCTGGCAATGCAGCCAGAAGTTGCAGTCCGGAGATGCCGCCCATCTTCAGGTCAGTGAGGACAATGTCCGGGGCGAATGTCTTGATCAGTTCTAGGCCCTTCTCGGCTGAGTGCGCAGTGTGGACCTCATACCCTTCGTCTTCGAGTATGGTCTCTAAAATGTTTCTCTGTCGCTGTTCGTCGTCGATGACAATTATGACCGGCATGGCGATCTATTCCCCTTACAATACGGTATATTTTTTAAGCGGGATGGTGAATGTCATCTCGCTGCCTTTACCTGGCTCACTCTTGAAATCCACCCTGCCTCCGTGCTCCTCGATGACCCGCCTCGTCAGAGGGAGTCCCAGGCCCAGGCCAGCCTCCTTGGTCGAGAAGAAGGGTTCAAATATCTTGGGCAGGTTTTCCTGCGGCACCCCTTCACCCTTATCGGAAATGGTGAGCACAAAAAGATCCTTGTCGACAGCGGTCTTAATGAGCAATATTTTCTCATCTGATGATGAGGCCATTGAATGAAAAGAATTCGTAACCACATTCAGCACACACGTCTTAAACAGATCCGGATCGAGGTAAAGTTCGACGGGAGAGTCGTAATCCTTCACCAGTTCTATTCCCTCCACATCCGCCCTTGCCCAGACGAGGTCGATGATGTCGTCGAGGAGTCCCTTTACATTGACCATCTGCCGGTTCAGCGACAGGGGCCGGCTGTAATCGAGAAAGTCGTTGACAAGTTTATCGAGGCGGTTGATCTCCTGCCTGATACCGCTGATAAGGCTGCTGAATTTCTCGTGCTTCGTCCTGTCGTCGGGTCTGTATTTTTCGCCAATATGGTCGATGCTCAGGCTGATAAAGTTTAGTGGGTTACGGATCTCGTGGGCCATATGGCGCGATAGCTGTCCGAGGCCAGACAGGTGTTCGGCCTCCCTCAATCTTTCCTCAAGTGTCCTGGCCGCCCTTAGCTTGGTTACCATGAAGTTGAAGCTTTCAGAGAGCTTTCCGATTTCGTCGTTGCTCTCCACGCGGAGCTGCTGGTTCAGGTCCCCTGCCGCAACACGCATGGCAGCATTAACTACCTTTTCTATAGGCCGCGTGTATTGTCGAGCGAGTATCAGCGTAAAGATAATCCCTATGCCGAATACGAAGAGGGTTGCAATAACCCTGCTAATAACATTCGCCCGGAGCACGTCCGAGAAATCATCCTTGTTGATCCGGAGATGAATGTATCCGTATTGAGTGTCCCCCGCGACAACGGGAAGAATTACATTGAAGGTCTTTCCCTCTTCGGAGACAGGTTCCCCGAGTTCAGCCCTTATGATCAGCTCTTTCTTCTTGTGAGTCATCGGTTCGCCAATTCTCTGGGGGTTGGTACTGGCCACAATCTCATTCGCATTGCTTATAATTGATATCTCTTTTACGCCTTTGGCATTCAGCTTCTTCAGGTACTGGGCCAGCCTGGCCTCATCGGACTTGTCTTTGCCCGTTGTTACCTCTTCAACTCCTATCTGGATCGCTTTAGTGAGTTCGGTGGTCTGCTTTTCCAGCTCCTTGAAGAGCTTTCTTTCGGATTCTGAATAAAGCAACATGAGGATGGTTATCAGCATGAAGCTAAGAAACAGCATGATCATTGTAAGGCGCATGTTGAGAGAAAATCGCACTTTGACCTTTTTGAACATTATTTATAATATCAGAAAGACAACGGCTTTTCATAATGGCTTGCCTGCTGAATAGTGCCGCCAATTGTCACGAATATCAAGGAGTTGGGTATCTGGAGCCGTCTTGCAATTAGTAAGGGGTAGATACTAGTATAGAAGACTATGTTGCTCGAAAACACCTCTGCCGTGTTTAAGAAAATGAGCCATGCCGCGATGCGGGCCGGCAGAAGGCCTGAAGATGTCAGGCTGGTGGCGGTTACCAAGACGGTAGGCATTGATGAAATAAGGAAGGCCGCAGATATTGGACTCAGGGTCTTCGGGGAGAACAAGATCCAGGAGGCTACAGAAAAAATTACAAATTTGAAATTTGAAATCTCAAATTCTAATATAGAGTGGCACCTGATCGGCCATCTTCAGAGGAACAAGGCGAAATATGCGGTGAGGCTTTTCGAGCTGATCCATTCTCTCGATTCGGAAGAACTTGCCGCAGATTTGAACAAAGAGGCTGAAAAGGCCGGCAAAGTCCAGAGGGTGCTTATACAGGTCAAACTTTCCACGGAAGAGACCAAGAGCGGCATTCCCGAACAGGACCTGCCTCTCCTTGTGAAAAAGGTGACGCGGCTTGAAAATCTTAAACTGGAGGGACTGATGACTATCCCCCCATTTTTCGCTGACCCGGAGCCAGCGAGACCTTTTTTCAAGCGCCTGCGCGAGCTGAGGGACGAACTTGAGAAGAAAGGGTTTGTTCTACCGGAACTCTCTATGGGTATGTCTAATGACTATGAAGTTGCAATCCAGGAGGGTGCGACCCTGGTGAGGATAGGGACAGCTATTTTCGGTGAAAGGAGAGATACATGATAGCATTTATCGGGGGCGGCAACATGGCGGAGGCCCTTATCAAGGGGATTACGTCTCTCGGCAAGACAAGCATTATCGTGTCTGAGCCGAGGGCAGACCGCAGGGATTATCTTGGCAAGACGTACGGAGTCCTTACTACGGAATCCAACAGCGAGGCAGCGGGCTCGGGCAATATCATTGTCCTTGCTGTAAAACCACAGAACATGGTGGACGTCCTCAATGAGATAACGGGTGTTGTCACTCAGGAAAAAACTGTAGTATCCATTGCTGCCGGGATTACCCTCTCTTTCCTGCAGTCCAAGCTCCAGACCGGGCGACTGGTACGCGTGATGCCCAACACCCCTGCACTAGTTCAGGAGGGAATGTCGGTCCTTTCACTCTGCTCATGCCTTCCTCAGAACGTGATCGCACCGGTAAGGGATATCTTTTCATCCATTGGAAGGGTGCTTACCCTTCCGGAAAAATATATGAATGCGGTTACTGCGCTTTCTGGTAGCGGACCTGCCTTTGTTGCCCTTTTTGCCGAGGCGATGACAACGAGCGGCGAAAAGATGGGGCTTACTCACGACAACGCCGCGGAACTCGCAATACAGACATTGATAGGCACGGCAAAGCTGCTTGAGACCGGCATGTCGCCCGAAGCTCTGAGAAAGATGGTGACCTCTCCGGGCGGGACGACGGCCGCCGGGGTCAAGGTCTTCGAGGAAAAAGGGCTTTACGAGCTTGTCGGGCAGGCCCTCGATGCTGCCAGGAAAAGGGCCGAGGAACTGGCTTCAGCCTGACCCATATCCGCAGGCTAACAATAATATTAACAAGGAGGCAATTGTGTTTGTTCTCGGCAATTTAATCATATCAATCGCTCAGATCCTTAACATATTACTGGACATCTATTTCTGGATAATCGTCATATCGGCCCTGATAAGCTGGGTGCATCCTGATCCGTACAACCCGATCGTAAGATTCCTTTATCGGGTAACGGAGCCTGTGCTCATGCCGATCAGGAGGATCGTCGGCAACAGACTGGGGCCCATCGACATATCGCCGTTTGTCGTGATTCTGATTATCACTTTTATCCAAAGATTCCTTATATCGTCTCTTATAGAGATCGGTTACAAGTTAAAATGAAGGGGGCCTAAACAAACATGAGAATTACACCACTTGATATTCAGCAAAAAACATTCCCGACTCAGATGCTCAGGGGGTTCGAACAGGAAGAGGTTTATTCGTTTCTTGAACTGGTTCGTGAAGAGATGGAAGAACTGCTAAGGGAAAACGCTTCCCTGAAAGAGCAGTTGAGCCGAGCCGATTCCCAGCTGCAGGAATTCAATAATATGAATTCTACGCTTCGCGATACGCTCGTAACCACCCAGCAGATGGTAGAGGAATACAAGGCCAATTCGCGTAAAGAAGCCGACCTCATCATCAGAGAGGCCGAGTCGAGGGCGGACGAGATCATCAAGGCGGCGCAGGAAAGGGCAGTAAAGATCCACGAGGACATTGTCGAATTGAAGGGCATCCGCCGCCATTTCAAGGAAGAGGTCAAGCGATTGATCGAGAGCCACATGAAGATGATCGAGTTTGACAAGGAGAGGGAAGAGGCTGAGTGAAATATAACGGACTCAAGGGCATGGAGGACATCCTGCCGCCGGATATCGCGGCATGGCAGGTAATCGAGGCCGCTGCACGGGACATATTCAGCCGGTACGGGTTCCAGGAGATTAGGGTGCCGATACTCGAATCTACCGACATCTTCATTCGCGGCATAGGCGAGGCGACCGATATTGTGGAAAAGGAGATGTACACGTTTACCGACAAGGGCAATCGAAGCGTTGCCATGAGACCTGAAGGCACAGCTCCGGTCGTGCGCTGTTTTGTCGAAAAGAACCTTCAGACGCTTCCATCGCCACAGAAATTCTATTACTCAGGCCCGATGTTCCGCTATGAACGCCCGCAGAAGGGACGTTTCCGCCAGTTCTACCAGATCGGCGCCGAGGCATTCGGGGTCGCCGCCCCTTCGATAGACGCCGAGCTCATCATTATGCTCAAGAATCTGCTTGAGGCGATCGGCTTGAGCGGGCTGAATTTCGAGATCAACTCCATTGGCTGCGCCGAGTGCAGGCCTGCATATCGCCAGGCCCTACTCGATTTTTTCGGCGATAAACTTGCAGAATATTGTCCCGACTGTCAAAGGCGGTATGAGACCAATCCGCTTCGCATACTCGACTGCAAGATCGAGCGTTGCGGCGCGCTAAGGAAGGGCGCACCGATCGTGACCGACTATCTTTGTGAGAGTTGCCGGAAGCATTTCGACGATCTGCTTTCAATTCTCAATGCATTCAATGTTCCATATACGCTGAACCCTAATCTCGTTCGCGGCCTGGATTATTACACAAAGACAACCTTTGAGGTAACAAGCGAACATCTTGGCGCGCAGAAGGCTGTTGCAGCAGGCGGCAGGTATGACCGGCTGGTCGAGGAATTCGGCGGACCTGCAACCCCCGCAATTGGCTTTGCTGTCGGAATGGAGAGGCTGGTGACTCTTCTTAAGGAGAAACAGTCGATTGAAGTTCCGTCGCCGAAGGTCTTTGTTGCAACGCTGGGCAAGGAATCGGAACTTGAAGGCTTCAGGATCGTCGAGACATTGAGATCGCAAGGCATCTGGGCCGAACAAAGCTACGGCGGCTCATCTCTAAAAAGCCAGCTTCGCCGTGCTGACCGCCTGGGCGCTGAATTTGCGCTCATCATCGGAGAGAATGAACTCAAGGCCGGTAAGGCGCAGTGGAAGAACCTGAAGGTAAAGGAGCAAGGCGAAGTTGCAATTGCGGATATTACAGCACTCTTTGCGATCACTAGCTGACTTAAGCATTACCCCACCACATCCAGTTCTCTCACTCGGAGTTTAACGCCGAGATCATCGGTTATCTGCCGACACTTATCGACATCGACGCCTTCTATGTCGATTACCGTAGCCTGTACATCAGGGATATAATTACACGCAACACGAATGAAGTCAATAACTCCGGCGAACGCGTTACTGAAGGATGATCCGCAGATTCTGTTGTAGGTTTCTTCGTCCTGGGCATCGAGGCTGATCGACAATGAATCGACAAGTCCTTTCAGTTCCGGAAGTATGTTTCTCTTGTTGATGAGATTCCCCTGACCGTTCGTATTTATTCTGACCTTTCCGCCCCGCTCTTTGACCCATGCGGCAACGGACTTGACGACATCGAGCCTTAACAAGGGTTCCCCGTATCCGCAGAAAACCACCTCGCTATATCTCGATGGGTCGCCGATGGCCGACTCAAGCTCTTTTTCGGTTGGCTCGCTTTCCAGCCGCAGGTTGTGACCTTTTACGAAATCGGACTGGTACCGGATGCAGAATGAACATTTGTTCGTGCACCTGTTTGTGATATTAAGATACAAGCTGTCGCGAATCTTGTAGACGATACGCGCTTCTTCAGGCATGCCGATACCGAAAAGCCTCTTGGCATTAAGTGTGGTCATCCTGTCGATATCTTCGAGCGTCACGCCCCTTAGTGCGGCGATATGTTTTGCCGTATGGACGATGAACGCCGGTTCGTTCCGCTTGCCTCTTAATGGATCAGGGGCAAGATAAGGAGCGTCTGTCTCGATTAGGAGGCGCTCGTCTGGCACCATCTTTGCAACTTCCCTGAGTACTGCTGATTTCTTGAAGGTCACCGGTCCGGCAAAGGAGATATGCAAACCGAGGCCCAAGGCATGCTCTGCCATGTCTGCGTCGCCCGAGAAACAGTGCATAACGCCTTTATTGACGCCGGATTCTTCGAGTATGCGAAATGTGTCTTCACGTGCGTCGCGACTGTGGATGACGACCGGCAAATCGCACTCTTTTGCGTAGGAGAGCTGCTTTGCAAAGACCGTGCGCTGGATTTCGCGTGGTGAGTGATCGTAGTAATAGTCGAGGCCTATTTCTCCAAGGGCAACGATTCTGGGGATGTCCCCGCCCTCGCAGGTTGTCCTATATGCTCTGCTTTCTGAAATCCATGACCTGATCTGTCCAAAGATTTCCTCCGATAAATCCTTGGCATCGTGGGGGTGGATACCGACTGCTGCGTAGACGAAGTCGTATTTTTTCGAAAGGTCGACAGCCCCTTTGCAGCCTTTGAAATCGGAGCCGATAGTGACAAGCGCCTCGATACCTGCCTCCTTCGCCCGATTGAGGACCTCCTGAAGGTCGTCCTTGAACTGAAGCATCTCCAGATGACAATGGGTGTCTATCATTTAACATTCCTTTTCATAAATATGAGCTGAAATTAATTGTAACCGTTTTGACAGAAAGGTATCCATAATTCAACGGCACACTGCCGAGTTTGTTCGATGCGCAGACTTCCCCTTTCAAAAAAAGTCTATTTATCGTAAACTTTATAGTGTGGATAGGACATTGCTCGGACAACTCCTGGTAAAGGCCAGGCTGATCAACGAAAAACAGCTTCAGGACGCTCTTGTCATCCAAAAGACCGAAGGAAAGAGGATCGGCTCAGCACTGCTGAAGATTGAGGCCGTCTCGGAAGAGAGCCTGATAACCTTTTTGAGCAGGCAGTACAATGTGCCTCCGATAAACTTGACGGATTTCAATTTCGACCCTTCGGTGCTGAAATATATTCCATACGAAATCGCCAAGAGATATCATGTTATCCCACTGACGCTGACCGGTGGCAACCTCAGGGTGGCCATAGCCGATCCCTCCAACCACTTTGCCGTCGAGGACATCAAGTTTGTTACAGGTATGAATATTTCAGTTTATGTCGCGATGGAGTCGTTAATTATGGATTCGATAGAACGGCACTATCCTGAAACCGAGAAGGCCAGGAGCAACCTTGAAGCAAAAAACAACACGAAACGAGAAAAGGTGCAGATAGAAGAGGTCAACCAAAGCCTCAACGCAGGCATCGATGAGGTTACTGTTTCAGAGGTGGCCAAGGAAGTGGAACAGAAAGACCTGACCGTTCCGATCGAGAAGATGATCAAGGGGATCATCATCAATGCTGTGAAGTACCGTGCGAGCGATATCCATATTGAACCGAGCGAAGAGATGCTCAGGGTCCGTTATCGCATCGATGGTGTGCTCAAGCCTGTGCTCAAACTTCCCGCCCCGATGAAGAACATCATGGCTGCAAAGATTAAGATAATGTTCCACCTCGATGTTGCCGAAAAACGGATGCCGCAAAGGGGACGTACTAAATTCCGCTTCGGAACTAACAAGGAGATAGATTGCCGCGTCTCGACCTTCCCCATTTTGTTCGGCGAAAAGATCGTAATCAAGGTGCTGGACAAAGCCCACATGCCTTTCGATATCATCAAGCTGGGCTTTGATCAGGAGCAGCTCCTCGATTTCACTGAAGCGATCGAACGTCCGCAGGGGATGGTGATTATTTCCGGGCCGGCAGAGAGCGGCAAGACGACAACTATTTATTCCGCCCTTCTGCATCTCAATAAACCCGGCATAAACATTATGACTGCCGAAGATCCGATTGAAATCAATCTTTACGGAATCAATCAGGGACAGGTAACCCCGGACATAGGACTCACCTACGTTGCTGCTATCGAGTCGTTTCTCAGCCAGGATTCCGATATCATTATGCTTGGAGAGTTGAAGGACCATTTGACTGCGGAGTTGGCCGTGAAGGCGGCGTTGACAGGACATCTCGTACTAAGCACGCTCCCGGCAAATGATGCCGCCGGTATCCTGACTCGCCTGGTCAACATGGGCATTGAACCTTTTGCGGTAGCGTCTGCCGTGTCTCTGGCCGTGTCCCAGAGGCTGGTAAGGATAGTCTGCGAGCATTGCAAGACAGAGCAGACCTTTGACGAGGATACTATGCTGAAGATAGGGTTCCCATCGGACGTTATCGGCAGCGCCGCCTGCTATATGGGTGAAGGATGTCAGAACTGCAATAATACGGGCTATGCCGGGAGAACGGCGATTTATGAAGTCATGCCCATAAAGAAAGAACTGCAAGACCTGGTGCTGCGGAATGTGTCCACGGCCGATCTGAAGCAGGAGGCGGTATTGCTTGGCATGACAACTCTCCGACAGAGCGGCATCCGAAAGGTCATCGAAGGGACAACATCGGTGGAAGAAGTCTTGAGGGTGACCTTTGAGGATTGAAGGAACTGATCGAATGGCCGAACTTATAGAACTCCTGAAGTTTATGATAGACAAGGGGGCATCAGACCTCCATATAACTACCGGGACCAATCCCCGTTTCAGGCTGGCGGGCAAACTGATACTAATCGAGGATTATCGCATACTGACCCCCGAAGACACCAGGGAGCTTTGCTGCAGCTTTATGAACGAGTCGCAGATGAAGAAATTCGAGGCTACTAATGAGATCGATGTTTCCTTCGGGGTAAAGGGTCTGAGCAGATTCAGGGCCAATATCTTCATGCAAAGAGGAGCGGTAGCCGGCACCTTCAGGGAGATACCCTTTCACATTAAGGGCTTCAAGGAACTAGGCATCCCGGAGGCGGTTGAAGACATCCTTAAAAAGACGCAAGGACTGATTCTGGTAACCGGGCCTACGGGGAGTGGTAAGTCTACAACTCTGGCCTCGATGATCGAGACGATCAATCTCCATCGAGAGGCACATATCGTTACGATCGAAGACCCGATAGAGTTTTTGCACAGCCACAACAGATGCCTGATCAACCAGCGGGAGCTTGATTCCGACACCCCTTCATTCGCATCGGCGCTCAAATACGTTCTGCGCCAGGACCCNNCAGACCATCACGCGTCTTGTCGAAATGTTTCCGCATCCTAACCACGAATATGCGAGAAACATGCTGGCAGAGTCTCTTGAAGGAATTATTTCGCAGAGACTGATCAAGAAGAGAGAGGGCATCGGCAGGGTGCTGGCGGTAGAAATTCTTATCCCGACACCGGCGATCAGGACGCTTATCAAGGAAGGCAGGATCAATCAGATGTACCCGATAATGCAGACATCTCGTTCCGGCATGAAGACCATGAACCAGTCGCTAGTCGAACTTGCAGCAGCAGGGCTTATATCTTACGAGGATGCTGTCAATAATTCACCGATCCCCGAAGAGATCATTGCGAAGATGCATAAGGTGAAAAGCTCTATAGATATGTAGTGGCAGGTCTATGCCGCTGAGTAGTATTACGGCTGTATCCTGCCGGTGTGAGTATACACATTCAGCCTGTCGGCCCTGACGAACCCTACTACAGTAACCCCGTGTTTTTCAGCGATTTCAACAGCGAGACTCGTCGGTGACGTCCTGCTTGCTACAATGGGGATATTCCAGCGCGCGCATTTCGCCACGATTTCCGAAGACAGGCGGCCACTTGCAAGCATGATCTTGCCCTTGAAAGAAATTTGTTCCAATATGGCATAACCAATCACCTTGTCGACAGCATTATGCCTGCCTATGTCCTCCGCGAGACAGAGGATCGATTCTCCGTCGCTCAATGCAGCGCTGTGTACGCAACCCGTAAGCAGATAGAGTTCAGAGGACTTCTGGAATTTTCGGAACAATTCTTTGATCCTGTGTGCGCTTATAGCGAACGGGTCGTCCGTTTTTTTCAGGGTCATTCGTTTAGGGAATGTGAGCCCGCCGATACAGCCCGAGGTGATCACCGCGCCGTCCATCGATACCTCGCCTTCCGCCGGGATGTCAACCCTTACATCCTTACCATATTCTATGGACATCCTGTCGGCGCACCATCCTCCGTTGATTATCTCTTCAGTCATGAACATCCCTACAACCAGCTCCCTGACCATCAACGGTGTGCAATACAGGCTCAACACTTCCTTGCCGTTGACCGAGACACGCAATCTTTTTTCTATCGCAATCAGATCTTCGGCCTCCTCAAATGCTGAGCCGGTATTCTTGATAATCATTCCTTTGATCGCACCTTTCATGACAACTCCTGGGCGCGGATACTCGGTAATTCATTGCCGAGAGGAGCGCCTGTATTTGTTAGATATGAATATCCATCTGCCCTATGAACCACAGAACAGTATTTGTAGCTAATCCCCAGGACTATACCGGTAGCAGTCGATACATTGAAACTCCCTGATGCCCTGACGGCTATCTTGCCGTCATAAGTACCTGTCTTCTGCCCGTAAGGAACAACTGCTCTGAC
>PMYY01000118.1 GCA_003170655.1 Nitrospiraceae bacterium
GAAACGTAGACTCGGCAAAACCGGAGTTGATGTGACGATACTCGGCTTGGGCGGCGAAGGCGTGCTGCGTACGTACGGCCAGGATGTCGAAGCTTACAATCTCATCAACCGCGCCATCGACCTCGGCATCAACTACTTCGATTCGGCCAAGGCATATTCTGGGTGCGAAGCGTACCATGGGAAGGCCCTGGGCGAGAGGAGGAAGGATATATTCCTGGCCGGAAAGTCCCACGCACGCGATAAGCAAGGCGCTCTCGATCACCTGCACGATACCCTTAAAACGCTAAAGACGGATCATCTCGATCTCTGGCAGATGCATGACATGAGAACCGAAGAAGATATTGCAGAGGTCTCCGCTCCCGGCGGCGCGCTGGAAGCTTTTAGGGAGGCCAAGGAGAAAGGGCTTGTTCGCTTTATAGGCGTAACGGGCCACGAAGACCCGGCAATCCTGCGCCGGTGTCTCAATGTTGCGGAGTTCGATACGGTGCTGATGCCGGTGAATCCCGCTGAGCCGCATTACCTAAACTTTATAACCGACCTCATGCCTTATGCTTTGCAGAAAGACATGGGGATTATCGCGATGAAGGTATATTTCAGGGGCCTTGCTATAAGGATTCCAGGCGCTGGCAGAAACATGGAATCATTTTATCGCTTTGCCCTGTCGCATCCGGTGACTTTGGGTATTATAGGCTGTGACAACAGTGCGCAGCTTGAGGAGAATGTTGGACTCGCCAGGTCGTTTTCTCCAATGGACGAAGGAGAGATGAACGCACTCGTTGATCTCGTCGCGCCCTATGCCCGCAGGCTTATGTATTATAAGCCCTGACAAGACTGCTAAATCGGCTATGTTGAGCTTTTCTGCTATGATCGAGTACATTAAAATGATATGGCGATTCAAGTTGTCATCTTCGACCTCGACGGAACGCTCGTTGATTCGAGCATCGATATCTGCCATGCCATCAACTATGCCCTCGAAGGCCTGAACGTCCCGGCCGTTACAGTGCCCAAGACGATATCCCTTATCGGAGAGGGCATAACCAGGCTCTTCGAGAAGGTCATCGAAATTCATCACATTCCATCGGATAAGGAACCACTGATTAGACGCTTCCTGGATCACTACTCTGCCCATCTTGCAGACAACACGACTGTCTATCCCGGTGTCATGGATACGCTGGAATCGCTTAACGGATGCCCCAAGGTAGTCATCTCGAATAAGCGGGAGGACTTTTCGGCAAGGCTGCTCGAACTGCTCGGCATGAGGAAATATTTTGACTTTGTCGTCGGAAGCGACACGACGCGCGAAAAAAAACCCTCCCCGGTCCCGATCCGATATGTACTGTCGAAATTCGGCATCAGACCTGAAGAAGCGGTTATCATAGGCGACAGCACATTCGATATCGAGGCCGGCAAGGCTGCAGGGATCAGGACAATTGCCGTCACATACGGATACAGACCCATTAGCTTGCTTCAGGGAGCTGATTTCATCGTTGATTCGATGCCTGATGTGATTCCATTGATAAAAAAGATGAGTGTATAAGGAGGATTTATGGCGTATACCATTGCTTTCGCAGGTAAGGGCGGCACCGGCAAGACCAGCCTTGCAGGCCTTACGATCAAATATCTGTCAAGCAAAAGAAAAGGGCCGATACTTGGCGTGGATGCAGACAGCAACTCTTGCCTGAACGAGACACTCGGCGTGGACGTCCACACCACGGTCGGAAGGCTGCGAGAGGAATCTCTCGAGACTGTGAGGAGCGGCGGTGACAGACCGGGCGGCATGTCCACGGAGCAGTTATTCGACTATGAAGTGCATCAGTCCGTCATCGAGGCGGGAGGGTTTGATCTGATAGTTATGGGCAGACCCGAGGGCCCAGGCTGTTATTGTGCTGCCAATAATATCATACGAAAATATACCGATAAACTCTCCGAGACTTATCCCTACGTGGTCATCGACAACGAAGCGGGCATGGAGCATCTTAGCAGGCGCACGGCCCATAAGATAGACCTCCTCGTCATAGTCAGCGATCCCACCATGAAGGGCATTCTGACAGCCCGGAGGATCAACGAACTGGTCGACGAGATCAAGCTTGATGTTGTCAAAAGGGCCTTTATAATCAACCGTGTGGTCGGCAGTGACTCATCTGTGCTCACGGAAACGGCTGAAAGGGTGGGTGTCTCGCTCACAGGGCTTGTCCCTCAGGACGACATGATAGCCCAGTTCGATCTTCAGGGTAGACCGGTCTTCGATCTCCCCGAAGAGGCACCCTCTGTGATGGCGCTTTTCGGCATTCTGGAATCATGCCGAATACCTTAGTCACGATCTATATTGTACGTCTTTCATCTTTGGGGACATTATAACTTAATCACAGGAGAACAAGGCGCTATGCTCGCGCATTTTAATAATGCTACCATGATGCCACAAAAGGTGGCATGTAGCTGCTGTTTTTCTGAAGGAATTGCTTGAAATTATAGATAAATATTATACACTTATAACTTTTATCATATATCTCTTTACTTTACATAAAAAATGATTATAATAGTGAAAGCCGGAAAAGCTACGCAAGCCTTTTTAAAGGAGGAGTCATGTTAATCATTGGAGAGAAGCTGAGTATTATCGCAAAACGTGTTCGTGAAGCAATGATGAAATTCGACAAAGGGCCTATTCAGGAAATTGCTGTACGGCAGTGGAAAGAAGGGTCGGGCATGATTGATGCTAATATCGGCCCTGCTGAGGACGGCGGAGAGAAGATGATGGAGTGGATGGTAACAACCATCCAGGAAGTGGTTCCCCTTCCAGTTTGTCTTGACACTACAAATGTTAAGGCTATCGAGGCAGGGTTAAAAGTCCATAATGGCGAGTGGGGCAGACCGCTGATTAACTCCACATCGAACGACCCTGAGAGGTTCCCCATCATGGAAGTTGCTGTAAAATACCAGGCGCAATTAATAGGTCTAACCGTCGGCAAAGGCGGCCTCCCTGCCGATGCTGAAGAAAGGGCGGGAATAGCTTCAGAGATAATGGCTAGGGCTATGGAATACGGCATGCCTGTTGAAGACCTATATCTTGATCCGCTCGTTCTCCAGATGGCCACTACCCAGGACCAGGCATTAAAAGTGATACAGTCTGTGAAGATGTTCCAGGAGCTGAACGACCCTCCGATGAAGACAGTAGTGGGATTGAGCAATATATCAAACGGTATGCCAAAACCTCTCAGGCACATAATGAATAAACATCTGCTGACACTGCTGTACTACGAAGGCCTGACAGCCGCGATTGCCGATGCCGCAGAGGTCAATGAAACTGTAAAAACGGTAGATGTAATTATGGGTAGGATCCTTTACGCTCATTCGTATTTGGAAATGTAAAATAGTATCGATGGTCGACAGTTAGCTTTTTTCATCGCACCGACTAACAAATTAATGAACGGAGGTATATATGGCCTTTACAGCACCAAACGAGACTTTTGGCGGTAAAGTTTTTCAAATTGATGCGGGAATAGACAAGAAAATTGTTTTTGGCGGAGAGGATGTCCTGCCTTTCCATCTCTTTGAAGGAAACGTTCCGAACAGACCTGTTGTGGCTTATGAGATACAGGACGTCCCGCCGGAAGACTGGCCTGAAACCATTAAGAAGGTATATGAAGGAGTTTCTGGAGATCCCGTCACATGGGCGAAATATTGCCAGGACAAACTGAACGCAAAAGCAATTGCACTCAGACTGATAGGGACCCATCCCGACAGGCAGAACCGCTCCCCGGAAGATGCCGCCAAAACAGTAAAGGACGTACTCGCCGCGATTAGTATCCCTTTGATAATCCTTGGCAGCAATCATGTTGAAAAAGATGCCGCCATACTGCTTGCGGCTGCGGAAGCGGCCAAGGACAAAAACTGTTTTCTGGGAAAGGCGCAGGAAGAGAATTATAAGACAATAGCCGCAGCGTGCATGGCAAACAACCTCAAACTTATAGCGATGTCGCAGCTCGACATCAATCTTTCCAAACAGTTGAATATTTTGATAACTCAGATGGGATTTGAGAAGGAGAATCTGGTTACAGATCCTATGTGCTCGGGACTTGGGTATGGTCTTGATTATACCTATTCAGTCATGGAGAGGATCAGGCTAGCCGCCTTGACTCAGAACGACGCCACGATGCAAATGCCTATGCTTGCCGATGTCGGAATGAATGCCTGGAAGGCCAAAGAGGCTATTGCTACCGAAGCTGAACTTCCTATTGGCGGAGTACTTGAGCAGAGAGCAATCGCATGGGAGGCAGTGACGGCAACTGCACTCATGATTGCCGGCTCCGAGATTTTGATCATGAGGCATCCGGAGGCAGTTAAGGCAGTAGAAAAATTCATTGATGAATTAATGTAAGGGAGGAATAAAAATGGCGTTATCTGGCGTTCAGATATTCAAGCTGCTTCCAAAAACTAACTGCAAGAAGTGCGGTCATCCAACATGCCTTGCTTTTGCAATGAAACTCGCCCAGAGGCAGGTTTCTCTCGATTTATGCCCAGATGTCTCCGAAGAGGCAAAAAAGGTCCTCGGTGAAGCATCCGCTCCTCCGATTAGGTCTGTTACCCTCGGTGCCGGAGACAAAGCGGTGAAAATGGGAGAAGAAACCGTTTTGTTCAGGCATGACAAGACTTTTGTCAACCAATGTGCCTTTGCCGTTGAAGTGAAGGATACTATGTCGGCTGATGAGATAAATGCAGTTGTAGATCAGGTTCTCGGTTCTGAAATCGAAAGGGTCGGCCAGAAGCTCAGGATCGATGCTATATTTGTTAGCAATGCATCGGGCGATGCGGGGAAGTTTGAAGCTGCCGTTAAGGCGATCGCAGCTAAAGCCCCTGAAGTCCCGTTGATCCTCTCAACTACCAATCCTGCAGCGGCAGAAGCGAGTGTGAAGGCAGTAGCAGCTAATAAGCCGCTTCTTTACGGGGCAAATAAGTCTAATGTAGATGCAATGGCAAGTGTTGCAAAGACCCATAAGGTTTCTCTCGGCGTAGCAGCCGAAGACCTCGATGGGCTGACGGAACTTACCGACAAGATCAAGGAGCTCGGTGTTGAGGACATGGTGCTTGACTCTGGGGCGCGTACTGCCAAGGAAATAATGCGGGACAACACGTATATTAGAAGAGCAGCATTAAAGAAGGGGAATAAGTCTGTGGGGTATCCCGTGATCACGTTCGCCCAAAGGGATGATGTGATGCTCGAAACTCTGATTGCGTCTCTAGGCGTGATGAAGTATGCGTCTATCATAGTCATGAGCAGCATCGACAGATGGAAGAGCCTCGCCCTCTTTACTCTGAGGCAGAATATCTATACAAACCCGCAGGTCCCGTTGCAGGTTAAGCAGGATATCTATAAGTTAGGAACTCCGACTAGCGATGCGCCTTTACTGATAACCTCAAATTTCTCTCTCACTTATTTTATAGTTTCGGGAGAAATCGAGGGCAGCAAGGTCCCGGTGAGGCTTGCCGTTCTGGATACAGAGGGTCTTTCGGTCCTGACTGGTTGGGCGGCAGGAAAGTTTACGGCGGCGAAGATTGCACAGTTCATACAGGAGAGCGGCATCGAAAAGGAGATAAGTCACAAAGAACTCATCATCCCAGGCTATGTCGCGATCCTGAGTGGTTCCATAGAGGATAAGCTTCCAGGTTGGAAGATTACAGTAGGCCCCAGAGAGGCCAATGGTTTGCCTGCATTTTTGAAGGCCCGTACAAACTGAAGTCTCCTTATAAAAAAAAGCGACTGTAGGAGGTCAGGATGTCGAAGATCATAGCAACNNGCCGCAAAGGGAAAGGATTATGCCTTTGAATTTCCCGATACAGCTTTCTATCTCCCGATGATCTATGCCATGAAGGCGTTTAAGGTGCAGACGCTCGGAGACATGGAGGTAGCTCTCGGATTTGCGAAGGAACTGCTCCATGAGGATCCTACCGAGGAGATGTGGCTCCCGTATCTAGGTGAAACCCTCGACTGCGGCATGGCTACATTGTTCGCGGAAGAGATCCTGCTGGCCCTCAGGTATATCAATGGTCTTGAACCAGCCAAGGATCCCGACACGGGTTACGTGTACAACGGGTTTATCGGCGATACCATCCAGAGGAACTTGGGCGTCCAGCTTGTAGACGGCACCATGCCGGGATTCGCCTGTATCCTGGGCGCAGCGCCTAGTGATGACATTGCCGCGAACATTGCGAGAGAGTTACAGGAAAGGAACATTCTCACTTTCCTCGCGGGAGAATCCAACGGCGACAGCTTTACGAAGCAGCTCCTGAGAAAAAATATTGAACTGGGCTGGGATTCGAGGATCGTTCCTCTCGGTCCCCTCACCGAGCATATACTTTATGCGGCAGACTGGGCCATCAGGGCCTCCCTCATTTTCGGCGGCAAGAAGCCGGGAGACTTCAAGGGGCATCTGCTCTACCAGAAGGACAGGGTTTTTGCCTTTGCGATAGCCCTCGGGCCAATGGATAACATCAAGTGGGCGACCGGGGCTGGTGCCATAAACATGGGCTTCCCGGCAGTCTGCGATACCGACGTGCCGGTCATACTGCCCACGGGTGTATGTACTTATGAGCATGTAGACAAGGAATTAGATCATTCGCGTATTGTCCAGAAGGCGATAGAGGTGAGAGGTCTGAAGATCACGATCGAGAAACCGCCCATTCCGGTCGCTTACGGTCCTGCCTTCGAGGGCGAGAGGATAAGGAAAGAAGATACCTTCATTGAATTCGGAGGCAATAGGACACCGGCTTTTGAATGGGTTCGGATGAGGGAGATGGAGGAAATAGAGGACAACAAGATCATCATCAAGCCCGACAACTGGCAGGAGCTTTATGAAAAGGGCGGGAAGTTGCCTCTGGGGATTGTGATTGAAGTTGCTGGCCGCAAGATGCAGAAGGACTTCGAGTCTGTTATCGAAAGGAAGATACACTCTGATATCAACGAGGCCCAGAGCGTATGGCATATGGGCCAGCGTGACGTTAACTGGGTCAGGATAAGCAGACAAGCTAAAGAGGCAGGTTTTACGCTCGAACACTTGGGCATCATTCACACAACGATGGCGCATCATAGGTTTAAATCTATTGTTGATAAGGTCCAGGTAACGCTATATCTGGACGAAAAGGACGTCAACGAAAAACTGAAAGAGGCGAGGGCGGCTTATGCCGAACGTGACGCCAGACTAGGAAACCTTACCGACGAGTCAGTGGAGGATTTCTACTCATGTCTCCTTTGTCAGTCCTTTGCGCCCAGCCACGTCTGTGTCGTATCACCCGAACGTCTTGGATTATGCGGAGCTTTCAACTGGCTTGATTGCAAGGCTGCCAAGGAAATCGACCCCACTGGCGGCAACCAGCCGATCAAAAAGGAAGAAGTCCTCGATGCCAAGATGGGACGTTTTGTCGGTGTCGACAAATATATTCAGAAAGCTACTGCAGGCGCTGTCGAAACGGTGAATATGTATACGATTATGGAGAATCCCATGACCTCGTGCGGCTGCTTTGAATGCATCGTCGGCATAATTCCCGAGGCTAACGGTGTCATGCTCGTACATCGCGGATACCAGGGGATGACTCCTGTGGGTATGAAGTTTTCGACCTTTGCCGGGTCTGTCGGCGGTGGCGCTCAGACCCCAGGTTTCATGGGTGTTGGAGTTAACTTCGTCGCCAGTAGAAAATTTCTTTTAGGGGATGGCGGCATCAGGAGGATTGTCTGGATGCCAGCGTCTCTCAAAGAGAGGATTGGGGAGGTCTTTAAAAAGAGGGCTGCAGAGGAAGGCTTTCCGGATCTGTTCGACAAGATAGCGGACGAAACGGTCTGCGAGGATTCTGAAAAGTTGTTGGAGCACCTTACTAAGGTCGGTCATCCCGCATTGGAAATGCCTTCAATGCTTTAGAAGTTGCTGTCAGGACCGGATATTTTAATAACCCTGTTCAGTGGAGGATAATGATGGAAAAGCCTGTTGAGAAGAAAGACGAAAAAAAGAGAGCCAAAATAAGACCTGCGAATCCCGACGCAGAAAAGATATTGCAGTGGGCTGAAGAGAGAGGCATTGAAACATGTTTTGATCGGTCCGAGAAAATGAAGCCTTGTCCGATCGGGCATACCGGTGCATGCTGCAAGAACTGCAGCATGGGTCCATGCAGACTCACAAGCAAAGAAGACGCAAAAGGAATATGCGGTGCAACTACCGACACAGTTGCAGCCCGAAATCTAGTTAGAATGATAGCTGCCGGCACGTCTGCCCATTCTGACCATGGTGTCGATATGGCTCTGCTGTTGCTAGCTGTAGCCGAAGGACATACTAAGGACTTTGAGATCAAGGATGTGAGAAAGCTTTATAAAGTTGCAGGTATTTTAGAAATAGAATTCGAAGGCAGACCTGTCAACGATGTCGCAAAGGATGTGGCAAATAAATTCGTTGAAGACTTCACTCGTCAAAGCGGTGAGATAAATTATGCAAAGCGTGCGCCGGCTAAGACCCTCGAGAGATGGAGAAAGTGGAAGATCGTTCCGAGGGGTGTTCAGCGTGAGGTTGTTGAATCTATGCACAGGACCCATACTGGTGTTGACCTCGATGCCGATAGTCTGCTTCTTCAAGGGCTCAGGACCGCGCTTGCTGACGGATGGGCAGGCTCCATGATCGCCACGGACGTCACTGATATTCTTTATGGCACTCCAAAACCGCTAAGAGCACGGGCCGATTTTGGAGTATTTGAAGACGACATGGTCAATGTCGTTGTTCATGGGCACGAGCCAAACCTGGCAGAAAAATTTGTCGAAGTATCGACCGAACCCGAGATCGTGAACTATGCGAAATCGAAGGGTGCCAAGGGGATCAACCTCACCGGCATGTGCTGCACCGCCAATGAGATACTGGTCAGGCACGGCATAGCGACGCTGGGAGGGTTTACGAACCAGGAATTGGCAATTATGACCGGCATGGTTGATGCAATGACCGTCGACGTTCAGTGTATTATGCCGGCTGTTGCTGAGGTATCTAAAAAGTTTCACACTAAGGTTATCACTACATCCGTCAAGGCGCAAATGCCGGGTGCCATTCATATGCCTTTTGTAGATGAAACTAAAGCAAAAGAGCTTGCCCGTTCGATCATGAAGGTCGCGATCGACAATTTCCCGAACAGGACCAAGGATGGCTATCGCGGGAAGGGTGCGAAGAGTGAGATGGTCACCGGATTCTCCCATGAATATATCGAATACATGCTAGGCGGAAAGTGGAGGGCCTCTTTCAGACCTCTGAACGACGCGATCATGTCGGGAAGGATTCGTGGTGTCGCAGCTGTTGTAGGATGCGATAACACAAGAATCCCCGCGACGGCGAACCATAACTTCCTTATTACCGAGCTAATCAAGCAAGACGTTCTCGTTATCACAACGGGTTGCGGCTCGCATGCATGCGGTATGGCAGGGCATATGACCCCTGAAGCCGCTTACGAACTGGCCGGCCCCGGTCTTCGCCAGGTTTGTGAGACCACCGGTATGCCACCGATCCTTGCCCTAGGTTCTTGCGTCGATAATTCGAGGATACTCACCAT
>PMYY01000163.1:0-1474 GCA_003170655.1 Nitrospiraceae bacterium
TCGTAAATCTCCTGCAAATCCGCCTCATTGGGCCGCCCTGATATCCTGCCCAAACGCCCCGCTACATTAAGATTCTCGAACTTGCCGTGGAATTCTCCGGGAATGTACCATTCAGCTATGATTTCATAGCCGAGGTGGTCGAATAGTTGGCCCATGTACTTTACGGCAGGCACAGCTTCATTAGCCCCGGTATGGCCGCCATCGCGGCAGCCATATCGGGCTGCCGAGTTGATCGCTACTGATACCATCCGAGTTCTCGCTGTATGGCAAAATCGATGATTTACGAAAGAAACTATTGCTGATCCGTCGTAGATAGTTTGGTTTCGCGTCAGCCACCAAAGGTAGGAGTCGTATGAAGTAATTCTTCGCGAACGGCTCTGGGCGGGGGGCGTCTGGAAACTGACGTCCCTACCGGGATATTCACGATAGTCTGCCGCGCCATACTATTTCAGGAAACCCTGAATGATCCTGTTCACCGCCTGGTCATACGTCAATCCCAAGCTCATGAGTTTTGTGAGTTGATCACTCGCAATTTTNNGTTTCATTCGTACCGTTATCCATAATAATAGCGTCGCATTCAATATGACCAAAACACTTGTTTTGCGCGTCCATCGTCGCGTAAAAAGTCTGTTTGGAATTGCCCCTCATAACCGACCGCGATATCATGTTGGCCCTGCTCCCCGCGCCTTTTAAAACAATATTATTTGTCGATACGGCGGTCTGCTCCCCATCTGTTAGAACTCTTTCCGTAATCAGCAAAAGACTGTCCGGTCCCAACACCGCTTCATTGAGCCGGTTTGCTTCATCCACACCGCCAATCTGAGTTAATTCCATTTCCGCCCTTGCGCCTTCGGCCAGAAAGACCTTGGTGGTTGGATTGAGTGTACTTCGTCCCTTACCGTCGCCTGAAGCATAATGTTTTTCAACATAGGTAACCTTCGCTCTTTTGCCGACCTGGAAATCATGGATGCCCGCATGTCCTTCCGGCTCGGACGAACCGCAGTGAATCCCGCAACCAGCGACAATGGTCACCTCCGCGTCGTCCCCGATGATAAATGAGTTATACACAACATCGTACAGACCGGCCTGGCTCAGAATAACCGGGATGTGGACTGATTCGTTTTTCGTCCCCGGTTTGATGGTGATGATAATGCCTGTCCCTTCGGCATTGGTTTCAATATTGATATTAGCCGATACCTGACGGCTCAAGAGTTTGCCATTCTTTCGTATATTGTAGGCGCCTTTGGGCATTCCTTCCAGATCAGCAATTGTTTTTAATAATGTTTTATCTATAGCATCCAGCATACTGAACTCCTTCACAGCTGTCTCGATAAGTGCACACACTCAAATCGTTCAGAATCGGTGCTGCTCCTTCCATGTTTCCGTTATAGACAATCTTGCCCGAATTGATGATCAAAATCACATCTGCCGCTTCTAAAAAGGCTTTATTATGACTGATCACAAGGGTCGTTGT
>PMYY01000163.1:1487-5390 GCA_003170655.1 Nitrospiraceae bacterium
GGTTCATCGTATATGGCCATTTTGGGATTCGCGGCAATAGTAATCGCCAACTCGATTTTTTTGATTTCACCACCAGACAACCTGTTATCCACTTCTTTATCCAGAAAGGACAACGGACAGAGGCCAACTCTGGAAATGATCTCCAGAAGTTTATTTTCATCCTCAATGCCGGTGGCAATCGTCATCAGATCACGAAACGTGATACCTTTGAAGCGAGCGGGCTGCTGAAAGCTGTATGCGATACCCGCTTTTGCCCGCTCAGTGATGGTCCATGCTGAAATATCCAGCCCATTGAAAATGATCGCACCCTGCGATACCGGATTAACACCCATGATCAATTTAGCCAGGGTGGTTTTGCCGCTGCCGTTGGGTCCGGTAATCGCATAAAATTTGCCATCTTCAAAAGTGAACTCGATCCCGTCGATTATATTGCGATGGTTGGCGCTAACTGAGTCACTCTCCTGTACCGTGAAGTANNGGGGGGTTATCTCTTCTCCCTAGATATCTTTTAAAGAAAGATAGTCCGAAGTGAGTCTAAACAGAGCTTTTTTATTGGTAACCTTTCAGCAGCTGCAATCACCTCCGGCCTCCGACCTGTTGAACAAGTTAGATGTCAGCCGTAACCCAGATCTACCAGGAACCCGATGCGAGCTACCGATTAAACAACCTATTAATTTCAAGCTACATTATCCTGTGGTCTCATCCTTTGGAGGAGACCAGGTCTGAGCTTCCGGTAGCCGAGAGGAAACTCTGCCTTTGCTACAGACGATGCTGTTATGGACGAGACCCTATTTTTCTTCCTTCAGTACCTTCTTGAGAAGTTTGAGAGCATTTTTCTTTGCCTCTTCCGGCGTTTCACCGGCGGCCTTCGCTGCCTCCTCAAATGTTTTATTAGTGATATTCTTTGAATCGCCCATGTTGTCGTCCGGCTTGCCACATCCACATGTGTAACACATATCTCCTCCTTTCGATCTATTAAAGTTGTTTGTACAGACCTCTCTTGCTTTGCGCCCTCAAAGATCTAATAGCCCATAAATCTTTCGGTACGGATGTTTTGCTCCTTGACGCCGATCAGTTCGAGCAGCTCCCTGCATGTGCTCACCATGCCCGGGGATCCGCTCACCCAGAAAGATAATCCACCGGGATCAGGAATCCACTTGCGCAGAATCGTTTCACCTAATTTCCCATGTTCACCCTTCCAACCTTTTTCCGGCTCTGTGAGCACGTTAACCAGTGAAAACTGCGGCATCTGCAGCGCTATGCTTTCCAATTCCCGCCGAAAGATTATATCCGCTGACGAACGATTGAAGTACAACATGAGTACGTTTAACGGCTCATTCATATCCGCCGCGTAGCGCAAGATTGAACGATAAGGCGTTATGCCTATTCCTCCTGCGATAAATACATGACGTATGCGTGTTTCTCCCTGTCGCAAGATAAATTCTCCCTCGGGAGTTTCACAGGTGAGTTCGTATCCTACCGGCGCCTGCCGCAGTGTTTCCTTGAACCCGCTGCCTCGAATTCTCGTTGTGAACATCACAATCCCTTCTTCAGTCGGCGAACTTGAAATAGTGAAATGCCTGTTATTGCCGCGTTCATCGTGAAAAGCCGGAGTATCCAATTCATAATGTAAGATTTGTCCGGGCCTGTATTCAAGCTGTTTTCCGCCCAAGTCAAAAATGAATGACATCACATCTGTTGTCTCGGGACGGCGTTCCTTCAAACGAATGCGCATAGGATTCCTTTCGTGGCCATCAATGATGAACCTCTAAAAAGCGTAACGAGGATGTAGTATCCGCCCGGAGTTGTCATAATGCAAAAGGTCAATCAATATAGTCCTCTCCAGTTTAAATCAAGGTACATTCTTGCCTAATTTCATTCTACCGCCATTTGATGTGGGTTCCAAGATTTTGTAAGCAGAAAGGGCGCGGTCGATAATTTCAACGATTCCTCTTGGGTTGGACCGATTTATTCCTGCTCATATCCCAAGGGGGTACTGCTACCGGTTGCCACTTCTTCTGTTTTTAGGGGTCTGGAACGTGATCCTACCATAGCAGGGCAATCTCTCCCCACGTCAGTACCCGTTGGATTCCCTCCGTTTTCACGGCAACGATGATTGACGTTGTGCTGCGCACCTAGCCGTCGTGCAGATTAGGATTCTTCCATTCGGGATTGAAGGCACTGATAATCGCATCGTCACCACCTTTTGTGCGTATTCCGGCCATGGCGAACACTTGTTCCGGAGGATGGCGAACACTTGTGAAACATAGCGAAGCTGTACCGAAAGATATTACGAAGAGTGTTCGCCTTTCGTCAAGTTTGTCTTAGTTTTTCTCAGTGATTCTCCTTTCAAAGATATCTTGTGTGAGTTATGGACGATCCTATCGAGTATGGCGTCGGCCATTGTAGGCTCCCCGATGCGATCGTGCCATTTGGCGACAGGATACTGGCTGGTAATGATTGTCGCCTTCAGTCCGTATCTGTCTTCCATGACTTCCAGGAAGTGACCCCGCTCATCCTCAGTCAGAGGGTCTACGGCCCAGTCATCGATTACAAGAAGGTCTATCTTTGCGAGGCTGCTGAGGGCCTTGAAGTAGCTGCCGTCAGCTTTGGCAATCTCCAATTCCCCGAAAAGCCTCGTTGCCCGGTATTTCACGGAGGTATAACCTTCCCGGCACGCTTTGTTGGCAAAGGCTTCGGCGATATATGTCTTGCCTACGCCAGTCGGCCCGGTGATGATCACGTTCTGGTGTGAGGATATCCACTGACAGGAGGCCAGAGACCTGATAACCGACTTGTCCAGCCCCCTGGGATGCTGGTAGTCGATATCCTCGATAGTGGCGTTAGTTTTCAGTCGTGCCGACCTGAGTCTTTTGGTGAGTTTTCTTTCTTCACGTGAGGCACACTCCCGGTCCACGATCATAGCGAACCTGTCCTCAAAGCTTAGGCTGCTAAGGGAAGGTCGTTCGAGCTGGTCCTTGAATGCCGTAGCCATAGTGTAAAGTTTCATCTGCGAGAGTTTCTCAATAGTTTGATGCAACGCTATTTCCTCCTTACTCGTTTTTTGGGGGAATATTTACCCCCCTTGGTTGTTGTCTGTTCATCGATCCTTCAGTTGAAGTACTCTCTACCGCGGATATTGTCGTGGTATACGGGTGGGGCCACCTCCTTTTGTTCGGGGATGGGCGTACGGTCGAATCCGGTCTCCAGCATCGACTTGATGCTCTTGTAGGAATAGGCCTTGATGTGGATCGCCCTTGTGGAAGCTGCTTCAAGCCTCTCCGGTGAGTATTTTTTGCCGAGCCTCAATATGCCAAGGCATGATTTGAATCCCTGCTGCGGATGCGGCCGCGTCGTCAAGATTGTCTCGACGAGTTTCGCTGTGGCAGAGCCGGTCTGCTCCGCCCATTGGATGATCCTCGACGGAGTCCAATCCAAATGCTGCTGATGAGCTTTCGGCATGTGCTCGGCAACAGTGGTATAGCCTCGTTTTTTGAAGCTGCGTTGATGAGTCACAATGCGCTGGGTATTCAGGAAGATCTCCACAGTATCGACAGTGACAAAGGCCTCTACTTTCTTGCCGCGGAGGTGGTAGGGAACGCTGTAATAATGATCCGCTACATCGACATGGTAATCGATGTTGACCGTCGCCCGCTTGAAGTCGATGTATCGGTACCGCTCAGTAGGCAGTGGCTTAAGACAAGGTTTCTCCATGGTCTCAAAAAGCTCTCTGCGGGTGCTGTTTAGTTTCCTGAATTTCTTTGTATTGAGCCGTTCCAGGAGTTCTTTGATCCTGGTATTGAGTTCTTCGATGCTGAAGAATGTGTGGTGCCTCAATGCCGCTAAGATCCAGCGGGTGACAAGCAATACACCAGCTTCCGCCTTGGCTTTGTCTTTTGGTTT
>PMYY01000116.1:0-8991 GCA_003170655.1 Nitrospiraceae bacterium
TTCAATTTTCCCCGGTCAGACACCATAACCATATCACGTGGGATATCTATCTTAATAATTACTGACGCCATTTTCGGACGAGTCGATTCCAGCAGAAGCTTCTCAACTTCAGCAGCCAGAACAGAAAGATTAAATTCTTCGACCCTTACCTCTGGCGGCCTAGCATAAAGAAGAAGTTCGTCGGTCAAGCATTCGAGCCGACGTGTTTCATCGATTATGATACCCAGTTCTGCTTTGCCACCAGTTCCCAGTTCTGAAAGATATTGGGCAAAGCCCTTTATACTGCCAAGAGGGTTCCTGATTTCATGGGCAAGCACTGCAGCCATTTCACCGATAGCGGCTAGTCTCTCTCTTTGGGCCATCATTGCCGAAAGTTCCTCCGAACGCTTCACAGCACGTATGAAGAAGAACCCCATGACCCAGATCGCGATAACTACTACCCCTATGCTTATTGCCTGCAACCTCGCCTGGCGAATAATATTCTGGGCCGGATAGGGATGCAATGCCAGTCTAAGAACCCTCACCGANNGGCTTTTCTTCAGTCGCGCTCTTTCTGATATCCGGAGAATCGTTTTTACGGCCCACGAGATTTTCATTCGAATGCAGGAGCGTCATGCCGCTCTCGTCATACAGGGCCATGAATGCAATACCTTCCCATGACGCCTCGGTGATGATGTCCCTGAATATATTTTCCTTCCCCTTTACATCGACTAGGGAAGGTTCGAGACTGGCGGCTATTCCCAAGGCCTGAAGTCTGAGCGATTCTTCGGCGGCCCCAAGAGAATTATTATATATGATTATGGTGCTAATGAGGGTGGCAAAAGATGCTACTACAAGAATGATGATGAGATAGACGTGAGTATTCTTAGGCTTTTCACTGCGCTCACTTATCTTATCCTTGGGCACACATCAATTATACAAAAAATGATATGTGGTTTACTCATTAGAATTCGGAGTTCCTTCTATAATGATGACCTAATGATGTGCTTCGTGGTGCTCGCCAAGCGTTATGCCACAGATGTACCCGAGCTCGCGCATGCGGCTCACCTTGCCTTTGAAGGGATGACTCAGGAGCAAGCAGCATGGGTATTTCGCGCGGGACTATCCAGCGATTACTTATGAGCGGCATGGAAAGGATCGTTGGCGTCATTATCTCCTCAAAGGCAATCATATTCGAGCTGTCAAATAGTAAGCGCTAGATCAGCGATTCCAGTCAGTCGGCGATCTCGGGATGCTCAAGATAAAAGAGCATGTGCCAGTGCCGTTAACTGTGTTGTCGGGACAATAGGTTAAAGGCGTGTTTTACCATTGCGGGATTCTCCAAAGTATATATAAAGATTAGCCCTATTTTCGATATTTTGCGGCCTCTCTAGTCATAATTTGTTATCGTTTTTTATGATATTATAGGTTGTTCGATGGACATTCCTATGCATATGACGACTTTCATTACATCCTATTGGGGAATGTATATTGCTCAAAGTGTTATCCATTCCATTATTGCTTCTGTAATTGCAGAATGCGCAATCCTTGCTTGGACAATAGGGTCTCCGCAGGTCAAACAGAGCTTTCGGCTTATGGTTATAGTATTGTCGCTTGTCTCATTCCCGATCTATCAGTTCTTTGTCCCGCGAAGGGGAGATGTTTATTTCAGACTTTCAAGTTTGCTGGACAGCAATAGGTGGTTTTTCATCGAAAGATGGGGCAGCATGCCTATATTTATAGTTTTTACCGCGATACTAGCTATCACTGTTATCATATTCATAATTCAAGAATTGTTTCCGATTCTTTCCGACTTGCTGCGGCAAATGCGAGCAACCACACAATCCGCTCCTTATGAGGTGGATTCTGAGATTAGAAACAAAGTAGCAGAGGCGCTTGATGGCCTGCCATTTGACGACAGACTTGTCGAGATTTTTGATGACGACGACCTGGCACTCTTTTCATCTACCGGGCTGAAGCCTATGATCTATGTCTCTACGGGCCTGATCAGTTCTTTCAGTACGGAGCATCTTCAGGTTGCATTGGCGCACGAAGTTGCCCACATCCAGAGAAGCAGAAAGCCCCTCCTCATCTTTGCTTATCTACTCAGGGTGCTCCTGTTTTTCAATCCGGTCGCTATGATCGAGTTTAGAAGGTTAGCTCACGAGGAAGAAAAGGTCTGCGATGATATTGCGATTGAATTGACCGGTAAACCCGATACCCTATCCGAAGCGATAGAGATGCTTCGCCCTGCGCCAGAGGACTATGAAGATCCGGGCCACCGTGGGGCTGAGCGACTCGTATCTTCTATCGAGTATCACAGCCATGACTTACTTCTTCGAAGTAGAGCTGCCAGGATCGGGCGGCCAACGCAAGATGGGCCGTTTTGGGGAGTACCCATAATAGTGGCCATGGCGCTTATTATATGCATCAATTACTTTGTGGTATAACATTGGAACTATGGAAAAGCGAATATTGAAATTATTGCGAGGCTTTCTTTTGATGCTTCTGGCTTCCGCGGGGGTGGTTGCCTTGCTTGCCGCCCTTAACTGGGTGCCTTCCCTCATGCAAAAGGACTTTGTTAAGCAGTACAACAGCATAGATGAGGCAAAAAGATTCTCGGGGATAACAACTGTCCTGATTCCGACTTATTTCCCAGAAGGCATCTCTTGGCCCGCATCATTTATTGTCGCGCAGAAGAGACCTTATCAAGCACTCGTAACGGAATTCAGAGAAACGGCATCAGGTAAAACCTCATTGATTATAATACAGTCCTCCTCTCCGGATGCTGAAAAGCAGTTTCAGAGGATCAGGATTTCAGAAATAAAGGAAGAGACTGAATTCCCCCTGAAGGGCAGATCGGCAACGCTCCGCACTGGCACGTGCGACAATGGAATGTCATGTAGCAGCTTGATGTGGCAAGAGGGCAGTATCTACCATTCCGTCCTTTTTATGTCCTCTCCCTTCGAACTGATCAAAGTGTCCGAAAGCATGATTCGCTAGTATTCGTAGTCCCACCGCCTAAAAGTGAGATACATTCCTCCTAGCAAGTAAGATAAATTTCCTACCAATATCGGAAGTATTGCGGATTATAATCTTTGCCCACTGATGGTAAGCTTGAGTCAGGAATACGGGAAAGAAGCCATTATACACGCTTATGAACGAGCAGCCGGCCCACTAAAAGCAGTCCTCAGGAGCATCCGGACCGGCAGTAACATGACCAAGGAGGCACGATATGTTTCTGTACAAAGGTGGACATTCGGTAAAGAGAGGGACTTACTGGGACCCTGAAACAAGAGAAAAAGTTATTTTGAAAGAAGACGGAACACTGCCGGGGACGAGCAAGGAAACTTATTTCAAGCTTCCCGAAAGTTATCTGTTGATCCCCCTGTTTCTGTTGGGCCTCGGGCTGTCGATGGCGTTTCCCTACGGTGTGGGCTTCGTTGCATTCATAGTACTTATGGCCATGAGCGGAGCGCTCTATGCTGCAGGATTCGCATCGATCAAGATCTTCAAGGAAATGTTCGGCAAAACAGCTGTATTCGGCTATGCTCCGACAACGGCATATATGGCTGGCAAAAAAACAAAGAAATCAGCTAATGACGCGGCATCGAAAGAGGATAAAAAGGACGCTTAACAGTTTTAGACATAGAGCGAGGTGCAAAATGTTTTTCAATGGAGACGGGCAAAAGGTGCGAAAAGGAATCTATTTATTGGCAGTAATGATTGCTTTGGGGCTTCCGCTAGTGCTGCCTTTGAGGATCGAAAGCTCGATCTTTATCTTTCTGATTGGATTAGCGACTGTTTCTTACGCTATTGCATTTGTGTTGTTGAGGCTCATTAAAAGAATGCTGAGCAGCACAGCGACATTCGGATATAACCCGACGACTATGTATATGGCCGGGAATAGGGTAAAAAAACCGAGAGGAAAATGGTCTTCTGGAGACGGAGAGGCGGTTGCAGCAAGCAAGGTCGCATCGGGTGAAACCGGGCAGGCTAAAAGGAATACGACTTCAGATGCAGGGGGTGATAACAATGTTCATTTATAACGGCGGAACAGCTGTGGCAAAGGGAATGTACTGGAGTCCCATGGACGGCGGACGAATCGACATGCGGGACAGCGGAATACTTCCAGGCGATAAGAGCAGTGGTTATCTCAGAATGTCTCCGGTGATCCTTCTCTTTATTGCCCCTTTTTTGGGAGTGACTTTTGTATTCTTCCTGCCGCTTTTCGGGATGGGCGTGTTGATCGCCTTGTGTCTTCTACTGGCAGGCGGTGCTCTTTCGGGAGTTGCTGCAACGGCTATGCGTGTCTGCTATAGCGGCGGGACAAAACATGTTTCTGGCAGCAGGCGTATCTTTACTGGTGGCTATAGACCGTTAGGGGCAGCATTTACCGGCACTGTTAAAAGTAAGAAGAAGAACAGCAGGGTTAAGTGAGGAGGTGTGATATGTATATCTTCAGAGGCGGGCAACTAGTGGGAGAAGGTATATATTGGGAATCCGAGAAGAACGAAAGAGTCGTTATGAAGGCAGACGGTTTTCTTCCGGGAGTTGACAATAAGGTATATTTCAAGCTTCCCGACAGCTATCTGCTGGTGCCGGTGCTCCTTCTCGGCCTTGCCCTGTCGATGATTTTCCCTTACGGCATGGGCCTGGTTATCTTTGCTTTAGTGTATCTGCTCCACAATATATTGTTCTCATGCGTTACAGTCTGCGAAGAACTTTTCGGAGGCATACTTGCACACATAACCGTAGCATATAAACCACATCTCTCCTTTTTTTCGGGCAGTCCTAAAAAGGTGAAGCGCCGCAAGAAAAGAGAGACGGAGTAAAAAAGATAAGTTACGTACTGCCTTAGCAGCCGTGCGAAATATACAGGAGGTAATCATATGCACACACTATTTGACTTTATCAGCAGCGTCAACGGAATCGAGTATGCGCTTGCGCTTCTTTTCATGTTCGGATTTGTCATCTTCGGAGAAATCCTGAAGCCGAAACCGTTCGAAGGGTTGGCTAAAGCAGTTGTGGAAGACATCGGCTTCATAAAGGCGGAGCGTAAAGGAAAAGTCCTTCAGTCGATCAGGTCCTTGGCATTGGCGCCGCTTTGCGGCCTGCTCTATCTGGCAGCAGTTCCAGTGCTCTTCGTCCATGGGATCGCAGTTCTTGGCGGTAAAGTGATTGTCGCTACGACGTCAGTCGGCTGGAGTCCTGTGCAGGCCTATTTTACGAGCCGAAAGCAGGGGAAAAAGGCGCCGGCCAAGCGTAATTTGGATTAGAATCAGGGAAATGCGGGGAGGAAAGATTATGAACTTACAGGGAAAATGGCGGCTTCCGGTTTGTATAGGGCTGGCGTTCGTTGGAATGTTGATAGTGAACGGCGGTCGTGGCATGGCGGAAGGCACTGAAATGCCAGGCGTTATCGTTCTCGATCAAGTCCAAAAAAAATACAGTCCGGTGAAATTCGACCACGCTATGCATGCCGGTCTGGCCGATAGCTGTGGGAAGTGCCATCACCAACACAATGATAAAACGGTTTCTGTATGCAAAGAGTGCCACACTCTGAATCCTGACACCTTTCGTTCATCAGCAAAGGGATTTCTCCCGTGCAGCGGATGTCATTTGGACTATTCTCCTGATGCGCCGGCGATGCCAGGCCTGAAAGTTGCGCTGCATAAAAAATGTTTTCAATGTCATATAGGCATAGGAAAGCTAGGGTCTTCGCCGACGGGATGCACGGAGACCTGTCATACAAAGGTCAAAAATCAATAAGTGAAGAGGTTATAACCCATGTATAAAAGAAATAATAAGCCACCGGATGACAACGCCGCACCCAAGGCAACTAAAGAGTCGCCGAAGAATTCCGGCGGACTCTCAAGGCGGAAATTCCTTTCAGCTTCCCTGTTGGCGGGATGCGCCGCGCTCGGAGTTGCAAAGCAGGCCGGGGCCGGCAATGAGTTCAAGGGCTGGCCCAAGAGTTACGGCATGCTGACGGACTTCACTGCTTGCGTCGGATGCCGCGGTTGCGAAGAGGCTTGCAATAAAGCCAACGGCATGCCGCAGCCGGAGAAGTCATTCGATGATGAATCGGTTTTTAAAGAGGACAGGTGGCCGTCGGCTGCAGCCTTGACCGTAGTTAACCGGTTCGAGGATCCCAAAGATCCATCGAGGCCCGTATACCGCAAGATCCAGTGTAATCACTGTTTGGAACCCGCGTGCGCCAGCGCGTGTCCCATTCACGCATATACGAAGACTCCGGAGGGAGCCGTTATCTATGATGCCGACCTCTGTTTCGGCTGCAGGTATTGTGTAATCGCCTGCCCGTTCAATATACCCGGCTACGACTACGCAAGTGCCTTCGAACCCAAAATCGTCAAATGCATAATGTGTTACGGGAAGATCAAAAAAGGTGAGCTTCCGGCATGTGCCGACGCATGTCCCGCCGGGGCCATCACCTTCGGCAAGAGGGAAGACCTTCTGAAACTTGCCAGGCAGAAGATCATGGATAACCCAGAAAAATATATTGACCATATTTACGGCGAGCGCGAGGTCGGGGGCACCTCATGGCTTTACATTTCAGGTGTTCCATTCGAGCAGCTGGGATTCCCGACAGATCTGCCGAAGAAACCGCTTGTAGAGCTCACGGAAGGATACCTTTCTTCGGTGCCGGTGATTTTTACGACATTTCCGGCCATATTCGGACTGGTCTACGGCGCGATGAAGCACCGTGACAAGGCTGAACAGAAAGAAAAGGACCACGATCATCACACTGAGGGAAAACAATGAATAGCGATATGGAATACGCGTCACGGTCCCGCACCTCCGCAGGATTTGCGGCATGGTTTATGAATAAATTGTTCATGGGCATGAGCGTAAGCGATTACTCAAGGTCTCTCGTCACGCCTTTCAATCTGTTGGCGGCGGCAATTCTTGCCACCTCTTTACCTATATTCATAACGAGGTACAGCAAGGGGCTGGCTTCAGTTTTAGACGCCACGAATGAATATCCCTGGGGTCTCTTGCTCAGTTGGGGTATCTTCGCCGGGGAACCCTTATTTGCGGCAGGTTTTGTGGTGGCAGCCGGATATTACCTGTTCGGGATGAAAACCTACCGTCCGCTGGTGCGTCTTGCCGTACTTGGCGGTATGCTCGGATATGCCTTCGCAGCCTCGTACCTGCTGATCGACCTTGGCCGGCCGTGGCGCATATATTATCCGATGCTCATAAATTTCGGACCCGCTTCGGTACTCTTTATAGTAGCATGGCATGTCGGACTTTACGTTACAGTCCAACTCATGGAATTTTCACCGGCGATTCTTGAATGGCTGGGATCGAAGCGGCTTCACAAATGGGCTGTCTCAGTGACTGTGGGCCTGATTATCGGAGGAGTTATACTTTCGACAGTGCACCAATCGGCTTTGGGCGCAATGTACCTTATTACACCGGGGAAGCTCCATCCATTGTGGTACTCTTCCTACCTCCCGCTTCTTTTCTTCAGTTCCGCGATTTATGCGGCAATGTCGTTTGCCATTCTTCTTGCTTACGCCGCGGAGCGTTATTTCAGAGACAGATGTGACAAGGTTTTCCTTTCAAGCGTACCTGATGTTACTTTGAGTCTCGGCAAAGGCGCTGCAGTGGCGCTGTACGTGTACTTCGCTCTTAAGGTGCTTGCCCTGGCACAGGACGACCGTTGGTCCCTCCTGTTTACACCCTTCGGCTACTGGTATCTCGTCGAGCTCATCGGCTTTGTCGCGCTGCCGACAGTTCTCTTTACAGTCGGGGTAAAAACAGCAAAAGTGGGACTGATGCGGTTAGCGGCGCTATGGGCTGTTCTCGGGATAGTGTTAAACAGAGTCAACGTGAACCTGATAGCCTTCAACTGGAAGCAGCCCGAACACTTTGAGCGCATCATCCCATCGTCCGGCGAAGTAATTATGATCGCGGCGATGGTCACGCTGCACATACTTGTTTTTAGGTGGATTTTGAACAGGTTCCCGGTAATGAGGGAATTGCCGGAGTACAAGGGCTTACACTAGGCTTTGGTGAGACGCACCCAAAGGAGGAAGGGATGAGAACGATGATTCGTATCATCGAGACAGTAATCCTCCTCTGCCTAATGCTAGTAGTATGGACGTTCGAGGCACCAGTCTTCGCACAGGAAAGGACAGAAACTGCAGCAAGCAAGTACTGCCTCGATTGCCATGTAAATAAAAGTACCGTCAAGAAATTCGCCGACGGAAGTTTTGTATCGACCCATATCGATTCTCATGCGTTCAATGAATCGGTCCACGGGACGCTGGATTGCACGGCCTGCCACCAGGAATTCTCGTCGGGCAGCCATCCGGAGAGGTCCTTCAGAAGCAAAGTCCAGTACCAGATCATGGCATCCCGAAGGTGCCGTGACTGCCATTCAGACACGGTCATATCATCAAGATCTATTCATGTGGCGCTGCTCAGAAAAGAGAAGTCTGGTGAAGCGATAATTTGCACGAATTGCCATAGCGCCCACATGATATCACGCACAGTAGCAGGCCCAGTCGCGAAATCGGAGGACAAATATTGCTTGCGCTGTCACTCCAGTGAAGGCAGGAAGAGCTTTATCAATGGGGAAACTATCTCCACTCAAGTAAATGCGGCCGAAATTCTCGGTTCTCCCCATAAAGATATCGGATGCTCCGATTGTCATTCCAGCTTCTCTACCGTTGACCACCCCAATAACAGGTTCGGGTCCGAGCGGGAATACAGGCATGCCTCAGCGGAGATATGTAGGCGATGCCATTACGACAAGTATTCGAAGGTGGCCGAAGGCATACATTACAAGATGCTTAGCGTGGGACGGCTGGATGCACCCACCTGTGTCGACTGCCATGGAACACATGCCATTTCGTCGCCCGAGGGGAACAGATTGTCTATTGTAAAGAAATGCGCTGAATGCCATCGCCAGGTATACCTGGCATACGCTAAGAGTGTTCATGGCGGCGCTCTGTTAAATGAAAACAACAGGGATGTGGC
>PMYY01000116.1:9006-12395 GCA_003170655.1 Nitrospiraceae bacterium
ATGACGCTCAGCCTATACCGGAAGGAGACGTGGAGACACTATGGGCCACCGCCCGCAATGGCCGTATGCACCGACTGTCATGGCACTCATGACATCGCCCGCGTTTCGGGCGCCGACATGCGACAGATGAAAATCAAACTGCTCAAACGTTGCAGCTCGTGTCATCCCGGAGCATCTGAGAATTTTCCCGATGCGTGGCTCTCACATTACAGACCGAGTTTCACGATCGCGCCTATGGTATTTATCACGGAGCAGTTTTACAGGATAATGCTGCCGATCACGATCGTGGGCATTCTTTTCCTGGTATTGCTGGATATATGGCGATACTACAAGAACAGATAAAGAGGACCGTATGGAATACACTGATCAGTCAAACAGAGATGAACAAATAAGAAGGTTCGGAATCTACAGGATAATCGAGCATTTAGCGCTCATCGCTCTTTTTATGGTGCTTTCAGTAACGGGTCTGCCCCAGAAGTTTTATTACCTCGGCATATCACAGTCCGTCATCGTCATATTGGGAGGGATCGACAACCTGAGATTGTTCCACCATCTGGCAGGAGTTCTATTTGCTGTTCTGGCCATGCAGAATATTATTGCGAACTTTGTTGGTGTTGCATTTCTGAGGTGGGAGCCGTCCATGCTGGTGACACTGAAGGACGCCCAGGATGCCTTCCAGAATGTCAGGTACTACCTGGGTCTTGATGACCGGCCTGCTCAATGCGGTCGATATACCTACAAGGAAAAGTGTATATATTGGCTGGTCATCATCGGAGGCTTCCAGATGATCATTTCTGGATTCGTTCTTTGGTTTCCAGTTACCGCGACACAGTTTCTGCCGGGGATGTTCATACCTGTTTCAAAGATGGTCCATACCAGCGAGGCGATGCTGATTTTTCTCCTGGTGGTGACGTGGCATATCTATGACTCCGTGCTAAGTCCCGATGTTTTCCCGCTCAACAAGAGTATTTTTACCGGGATCATCCATAGAAAACAGATGAAGCAACTGCACCCACTGGAAATGGAGGAAAAGTCGGAGACAGAGACTGTTTTGCCATCCGCGCGCCACGGACATACGATGGCAGAGGATCACAAAAGGACTCGGCAGTAGATATGCCTGCGCTATTGCTTCGCAACGGGAATGACACGGCGAGGTTAAACATGTGCCGATTTGACAGAAAAGGCCCCTTGTAGTATCCTCACGATAAATGCAGAGGAAGATCCTCATCATTCTTATCCTCAATCTTGTGATAGTCTCGGTCACGTTGAGCGTTGTAAGTTACCTGACGATTCATGCCAGCATAGAACGATCACTGCAGAACAGGCTTGCTCTTGCCAGAGTCATCTCGAACTATGTAGAGGTTTTGATAAGCAGGAGCATAAACAGATTCCGCGATATAGCCCGGTCCGAAAACGCAGGCCTTTACGACAGTGACTGGAAGCCCGAAAAGAGGATGCTGGAAACTGCCTATAAATATTCGCTTTTCAGCGAGGGCGTGTTTCTTCTCGACAAACGCGGCAATAAGGTACTGGTATATCCGCCCGATATTGAACCCTATTTTAATTTAACTTACATCCCGGGGGTTGACCAAGTCCTGCACGAAGGAAAGACGGTGATCTCGGATGTCTATACGATTGGAACAATCAAGAAAAAGGTAATATTTGTAATGACTCCCCTAAAAGACCGTGAAGGACGGATAACTGGTATTGCTGGTGGACTTCTCAACCCCGCCAGCGATATTCTGCAGAACGTTTTACAAAGCGCCCTGATCGAACAGAACACCTACCTGGATATTATAGATTCTAATGAAGTTGTCGTCGCTTCCGATGACGCTTCGCACGTGTTTCAGCACCATGATCACGGCTTGGCGTTGAGCAAAATGATCAAGGAAGGCAGGTCCGGAATAGTTGAATGCAAACATGGGTTTTCACACCCTCACGACAAAGAGAAACCTACCGACCTGCTTGCGGTTGTCCCTTTGCACATAGCGCCGTGGGGTATTGTCCTTGGACAATCCGAGAAAGATATCTTCGCACCCGCAATCAATCTGCAGACGGATTTCATTACGCTTGTACTGGCCTTTTTCGGTGCATCGCTGATACTTTCGATAATAATGAGCAAAAAAATAGTAAAGCCGCTTCTTTCTCTTACTTCTTCGGCAAACAGGATTGCCTCAGGAGATCTTGCAACACCGGTGGGCAATGTAGGAAGTGATGAAATACTCAGGCTCAGCAAAAGTTTTGACGATATGAGGGAAAGGCTTGCAGGATCGCTCGAGGAGATACGTACCCACAATACGGAGCTTGAAAACCGAGTGGCGATCAGGACTCGGGAGATCAGGGAAAGCAGAAAGATGGTCAGGCACCTCCTGAAAAAAGCTATTTCATCCCAGGAAGAAGAAAGGAAGCGCATAGCGCGGGAACTGCACGACACCCTCCTTCAGGACACTTCGGCATTCTTAATACAGCTGGACATTTGCAGGCTTCATCCCGAGCATATTTCTATTGAAAAGATAGACGAGATGAGGAGCATCGCTATTAATAACATCGACAGCATTCATGATGTCATCAAAGATTTGAGGCCTTCTCTTCTAGATGATCTCGGCATTGATGCAGCCATTATGTGGCTTTTGAACACTCACCTATCGGAGAAAGGTATCCATTTCTATCTTGATTTCAAGTCCCCTCTAGCAAAACGGCTGCCCCCGGAAATCGAAAATTCCGTGTTCAGGATGGTCCAGGAATCGATTGTCAACATCTCACGTCATGCAAAAGCGGAGAATGTCTTCATTTCCGCCGACGTCGGAGAAACTACCTTGACGATTACAATAGAAGATGACGGTGCCGGATTCGAGGTTGATAGACTGCTGACGCTTCCGATTGAAAACGGCAGGGGACTTGGATTGATGGGAATGAAGGAAAGGGCCAAACTCCTCGGTGGACACCTGTTTATTTATTCCAAACCTGGTGAGGGGACCAGGGTATGCATAGAAGTTCCATTGGAGGAGCCTGATGAATATGCCTAAAATACGCGTTTTGGTAGCAGACGATCATGCACTGGTGCGGGAAGGTATTTCGGCACTTTTAGGGTTTTGCAATGACATCGAAGTGGTCGGCGAAGCATCTGACGGCATCGAAGCCATAGAACGAACGCGGGCAGTGAAGCCGGACATAGTTCTTATGGATATAGGCATGCCAAGACTGGGAGGGCTTGAGGCGACCGTAGAGCTAAGGAAGACGGAACCTGACGTGAAGATAATCATTCTTACACAGTATGATGACAGAGAGTATATATCGCGATTTTTGAAGGCTGGCGTTTCAGGGTATCTACTCAAAAAAGCGGTTGGTAGCGAGCTTGTAACAGCAATACGAACAGTCCACAAAGGACG
>PMYY01000199.1 GCA_003170655.1 Nitrospiraceae bacterium
CCGGGAAGCGTGTCTGTACCTTTGCCTGCTTTTTGCTTGTGGCCAAACGCCCACTGCGCAACGCTCATCTCACGTTCATCCAGAACAAAAGACTCCGGTTCGGCTGCCGGGGAAAGCAGCTGCCCCTGGGCATCGGTTATGAGAATGACCGCGTTTTGAGAAAAGACAACGCTTATATGTTTTGTCGCGATAGCGCTCAGTCGGTCAATCTCGCGTTCCTTGACCAATTCCCGGCTCAGGCGATAGAGTGCTGCAGTGCTCCTCTCCCGTTGCCTTGCGGCATCGGCCTGTTCGCGGATGCGAACTGTAAGCCTGCTGATCACAAAAGCGACGATGAACATTACGATAAAGGTCATGAAATATTTAACATCATGTACTGCGAAGCTATAGTATGGAGGAACAAAGAAGAAGTTGAACGCGGAGACGCTCAAAAAAGAGGCGAGTAAAGATGGAGCGTTACCGGTGCGGCTTGCAATGATGACAACTCCAAGCATGTAGCCCATAGCTATATCGACAAGGGTGAATACCGGGCGAATGAGAAACCCTATGCCCGTGAAAAGTGCTACGACCCCAATACTGGTGACCCATTCTTTAGCCGACGTCCTGAGTCGTGTTGATTTCTGTCGCGCGAGTGATGCAGGGGTAGCGACATCTCCTGAAATAACGTAAACGTCGATGTCGCCGCTACCTCGGACGATTTCATCGAGCATCGATCCGAACAACTTATCTTTCCACCGGGGATGGGTCGGTTTTCCTATGATGATTTTAGTGACATTGCGGCTGCGTGCATAATTCAAGACTTCTTCGCTTGCCTTGTGGCCCGAAAGTACGACCGTCTCGGCGCCAAGGCTCTCAGCAAGTCTCATGTTATCGGCAAGTCCCTTGATGTCTCGCTCAGAAGGGTGCACCTTTCCGGGTGCTTCCACATTTGCTGCAATCCAATCCGCCCTGAGCCCCGCAGACATTCGCTTGGCTGCGCGAATGAGACGGACAGCGAAAGGGCTCGGACCGACGCACACGAGAATGCGCTCGGCGGCGGGCCAGACATCTTTCACACCCTTAACCCGTCGGTAGTCCTGCATCTGCACATCCACTTGTTCCGCAGTGCGGCGCAATGCAAGCTCACGCAGAGCAAGGAGATTACCCTTCCTGAAGAAGTTTCTGCGTGCCTGCACGGCGAGTTCGGCCACGTATACCTTTCCATCGGCCAATCTCTGCAGTAGATCGGCAGGCGACAGGTCGATAAGCTCTATCTCGTCTGCCCGGTCAAGCAGGAAATCCGGCACTGTTTCGCGAACATTGATGCCTGTTATCTGGACAACCACGTCATTCAGACTTTCGAGGTGCTGCACATTCATTGTCGTATAGACAGTAATCCCGGCGCCTAGCAGTTCATATATATCCTGCCAGCGTTTTTTATGGCGAGATCCTTCCACATTTGTATGGGCAAGTTCATCGACAAGGAGGATAGTGGGTTTGCGGGCAAGAGCTGCATCGATATCGAATTCACTCTGAAAAACGCCGCGGTATTCGATATTCTTTCTGGGTAGTACGTGCAATCCTGTAATAAGAGCTTCCGTTTCCTTGCGGTCGTGCGTTTCGACGAGTCCGACTATCACATCGACACCTTCGCCGAGCTTCTGCCGCGCGGCTTGCAGCATAGCATAGGTCTTGCCGACGCCGGGGGCTGCGCCGAAGAATATTTTCAGCTGCCCTTCGCGGTTGCGCTCGGTCTCCATACGCATCTGATCGAGCAATAGGTCTGGATCAGGTCGTCGCTCTTCCATTATTCTTATCCGTCCTTACTTATTTTCAAGCATTTAATAACCCGGTAGCAATTCTATCTGGCACAGGGTTCCATCGAGACGATGAGACACGATATACTTCCCTTTTTAGCTATATCACCTGCCTTGAGTTCACCCTCGATGACCTCGGCTTCCATATATGTATCTCCGTGAAAGTTCACAAATCGGACTTTGCCGACTTCATACATGATGCATGAAGGACTCATTCGATATACGATAAAGATATCCCCGCTGCGAACCGTGCCCGTAATATCGCGTGTCCCGCTATGGAACAGGTATACGCTGCCGCCCTTGACAACCACTGATCCGCTGTCAGGGCTAAGACGAAAAGGGGGCTGGTAGGAAACAGCTGGACTCATCGAGGGAATGCTTATTGCTAACAAAAGGAACACCCCCGCGCATACCCTCAATATTTTTAATCTCACAATTCCTCCCTCCCCTTTTCGTTATCGTCATTTCATATTCTATTTGCTGCCAAGAGCATCCACCGCCAGATTCAGCTTAAGGACATTTACCGTAGGTTCGCCGAGTATCCCTAATTGACGGCCTTCTGTATATTTTGAGACAAGGGCACGTACCTTTGATTCATCCAACCCGCGCGCCTTCGCGATGCGCTTCACCTGATAATCTGCGGCAGTCGGGCTGATATGAGGGTCCAGCCCGCTTGCCGACGAAGTTGCCAGGTCGACAGGAATCTGTTTCCCTGCCTCCGGGTCTGCGGCCTTCAAAGCGTCTATCCGTCCCTGCACATTTTTCACAAGGTCGGGATTCGTTTCAGCCAGATTGGACCCAGACGAAGAAGTAGAATTGTACGGGAATGGCGAGGTTGCAGAAAGCCTTCCCCAGAAATACTTTGGATCATCGAATGGCTGTCCGATGAGAGAAGAACCCGCGGGCTTCCCGTCTTTCACCAGAAGGCTACCGTTGGCCTGATCCGGAAAGATCAGCTGCGCGATGCCGGTCACCACGAGGGGATATAGGACCCCCGTC
Organism: Nitrospiraceae bacterium; assembly: GCA_003170655.1. Taxonomy (GTDB): domain Bacteria; phylum Nitrospirota; class Thermodesulfovibrionia; order Thermodesulfovibrionales; family Dissulfurispiraceae; genus Fen-1308. The sequence goes on from PMYY01000199.1 coordinate 2,796, forward strand.
AATATCGTAAATACAAAGAGCGAGACTATTACTGTTCTTATCATTTTCAACATATCCGTCACCTCACGCCAGATTCAAAAAGGTTATGATCATATCGATCAATTTGATGCCGATGAAAGGCACAATCAGGCCCCCAAGACCGTAAATAAGTAAGTTGTTGCGCAACACGACTGCTGCACCAAGGGGCCGATACGAGACCCCGCGCAGGGCCAGGGGGATCAGGGCGATGATTATCAACGCGTTGAATATGACCGCCGACAATATGGCGCTATGCGGTGTCGAGAGTCCCATAATATTGAGCGCGGCGAGCTGCGGATAAATGACGATGAACGCAGCAGGCAGGATCGCAAAGTATTTTGCGACATCATTTGCGATGCTGAATGTCGTAAGTGTGCCGCGCGTCATCAATAGTTGCTTTCCGATCTCGACAATCTCTATCAGCTTCGTTGGATTGGAGTCAAGGTCGACCATGTTGCCAGCTTCCTTTGCCGCCTGAGTACCCGTGTTCATAGCGACTGCGACATCAGCCTGCGCCAGCGCAGGGGCGTCATTCGTTCCGTCTCCGGTCATTGCTACCAGTTTCCCGCCCGTCTGGTGCTTCCGAATCAGTTGCAGTTTAGTCTCCGGTGTGGCCTGAGCCAGAAAGTCGTCGACCCCAGCTTCCGCTGCAATCGCGGCAGCTGTAAGCGGATTGTCGCCGGTAATCATGACTGTGGTTATCCCCATCTTCCTGAGTTCAGCAAACCGCTCCTTAATGCCTCCCTTTACGATATCGCTCAGACGGATAACGCCGAGCACCTTATTGCCCTCGGCAACTACCAGCGGAGTTGCGCCTGTGCGAGCAACTTCCTCGACGACCGCTTTGATATCAGCTGGGAAGTTTCCGCCCTTGTTCTTAACGTAATCTTCTACCGCATCCGGGGCGCCCTTTCTTATCTCGCGACCGTCCATATCTACGCCGCTCATACGCGTGTGGGCCGAGAAGGGGATAAACTTCGCACCGAGCGCATGAATGTCCCGTTCACGAAGTCCGTATTTCTCCTTTGCCAGNNGCATCCGCAAGTGTTTGTGCATCGACTCCGGGAGCAGTGATGAAAGCTGTGGCCTGCCTGTTGCCGAGGGTTATAGTGCCAGTCTTGTCCAGGAGGAGCACGTCCACGTCGCCCGCCGCTTCGACCGCGCGGCCTGACATGGCAATTACGTTGGCCTGAATAAGACGGTCCATTCCCGCGATGCCGAT